>JAEWKH010000151.1 GCA_023386155.1 Pseudomonadota bacterium
GACGCGCTCGAACGCTCCATGCGCTGGGACGAGAAGGTCTTCGGCCGCGAGTACGATCTCGACGTGTTCAACATCGTGGCCGTGTCCGACTTCAACATGGGCGCGATGGAGAACAAGGGCCTCAACATCTTCAACGACAAGTACGTCCTGGCCAGTCCCGAGACAGCGACGGACATGGACCACGCCAATATCGAGGCGATCATCGCGCACGAGTACTTCCATAACTGGACCGGGAACCGCGTGACCTGCCGCGACTGGTTCCAACTCTGCCTGAAGGAAGGCCTGACGGTCTTCCGCGACCAGGAATTCTCCTCGGACGAGCGCTCCCGCCCCGTGCATCGCATTGCCGAGGTGAAGACCCTGCGGGCGCGGCAGTTCCTGGAGGATTCGAGTCCCCTCGCGCATCCTGTGCGCCCGAGCCAGTACCGCGAGATCAACAACTTCTACACGGCCACGGTCTACGAGAAGGGCGCAGAGATCGTCCGCATGCTCAAGACGATCATCGGCGACGAGGACTTCCGGCGCGGGATGGATCTCTATTTCGAGCGCTGCGACGGCATGGCCGCCACGGTCGAGGATTTCCTGAGCGCCTTCGCCGACGTGACGGGCCGGGACCTGTCCCACTTCGCCCGCTGGTACGAGCAATCCGGCACACCACGCGTCAGCGTGAAGGGGAACTACGACCCCGATGCGAAGACCTACCGCCTCGATTTCAAGCAGAGCACCCGTCCGACGCCCGGCCAGCCGAAGAAGGACGCAATGGCCATCCCGGTCGTGCTGGGCTTGGTCTCCCATGACGGAACTTCGACCGACGCCGCCTGCGAGCGCGTGGATTCGCGCGGTGTCTTCCTGCTCGACAAGCCGGAGGACAGCATCACCTTCACGGGCGTCACGTCCCTGCCCGTCCCGTCCCTGCTCCGAGGGTTCTCGGCTCCGGTCAAGGTCTCGCTCGATCTTCCGAACGAGGAGCTGCTCGTTCTTCTCAAGCACGACTCGGATGCCTTCAATCGCTGGCAGGCGGCCCAGACTGTCGGCATGCGTCTGCTGGCTTCCCGCGCGAAGGGCATTCACGTCGCCGACGCGGAGATCGATGGCCTGTCCCGGGCTCTCGGCGCCTTCATGGACAGGGATGCCCTGGACGATCCGGCCTTCGCGGCCCTTGTCGTCACCCTGCCCAGCGAAGCGGATATTGCGCAGGAGATCGGGCAGGATGTGGACCCTGACGCCATCCACCAGGCTCGCTTGCAGTTGCGGCGCCGCATCGGACAGAGCTGCGCCGAGCACCTGCGGCGCTTCAATGAATCGCTGACCGATTCAGGCCCCTACAGCCCGGATGCGGCCAGCGCCGGACGGCGGTCCCTGCGCAATGCATCCCTCGACCTTCTCGCCGCAGCCGATCCGTCCATGGGCGAAGCGCTCGCCGTCCAGCAGCTCGAATCCGCGAGCAACATGACCGACCGTCTCGCCGCGCTGAGCGTTCTGACCACCCTGCCCGGCGCGGTACGCGAGGAAGCCATTGCCAGGTTCGGCGACCGCTATCGCAACGAGCCTCTCGTGCTCGACAAGTGGTTCACGCTGCAGGCTGCAATCCCGGAGGACGGCACCCTGGAGCGGGTCAAGGGTCTGATGCAGCACCCCGCCTTCTCCATTGCCAATCCCAATCGCGTGCGCGCGCTCATCGGCAGTTTCGCCATGCTGAACCAGGTTCAGTTCAATCGGGCCGACGGAGCAGGCTATCGCTTCCTGGCCTCGATCGTCCTGCGCACGGACGAACTGAACCCGCAGCTCGCGGCCCGTCTTCTGACCGCCTTCAGCACGTGGCGCATGATGGAGCTCACCCGCCGGTCGCATGCGGAACAGGCCCTGCGTTCGATCGCGCAAAAGCCCAATCTTTCCCGCGATGTAGGGGATATCGTGAGTCGATCCCTCGACGATGGGCAGCCGAAATAAGCCAGTCGCTTGAATAGGTTACGGGTTTTCCCCCGATTTCCCCAAGGGAAGTATGGATGGGAAATTTTTTATTAACGTTCGGGTTCTACTAACTAGACAAATCACCCGCTCAAGATTCTATTGTTAGTGATTCGGAGAGATGCGGCACGTCCTCCGAAACAGGACGAAAGTGGTTCCGGAGGTAGCATCGCATGGCGGGGGCGGTGACCGCATGCGTACCCGCACGCGCGGGTACGATTCTAGGGGTAACGCGATCAGACGCGAACCCGGCCTATCGACGGCTTGAGCAATATGAGCCTCTGCTGAGGCTCGCAGTCCCTGCCCTCCTGATCCTGTTTCTCGTCACGCTTGCCGGCAGCGCCTGGATCCAGATCCGCGACGGCCGCAAGGACACGCTTTTCGACGCCATCAACGACATCGACATCATCGCGTCGCTCTCGGCCGCGAAGCTCGGCACGGCCCGTGCGCCGGCCGACCGCGCGCAGGCCGCGGCTCAGCTCGAGCGCCTGGCGAAGGACATGCCGCCGAGCGCCCTGACCCAGAACCGCACCCTTATGCTTGTCGACCAGGCCGGCATGATTCTGGCGGTCCACCCGCCCATGGAAGAAGCTCCGGCGAAGCTGACGGACATCCTCGGCGAGGCGCAGCCCCTGATGCTGTTCGCGGACCGCGCCGGCGTCATGACCATCAAGCTTCCCGGCGGCTCCGAGGGGATGGCGACCGTCCGCGCGCTCCACGCCTCCTCCGGCCAGATCGCGCTCGTTCAGCCGATGCCGCACATTCTCTCCGGCTGGTGGACGCGCACCATCGGCCATGTCTCGCTGCTCGGCGCCACGATCGTGGTTCTGCTCGGCATCGGCGTCGCTTATGTGATGCAGGCGAACCGCGCCCGCGCCGCCGACGAGGTCTGCGAGAAGGTGCGCGACAGGATCGACTCCGCGCTCAACCGCGGGCGCTGCGGATTGTGGGACTGGGATATCGGCCGCGGCCGCATCTACTGGTCCGACTCGATGTACGAGCTCCTGGGCTACGAGCGCCAGGACGAGTTCCTCTCCTTCGGCGAAGTGAATGCCATGATCCATCCCGAGGATCAGGACCTCTTCACCCTCGCCGAGCAGCTCGCCTCCGCCAGCACCTCGCTCGTGGATTACGAATTCCGCATCCGCAGCATCACGGGCGACTGGGTGTGGCTGCGTGCCCGCGCCGAGCTGATGAACGATCCGGACGATGCGGCGAGCCATCTCGTCGGCATCGCCGTGGACGTGACCGAGCAGCGCGGCCTGGAAGAAAAGACCGCGAAGGCCGACGCCCGCCTGCACGACGCCATCGAGGCGATCTCCGAGGCCTTCGTGCTGTGGGACGCCAACAACAACCTCGTGCTCTGCAATTCGAAGTTCCAGAAGCTGCACGAATTGCCGGCCGATGCCAATCTCCAGGGCAAGTCCTACGCGGAGGTGATGGCGCTCGGACGTCCGCCGGAGGTGCAGCACCAGTTCCTGCGCCGCGAGCAGCAGGACGTGGGCGCGCGCACCTTCGAGGCGCGCCTGCAGGACGGCCGCTGGCTGCAGATCAACGAACGCCGCACCAAGGACGGCGGCTACGTGTCGGTCGGCACGGACATCACCGCGCTCAAGCGCCACGAGCATCGCCTTGTCGAGTCCGAGAAGGAGCTCATCGCGACGGTTCTCGACCTCAAGCAGTCGCGCCAGAAGCTCGAGGCGCAGACGCATCAGCTCGCGGATCTCGCCGAACGCTACCTCGACCAGAAGGCTCAGGCCGAGAGCGCCAACCGGGCGAAGTCGGAATTCCTCGCCAACATGAGCCACGAGCTGCGCACGCCGCTCAACGCCATCATCGGCTTCGCCGAAGTGATGCAGAGCGGCATCTTCGGCTCGCTCGGTTCGGAGAAGTACGAGGAATACTGCTCGGACATCCGCTCGAGCGGCGAATACCTCCTGTCGGTGATCAACGACATTCTCGACATGTCGCGCATCGAGGCGGGACGCACATCCCTCACCAAGCAGCCGATTGAGGTTCATTCCTCGATCCAGCGTGCTCTCAAGCTCGTGGGCGAGCAGACCAAGGCCAAGAACCTCTCCGTCACGGTCGACGTAAGCCCTGAGGACATCATCGTGCCGGCCGACGAGCGCGCGCTGCACCAGATCCTCGTCAACCTGCTCCAGAACGCGACGAAGTTCACCAGCGAGGGCGGCTGCATCACGGTGCGGACCCGCCAGGCCGGCAACGCCGTCAACATCTATGTCGAGGACAACGGCATCGGCATTCCCGATCATGCCCTGCACAAGCTCGGCCAGCCCTTCGAGCAGGTCGAGACCGAGTTCTCGAAGAGCTACAAGGGCTCGGGCCTCGGCCTCGCCATCGCCCGCTCCCTCGCCGAGCTCCACGGCGGATCCTTGCGCATCCGGAGCCAGGAGGGCGTCGGCACCATCGTGCTGGTGCACCTGCCCATGGCGGAAAGCACCAGCGCCGAAATCGCCCTCGCCGACGCGGCGGCTTGATGAACGGACGCGCCGTCCGTCAGCAGTGCAAATCCTGACCGGCAGGCGCCCCTACGCTCTTGGGAGGAATTCACCGCCTCCGCAATCACAAACGAAAAGGCGCAGCGAAAAGCTGCGCCTTTGACTATTGCTATCTGCGCGCGATGAGCACGCAGTGCCGCGACTTACACGATGAAGAAGTTCGACGCGCTGAGCGCCGTGCCAGGATTGAGCTGCGCGATCTTGATCGCCGCCGCTGCGCCCCAGCCGTCGACGTCGTAGGACAGGTCGCCGGTGTAGGAGTTGTACAGGATCTTATGCGACGTCGAGGTCGCCGCGCCGACCTTGAACGCCGAGCTCGACAGCAGGCCGATTCCGAGCGCCGAGAAGACGTTGCGGTTGAGGATGATCATGTCACCCTCGGCCGCGGAGAAGTCCATGATCCGATCCGCGTTGCCAGCTCCGAGCGGCGCGTCGAACAGGAACCAGTCCGCCCCGCTGCCGCCCCACAGCTCGTCGCTGCCGCTGCCGCCATTGAGCGTGTCGTTACCCTCTTGGCCGCCGACCACATCGTTGCCCTCGCCACCATCGACAAAATCATTGCCGCCCTGGCCGGCGATCCAGTCGTTGCCGGCATCGCCATAGAGCTTGTCGTTGCCGTCCTCGCCGCGGATCGCATCGTTGCCGGCATCGCCGTGCGCGATGTCATCGCCGGAGCCGCCCCAGAGTTCGTCATCGCCGGCACCACCGGAGAGCGTGTCGTTGCCCTCCTGGCCGCCGACCACGTCATTGCCGTCGCCGCCATCTATAATATCGGTTCCCTCAAGCCCGGCGATCCAGTCGTTGCCGGCGCCGCCATAAAGACGGTCTCCGCCCGCTGCTCCGCGCATATGATCATTGCCGCCTTCGCCGTGCAGCTCGACCCCATGGCCGCCGCCGCGATGAACGCCGATCAGCGTATCGTCGAAATTCGAGCCCTGCACCACTTCGATGTTGCTGAGCGTATCGCCGGCGGCCGCGCCGCCATTGGCGTTGGTGGTGAGGTCGACCGCAACCCCGCCCGTGGCGCTCTGGTACGACACCACGTCCCAGCCGGCCCCGCCGTCGAGCACATCGCCGCCCGCGCCACCATCGAGCCAGTCGTTGCCTGTGCCGCCATCGAGTGTGTCGTTGCCCACGCCGCCGGTCAGACCATCGTTGCCGGCACGACCGTCAAGTATCCCGTTTCCAGAGAGAATATCGTTGGCGTCGGATGCGATATTGAACTCAACGATCTGCAGCACACCGAGTTTATCGCGCCTTTGGATCGTACCGTGCACCCCACCTTCGGGGGCAGGAGACAAGTGAAGGATCAGCTCTTCACCTTGAACAACCTTGGGTGCTGGCGACAAATAAAGGATCAGCTCTTCGCCTTGAACAACTTTGGGTGCTGGCGACAAATAAAGGATCAGCTCTTCGCCCTGAACGATCCTAGGAGATAGGTTAAGGACCATCTCTTCGCCGTAGAAGATTGGAACACCCTCCGCCGTTGTCACACTCAGGAGAAGAGACGAATCGACTGTCGTCATCTGATCCTTGACCGGATTGTAGACGACCGTGATGCCCGCATAGGGATCGGTTGACCCAGGACTTTGCGTGCTGCCGCCCGTCGGATTGCCGGTGATGGTTCCGGTTTGCCCCGTGCCGCCATAAGCGACGCCACCGCCGCCCGTGTTGTTGAACACGCGCAGCAGCTCCTGCAAGAAAATATCCTCGACCGTGGCCATACACCTGCCCCCTTTGGACGATGGCCTTGTGAACGGGCCTGCCGTGGTCGGCAGGGGCCGACCCTCGGGCAGGGTTTCGCTCAAAAGGCCAACCTCATTGTTCAGCCATGAACAATCGAAACAATATATCTATGATGGGCTATGACAAGTGATTTTAGACACATCTTAAAATAATTCCGAAACACAACCTGAAGTTCTGCATTTTAAAATAAATATAAAGCCAATTTTCGATAGCATAACTATCTTTTATCTTTAGTAATCTTAGACAAAACATTAACTAAATCATATAATAACATTGACGTATATCAACTTATCATCAAAAAATTCTTACGATATAATGGAGATATACAATTATAGACCGGAACGTCAGGCGCGAGGGCCGCAGACCCTCTCTTACGGCAGTTCAACGGCCATGCTTGGCACAGGGCAATCCAGCGTATCGCCTTTTCAGGATTCCGAGCCCGCCGATCAGGTTCGGCGCACTGTGGATTTCCGGCCTGATTCAACCGTCAGTACCTGCTTGTAGAGCGAGGCGACCTGGCCTTGCGTCTCCTTCAGGTGGTGCAGGAGCACGTTCGGGTTCGGCAGGCCGGCGACACTCGCGAGCCGCCTGAGGATGGCGGGCGGGGCGGAGGCCGGGTCGAAGCGTCCTTCGATGGTGAGGCGCTGCCACTGGAAGATCGCGTTGAACAGGCGGTGCGCCTCCACAATAACCCGAGCGCTGTTCTCGTCGATGAGGCCGGCCCTGGACGCTTCCAGGAAGGTCCCTTCCGTCGCACGGCCGATGAGGGAGGGATGCGCCGCGCCGTGGGCGAGCATGAGCCCCTGCGCGATGAAGTCGAGATCGGTCAAGGCGCCGCGCGCGAGCTTGAGGTCCCACGGATCCTCGTCGCCCTTTTCCTGCGCGATGAGCTCGCGCATGGAGCGGACCTCGGCGAAGACGTTTGCCGGATCCCGCTCTATGCTCACGACCTGCCGCACCGCCGCCTGCACCTTCGCGCCGAAGTCGCTGTCGCCGGCCAGCACGCGAGCACGGGTCAGGGCCATGTGCTCCCACAGGTCGGCTTCGCCCTGCTGATAAGCCATGAAGCCCTTGAACTGCGAGGCGACCGGCCCCTTCCCGCCCTGCGGGCGCAAGCGCAGGTCCACCTCGTAGAGCAGGCCGCGCCGCGTCGGCACCGTGAGCGCGGCGACGAGGCGCTGGGTCAGGCGCGTGAAGTAGACCACCACGTCGAGCGGACGCGCTCCCGTGCTTTCGCGCCGCTTCTCGTCGAAATCGTAAATGACGACGAGATCGAGATCGGACCCTGCCGTGAGCTCCTTCGTGCCGAGACGGCCGAGGCCGAGGATCGCGATCTCGGCGCCCGGCACCGTGCCGTGCTCGGCCTCGAATTCCTGCCGCACGCGCTCGAACGACGTCCGGACGATGGCGGTGGCGACGGCGGCATAGGCCTCGCCGGCCTGCGCCGGTGAAATGATGTCGGAGAGAAGGCGCGCACCGGTGATGAAGCGCATCTGCCGCGCCGCGTCGCGGGACCGGTCGAGGAAGTCCTCGTAGCTTTCCGGATGGCCGATGACCTGGCGCACCTGCTCTTCGATGGCCGCCTCGTCGACGAGCGGGGTGTTGAAGGCCGGGTCGATCAGCACGTCGAGCACGTGCGGGGATTGCGCCACCGTGTTGGCAAGGCGCGGCGCGGTGCCGAGGAGATCCGCGAAGCGCAGGCGCAGCCTGTCATGGGACTGGAGAATGGTGAGAAGCTCGACGGCGGCGGGCATGCGGCCGAAAGCGCTGTCGAGAGCGGCGAGCGCGCCATCGGGATCGGCCGTGCCGCCGAGGGCCGCGAGCAAGGCCGGCGTCAGTTCGGTCAGCACCTCGCGGGCGCGGGCGCTCTGGATCGCGGGCCTGCGGCCGAAATGCCAGCCCCGCACCGTTTCCGCCACCCGCTCGGGCTCGCGAAAGCCGAGGCGCTGGAGCGTGGCGAGCGTCTCGGGATCGTCCGCCGTTCCAGTGAAGACGAGACTGCCCGCATCGGAGGCGAGCTCCGGCCCCTCCTCGAAGAGCAGCGCGTAATGGCCCTGCACGATCTTCGCCTGATCCGTCAGGGCTTTGGAGAAGGCCTTCAAGGTCGGATAGCCGCAGAACCTGGCGAAGCGCTTCAGCGGCTCTTCGTCGGCGGGCAGGCGCTGCGTCTGCTCGTCCGCCACCATCTGCAGCCGGTGCTCGATGGTCCGCAGGAAGCGATAGGCGTCGGAGAGTTCGTCGCGCGCCTGCGCGGTGATCCAGCCCTCGTCATGCAGGGCCTTGAGCATGTCGAGGGTGCGCCGCCCGCGCAAGGCCGGTCTGCGCCCGCCGAACACGAGCTGCTGCGTCTGCACGAAGAACTCGATCTCGCGAATGCCGCCGCGTCCGAGCTTGATGTCATGGCCCGCGACCGCGATCTCGTCATGGCCGCGCACCGCGTGGATCTGCCGCTTCATGGCATGCACGTCGGCGATGGAGGCGAAGTCGAAGTACTTGCGCCAGATGAAGGGCCGAAGCTCCTTCAGGAAAGCCTCGCCGAGCCCGAGGTCGCCCGCCACGGGACGCGCCTTGATGAAAGCGGCGCGCTCCCAGTTCTGCCCGACCGTCTCGTAATAGACATAGGCCGACGACAGCGACATGGCCGTCGGCGTGGAGCCCGGATCGGGGCGCAGGCGATAATCGACGCGATGCACATAGCCGTCCGCCGTGCGCTCCTGCAGAAGCTTGGCGAGCTGCTGGGCGATGCGCGTATAGACCGTCGCCGCCTCGGACGCCTCGTTCAGCGCCGTCGTCTCGGGATCGAAGAAGATGACGAGATCGATGTCGCTCGAGTAATTGAGCTCGCCCGCGCCGTGCTTGCCGAGCGCCAGCACGGTGAAGCCCGATCCTTCGCCGGGAGAATCGGGATCCTTGAGGTCGATGCGTCCGAGATCGGCCGTCTCGGTCAGCACCAGGTTCACGCCGCCGGACACGGAGGCATCGGCGAAATCGGACAGGGCCCGGGTGACCTCTTCCGTGCTCCAGAGACCGCCGATATCGGCGAGGGCCACGAGAAGCGCATGGGCGTTGCGATTCTGGCGGAATGCGCGCACCGCCTCGTTGCGCGTCATCGCTCCCGACCGCACCTCGCGGAAGAGATTCGACTGGCTCTGGATGATGGCGCGATGCGCTTCCTCCGGCGCGGCGAAGGCGAGACGCGCCATCCGGGCCGGATCGGTGACGACGAGCTGCCAGAGGAAGGTGGAATGATCGGCAAGGCCGAGGAGAAGATCGCGGAGCGGCCCGCCCTCGAGAGGGCCTGAGAGCGCCTGCGCGTCAGGCTCGTCCCGGACACGCTTGACGAAATCCGCCAGCTGGGCCTTCGCGCGTTTCGTATCCGCAACCAGCGGGGCTTTCGTCAGGCGATCGAGAAGGGATTTCGTCTGGTCCGGCACGGCCAATCCATCGGGTATCTGCGGGCGCCTTGAGTGTTCACGCCGGGGAGCCGGAGGCAATCGAAAAGTGGCGTCACGATCCCAACTTCGGAATTCAGGCGGCAGATTGCAGTGGAGGCTGCGGCAGTTCGACGGATTTCAGGGGCAGGGACAGAATCACCCGCAGCCCGGGCCCGTTGTCCTCCAGCAGCAGGGTTCCGCCATGGAGCCGGGCGACGGCGGCGGCCAGGCTGAGGCCAAGGCCGAAGCCGGGGCGCGAACGGGCCGTCTCGAGGCGGACGAAGCGCTCCAGGACGCGCCTGCGGTCGGTTTCCGGAATGCCGGGGCCGCGATCGGCCACCACGATCCGCATCTCGCCGTCGTTCCGGTGGGCCGAGACGCTGATCGCCTGAGCCTCCCCGCCTGCGGCAGACCCGTACTTCAGGGCATTGTCGAGGAGGTTCGCCATGGCCTGGCCCAGGAGCTCGCGGCTGCCATGGATCGGGAGGTCGTCCTCCACCGAGACGGTGAGCGACACACCCGCCTCCTCGGCGAGCGCCTCGTAGAGTTCCGCCAAGTCCCGCACCGCCTCGGCGGCATCGAAATCAGCCAGGCCCTCGCGGGCGTTGCCGGCTTCCAGGCGGGCGATCATGAGCAGCGCGTTGAAGATGCGGATGAGGTTGTCGCTCTCCTCGATGGTGGCTTCGAGGGCGGATTTCAGCTCGTCGGGCGTGTTCGAGGTGCGCAGGGCCTCGTCGGCCTTGTTGCGCAGGCGCGTCAGGGGCGTCTTCAGGTCGTGGGCGATGTTGTCCGAAACCTCCTGCATGCCGCGCATCAGCTCGCCGATGCGGTCGAGCATGTCGTTGAGGTTCTGGGCGAGACGATCGAGCTCGTCGCCGGTTCCGGCGATCTTCAGCCGCCCGCCGAGGTCGCCCGTCATGATGTGGCGCGTGGTCTCTGTCATGTCGTCGACGCGCTTCAGGACGCGCCGGGTGATGAACCAGCCGCCGACGCAGCCGAGCACCACGATGAAGAGCAGCGAATATCCGAACGCGCGATAGATGACCTCCTGGAGGCGCCTGCTCTCCTCGATGTCGCGTCCGACGAGGAGCCTGAACCCGCCGGGCAGGAGGTAGACGCGCACGATGGCCATATCGGGCCGCGCCTCGGTTTCGTCCGTGCGGTTGTAGAGCGTCTCGAACTGGCCGGTCCGGCTGAGCACGTCCGGAGGCAAGGCGCCCACGTTGCCCGCGACGCGCTCGCCCGTGTCCGTCGTGACGAGGTAGAGCAAGGCGCCCGGCGCCCGCGACCGACGCTCGACGCTGGTCACGAGACGGCGCAGGCCCCCGAACCTGTACAGGCTGGACAGGCTGTCGATCTCGCTTTCGATGGTCGACACGAACTGCTCGGTGAGGAGCCGCTGGGCGTTCCAGGCTACATAGCCTAAGCCCACGAAGGCGAAGATGGTGAAGATGAGGAGGTAGGCGAAGGACAGCTTGAAGGCGGTCGTCCGGACGAGCTTGCCGAGGGCGCTCATGAAGGCGTTCATCGCTTCACGCTCATTCCTCGTCCCCCTCCTGGCCGACGCGCACCATGTAGCCCGCCCCGCGGATGGTGTGGATCAGCGGGCTGTCGAAGCCCTTGTCGATCTTGGCGCGCAGCCGCGACACGTGAACGTCGATCACGTTGGTCTGAGGATCGAAGTGGTAGTCCCACACGTGCTCCAGCAGCATGGTGCGGGTGACCACCTGGTTGGCGTTCTTCATCAGGTATTCGAGCAGGCGGAACTCGCGCGGCTGAAGCACGATCTCATGGCCGGAGCGCGTCACGCGGTGGGACAGGCGGTCGAGTTCGAGATCGGCGATGCGATAGACCGTGGGCTCCGCGCTAGGGGCCGAGGCCCGCCGGCGCGAGAGGACCTCGACGCGGGCCAGGAGCTCGGAGAAGGCATAGGGCTTGGGGAGATAATCGTCGCCGCCCGCGCGCAGGCCCTTCACGCGATCGTCGACCTGGCCCAGGGCGGACAGGATGAGGACCGGCGTCTCGACCCGCTGCTCGCGTAGGGAGCGGATCAGGGAAAGGCCATCGAGTTTGGGCAGCATGCGGTCGACCACGAGCACGTCGTAATCGCCCTCCTCGGCCATGGCGTAGCCGTCGAGGCCGTTGGCGGCATGGTCCGCCATGTGGCCCGCTTCGCGAAACGCCTTGACGAGATAGGAGGCTGCCTCCTTGTCGTCCTCGATGATGAGAATCCGCATGAGCCCACTTGTAACGCGATGAGATGCCCGACGGCAGGCCGGCCCTGGAGGGGGATGAGGCCAGCCTGCCGTGGGCAGAAGACACCAGGTGTCAGGGGCAATCAACTACAAACCTGGTGCCCGCTACTCAATGTGGATCAGACGCCCTTCGGCTGGGTACCGACCTCGAGGGTGACGGTCCGCTCCTTGCCCTGGCGCCAGAGCGTGAGCGACACGGACTTGCCCGGAGCGGTGGTCGCGATCTTGCGCGACAGGTCCTTGGCCTCGTTGATCGGCTGCCCGTCGACGGCGATGATCGTATCGCCGGTCTGGACGCCGGCCTTCGCGGCAGGGCTGTCCTTGAGGGCCTCGGCCACGAGGGCGCCCTTGGGCTCCTTGAGGCCGATGGCCTCGGCGATCTCCTTGGTCACCGGCTGCATCTGCACGCCGATGAAGCCGCGTGTCACGGAACCCTTGTCCTTCAGGGACGCCACCACGTTCTCGACGGTGCTCGCCGGGATGGCAAACGCAATACCCACATTGCCACCGGACGGCGAGAAGATCGCCGTGTTCACGCCCACGACCTCGCCGGAGAGGTTGAAGGTCGGGCCGCCGGAATTGCCCTTGTTCACCGAGGCGTCGATCTGGATGAAGTCGTCGTAGGGGCCGGCGCCGATATCGCGGTGCTGGGCCGAGACGATGCCGGCCGTCACCGTGCCGCCGAGACCGAACGGGTTGCCGATGGCGACGACCCAGTCGCCGATCCGGGCCTTCTGGGAGGCCAGGCGAACATAGGGGAAGTCGTTGCCTTCGACCTTCAGCAGGGCGAGGTCCGTCTTCGGGTCGGTGCCGATGACCTTGGCGTCGAGGGTCTTGCCGTCGTCCATGGTGATCTCGACCGCCGAGCCGTTCTCGACAACGTGGTTGTTGGTCACGACATAGCCGTCAGCCGAGACGAAGAAGCCGGAGCCGAGGGACTGCCCGAACTGGCGGGGACGCTCCTGGCGCGGGCCGCGTTCGCCGCGGCCGGGCATCTGATCCCGGAACTGGCGGAAGAAGCGCTCCATCGGATGGCCCGGAGGCAGGTCGGGCATCGAGAATTGCTGACCGCCCTCGTCGTTGTCCCGGTCGGCCACGTTCTGCATCTTGACCTTCACGGCCACGACGGCGGGCTTCACCCGGTCGATGACGTCCGCGAAGGACGGGGCGCCCTGGACCGGCTGGGTCATGGAACGCAGTTCGGCATGGGCGGGGTTGGGAGCAACGAGGCCGCTCTGGACGGCGCCGCCCGCGATGATCGCGGCGACCGCCGCTGCGCTGAGCCACTTTGCGGTGCGCTTGCGGGCAGGAGTGGAAACCTTGTCAGACATATCTTGTCTCTCCTTGAGGAACACTTATTGGTTCGTCATGGGAGCAAGATGGGGGCTCAAGCCTTACAGTACCCTCACCCGAAGATGAAATGTTGGTAAGGTTTGCCGGGAGGCTCTCATCTGCGCCTGCGGGCCGGAACTCCAGGCTTCCTGCCCCTGAGCTTCGCCGCCTTCATCTTGTGCCGCTTCGCGGGCCGCGCAAGGCGGCGGGGCTCGCTCCGGCTCGACGCGACGAGGCTCCGGCCGTGATTCTCCGTCGCATCGTTCAGCACCCGTTGCGGCGGGAGCTGAGCATCGCTTCGGGCCACGACGGTCCGGGCGATGCATTGCGTGACATAGGCCGCGCGGCGCTCGACGATGCGACGATACTCGTCGACCTCGATCTTGCCCTTGAGCAGGATGCGGCTGCGCGCTTCGACGCGGCAGGCCTCGCGCTTGGCGACGAGATTCTCGCTCGCCCGCGCCGCGAAAGGGAGTGCAAGAATGAGCAGACAGAATCCATAGGCCGCAAGTTTCACGACCGTGCCTTTCGCTCGAAAAATCGGGAGACGTGCGCGCTCGGTATCAGCCGGGCTTAAGCTTGGCACCGCGACACAATGGCATGCTCACAGGAAGAATCCGAACTGCTTAACGCCGCAAGTTCAGATGCGCGGTTTCAAGCGTCCTAGTCGCGCCTGAGCAGGTCCTCGAGCGCCTTCCGCTCCTCCTCGTCGAGGGATGCGGCCGCGGGCTTCTGCCGCCGCCGCATGGCGGCGTAGGCGCCGATGCCGCCCAGCACCAGGACCAGGGCGGGCGTCAGCCAGAGCAGCAGGGTGTGCGTTCCGAAGGTGGGCTTGAGCAGGACGAACTCGCCGTAACGCTCGACGAGGAAGTCGCGCACCTGGGCATCCGTGTCGCCTGCCACGAGGCGCTCGCGCACCAGGACGCGCAGGTCCTTGGCGAGCTGCGCGTCGGAATCGTCGATGGACTGGTTCTGGCAGACGAGGCAGCGCAGGCCCGCCGAAATATCGCGGGCGCGCTTCTCCAGGGCGGGATCCTTGAGCACCTCGTCGGGCTGCACGGCGACAGCCGGGCCGCCGAGCGCGAGCGCTGCGATCAGGGCGAGGACGAAGCGCATGGCCTACTCCGCCGGCACGGCTGCGGGCGGCGCGACCTTCGCGCGCGCCGGAGCGCCGATGCGCAGGCGCCGGTCCGTGAGGGACAGGAGGCCGCCCGCCGCCATCACGAGGGCGCCGATCCAGATCAGCAGCACGAGCGGCTTGTGGTAGAGCCTCATCCCGATGGACCCGTCCGCCTGCATCTCGCCGATGCTGGCATAGACCTGACCGAGGCCCGTGGTCAGGATGCCTGCTTCCGTCGTTGGCATGCCGCGGGTCGCGTAGAGGCGCTTCATGGTCTCGAGAGTGCCGAGCTCGCGCCCGGCGCGGAAGACCGTCAGGATGGCGGCATCCTCCCGGTAATTGGCCTCGACGCGCGGGACGACCCGTTCGAGCCGGATTTCATAGTCGCCGGCCGCGAGCCGCTCGCCGGGCCTCAGGCTGCCGATCGTCTCGACGCCCCAGGCGGTCGCCGCGATGCCGATGACGGTGAGGCCCACGCCCGCATGGGCGATGGTCGTGCCCCAGGCCGAGCGCGGCAGGCCACGCGCCTTCCGCCAGGCGACGGAGAGCGGCGTGCCCCTGGACCAGGAACGGGTGAAGATCTCGTTGAGCGAGCCGAGAACGAGATAGACGCCGAGGCCGATCCCGAGCGGCGCGGCCACCGGCCCGCCATGATGGAACGCGAGCAGCGCGAGGGTCGCCAGCAGCGCGATGCCGAACACGGCATAAAGGCGCTGGGCCGTGCCGAGGAAGTTGCCGCGCTTCCAGGCCAGTGTCTGGCCGAGCGGCAGCAGCAGCAGCAGCGGAACGATCAGCGGCAGGAAGGTGAAGTTGAAGAACGGCGCTCCGACCGAGATCTTCTCGCCCGTGAGCACTTCGAGTGCCAGCGGGTAGAGCGTGCCGATGAACACGGTCGCGCAGGCGGTGGCGAGGAAGAGATTGTTGAGAACGAGCGCACCTTCGCGGGAGACGGGCGCGAACAGGCCGCCCTGCTTGAGCATCGGTGCGCGCCAGGCGAAGAGCGTCAGCGATCCGCCGATGAACAGGATCAGGATGCCGAGAATGAAGATCCCGCGCTCCGGATCCACCGCGAAGGAATGCACCGAGGTGAGCACGCCGGAGCGGACCAGGAAGGTGCCGAGCAGCGACAGGGAGAAGGTCAGGATGGCGAGCAGGATCGTCCAGACTTTGAGCGCATCGCGCTTTTCCATCACGACGGTCGAGTGCAGGAGCGCAGTGCCCGCGATCCACGGCATGAGCGAGGCGTTCTCCACCGGGTCCCAGAACCACCACCCGCCCCAGCCGAGCTCGTAATAGGCCCAGTAGGACCCCATGGCGATGCCCAGCGTCAGGAACGCCCAGGCGCCGAGCGTCCAGGGGCGCACGATCCTGGCCCAGACCGCATCGATGCGCCCGTCGATCAGGGCCGCGCAGGCGAAGGCGAAGGAGATCGAGAAGCCCACATAGCCGATGTAGAGAAGCGGCGGATGGATCGCGAGGCCGGGATCCTGCAACAGCGGATTGAGGTCCTGCCCTTCCAGCGGCGCCGGAACGACGCGCGTAAAGGGGTTCGATGTGGTGAGAATGAAGAGCAGGAACGCGATGGTGATCGAGGCCTGAACCGCGAGCGTGTTCGCCTGCAGCCGCATGGGGATGCTGTTTCGCGCCACCGCCACCACGCCGCCGAACAGGGCGAGGATCAGCACCCAGAGCAGCATGGAGCCTTCGTGGTTCCCCCAGACGCCGGAGATCTTGTAGATCAGCGGCTTCGCCGAATGAGAATTCTGCACGACGTTGAGCACCGAGAAATCGGAGCCCACATAGGCGACGGTCAGGGCGAGAAACGAGAACCCGACGCAGGCCAGCACCGCGAGCGCGCTCGCCGGCCCGACGGCCATCAGCACGGGATCGTTGGCGCGCGCGCCCCAGAGCGGCACGAGGAACTGGATCAGGGACAGTCCCAGCGCCAGCGCGAGTGCGAAATGTCCGGCCTCGACCAACACGAAGGAACTCCCTTGCTACTGCGTCACGTTACTGCGTCTTGGGCGCAGCGTTGGCCTCGCCCTGCCAGTGGCCCTGCTTCTTCAAGGTGTCGGCAACCTCGCGGGGCATGTAGTTCTCGTCGTGCTTGGCGAGAACGGAATCGGCCCGGAACACGCTGGGGCTGACGAGCACGCCTTCGGCCACGACACCCTGCCCTTCCCGGAACAGGTCGGGCAGCAGGCCCTTGTAGCTCACCTGGATGGCCGCCTCAGCGTCCATGACCTCGAAGGTGATCTGCTGGTCGGAGCCGCGCTGGACGGAGCCCTCCTTCACGAGACCGCCGAGGCGGATGCGCGTGCCGGGCTGCACGTTCTTCGCCTGGATATCGGCCGGCGAATTGAAGAATACGATCGTGTCGTTCATGGCGTAGAGCACGAGACCGAGGGCAATCGCGAGGACGCATCCTGCGACACCGATCAGGGTCAAGCGGCGTTGTTTTCTCGTCATGGCTGGGCGTCGGTCAGTTTCAGTTCCTGCGCCATCGCGTCGATGGTCTTCAATGCGGCGGAGTCCTGTGCGAGCGCTTCCCTGGCACGCCGGGTTGCGGCCATGGCTTTATCACGTTGCCCCAGAACCGCATAGGAGCGCATCAGTCGCGCCCATTCCTCGGCCGTCCCGCCCTGCGCCTCCAGGCGGCTGGCGAGGCCCGCCACCATGCCGGCGATCGCCTCCGGGCCGATCTGGGCCGAATCCTGCGGCCCGGCGGGCGGAGAAGCTCCGTCGAGGGCGGCGAGTTCCTGCTTCACGGCCTCGACCCAGGGCGCATCCGGCGGAGAGAGCGAGATCAGCTCCGCATAGGCGGCCTTCGCCTTCTCGACCTGCCCGTCCTGAACGGCCGCGCGGGCGAGATAGAAACGGGCCTTCGGCGACGCCGCATCGAGCTTGATGGCCTGCTCGAAGGCGGCCTGCGCCTCGCCCGAGACGAGGCCGTCCTTGGCGAGCACCAGGACCTCGCCGTAATTCGCCAGCCGGGCGGCATCGGGAGCCTGGTAACGGACCGCCGCCTCATAGGCCTTCACGGCATCGTCGATCCGGCCCATGCGAAGATAGACCGGAGCGATCACCTCCCAGCCGCGGCCGTCCTGCGGATTGTTCGCCAGGTGGCTCTCGATCTGGCTCACCGCCGCCATGAAATCCATGTTTCCGGCCTGCTGCGGCATGGGCGCGGCAGTCGGCCGGTCCAGCACCTGCGGGGAGCCGTAGATCTCATAGGTCGCAAGCGCCAGGATCGGAATGATCGACAGGGCCAGGGTCGAGGCGGCGCGACGACGACGCAGGGCCGGTTCTCCGACGGCCGCATAGGCCTCGCCATGCAGGCCCGTGGCCCGCAGGAGGCGCCGTCCGGCCTCGGCCTTGGCGGCTTCCGCCTCGCTGGGCAGAAGCACGCCGCGCGAAAGGTCGCGCTCGATCTCGGCGACCTGCTCCCGGTAGAAATGCGTATCCGGGTCCGCCTGCCTCGCCACGGCGTAATGCCGTGACAGCGGCCAAAGCACCGCCATCACGGCCGCCGCCGTCATCGCCAGGAGAATGATCCAGATCACCATAAAGTCCTATTTACCGCGTGTCTTCCTCAAGCACGACGGTGGCACGGTGTCACGCGTAAATCTCCTTAAGGGACGCTCCTATCCCCGGGGAGTTCGAGGATGGCCCTGAGTCCGCCCATGGGTGATGCATCGAGCCTCAACGAGCCGCGATAAAGGGCCGCGAGATCGCTGACGATGGACAGGCCGAGCCCCGAGCCGGGCTTGGTTTCATCGAGGCGTCGGCCGCGCTTGAGCACTTCCGCCCGCGCCGCTTCCGGCAGTCCAGGCCCGTCGTCGTCGATGAGCAGGCGGAAGCGGGGGCGGTCGTCCTCGCGCAGGATCTCCACTGACACCACGACCTTGCGCGCGGCCCACTTGGCCGCATTGTCGATGAGGTTGCCGGCCATCTCCTCAAGGTCCTGCTTCTCGCCGCGGAAGCGCAGGTCCGGCGGAATGGCCAGCTCGACCTCCAGGTCCTTGTCGCGATAGATCTTGGCGAAGGTGCGGGCGAGGCCCGCGATGACGGGCTCGGCTTCGGTCAGCGTCCCGAGCGTCCCGGCAAGCGCTGCGGCGCGGGCACGGTCGAGATAGTAATTGACCTGGTCGCGCATGGTCGTCGCCTGCTCGCGGACCTTTGCGGCAACGTCCTCGGGCGCGTTCTCGGCCTCGTTCATGATGATGCTCAGCGGCGTCTTGAGCGCATGGGCGAGATTGCCGACCTGGGTGCGGGCGCGCTCCAGGATCTCGCGGTTGGTATCGAGGAGGAGGTTCAGCTCGCTGGCGAGCGGGGAGATGTCCCTGGGGTACTCGCCGACGATCCTCTCCGCCTCCCCTCGCCGGATCGCGCCGAGCGCGCTGCGGAGATTGGCGAGCGGCCGGAGGCCGAAGCGGATCTGCAGGAGCGTGGTGAAGCCCAGGCCGATTCCGAGAAGCGCGAAGGTGACGGTGAGCGCGAAGATGAAATCCCTCACGGCAACGTCGATCTCGTCGGCGGGGCCCGCGACTCGGATGATGTAACGTCCGTCCTCGCCGAGATCGATGTCGCGCTCGATGATGCGCAGATTGCGGTCGTCCGGCGCCTTGCCGTAGCCGCGGCGGATCTGCCCGAAGCGGTCGTCCCCGGAGGCGAGGTTCGGCAATTGACCGCCGAACAGGGATTTCGAGGAGCGGATCTCGCCGGGCGCCGCGTTGGGCCGCGCCACCTGCCAGTACCAGCCGGACAGGGGCAGCTCGAAGCGCGGATCGCCGATGGGGCCGAGATCGCGGTCGGGATCGCCGGGGCCGACGAGGTTGGAGGCGAGCGTGTTGGCGTAGACCAGGAGGCGCTGGTCGAAGGCACGCTCCGTGTTGTCGCGGTAGAGCGTCGAGAGGATGAGCCCCGCGATCAGCAGGATCACGAAGCTCCAGAAGACGGAAGAGACCGCGAGGCGAACCGCGATGGGCCGGCTGGCGAAGCGGCGCACGAGCGGCGTCAGGCGGGTCACGTCTTGGTCTGGCCCGCGTCGAGGAGATAGCCCAGGCCCCGGACGGTCTGGATGATGTCGACGCCGAGCTTCTTGCGGAGCCGGCCGATGAAGACCTCGATGGTGTTCGAATCCCGGTCGAAATCCTGGTCGTAGAGATGCTCGGTCAGCTCGCCCCGCGAGACGATGCGGCCGGTATGGTGCATGAGATAGGACAGGAGCCGGTACTCGTGGGAGGTGAGCTTCACCGGGTTGCCGTCCACGGCCACGCGGCCGGAGCGCGTGTCGAGCTTCACGGGCCCGCAGGCGATCTCGCTCGTGGCATGGCCGGCCGAGCGCCGCAGCAGCGCGCGGACGCGGGCGAGGAGCTCTTCCATGTGGAAGGGCTTCGTAACGTAATCGTCGGCGCCGGCGTCGAAGCCCTGGACCTTGTCGCTCCAGCGGTCGCGGGCCGTCAGGATGATGACGGGGGTCTTGCGCCCCTCGCGGCGCCAGGCGGTCAGGACGGAGACGCCGTCCACCTTCGGCAGGCCGAGGTCGAGGATGATGGCGTCATAGGGCTCGGTCTCTCCGAGGAACTGTCCTTCCTCGCCGTCCATGGCGGCATCCACCGCGTAGCCCGCCTGTTCAAGGGCAGTCACGATCTGCTTATTGAGGGTTCTGTCATCCTCGACAACGAGTAGGCGCACGGTTCGAGCTTTCTCCTGAGCATCGGCCTATCGTCCGAGCGGGAAACCGGAGGTTTGCGCGATGCGCTAGCGGACCGATTTCACGCGCCCGGAAGGGCCGTCGATCATCACTTGCACGATGCGACCGTCCTTTTGCAAGACCGAGATCACATAGACAAGATCATTGCTGTTGCGGCAGAGGCTGGCCCGGAGCACGTCCGCTCCGGGCACCTGGCGCCGCGCCGCCATCACGGCTGAAGCCGGCGCGACGACACCCTTTGCAGCCACGGCCTCCTGCATCTCGCGCGGCGGCAGGCAGTTCTTGAGGGCCGCCGCCGCACTCTGCGCGCACGCCGCCCCCATCATTCCCCACAACCCTATCGCCAACCAGACCAGACGCATGACCGGACCATGCCCTTGCAGCAATGAACGAATTCTGAACATGCCCGGGACCGGATCCGGGAGGGGAACCCGGCCCCAACCCTCTGAAAATGCTTCTAATTCAGAATCTGTTTCGTGGCCAGGATCCGGAAGACCGTCGAGGCGATGAAGCTCCCGGCGGCGACGAGCTGGACGAGCGCCTCTTCGAAGGCTCCCGTGGCGAGGGCCGAGCCGTCGAAGCCGAGCAGGCCGAGAACGAGGGCCCCGAGCCCGATCACGTTGGCCCAGACCGTGCGGCTGGCGAGAATGGTCTTGGTATCGAACATGTCAAACATTCCTTGAAGACGAGGATGGAGGGGATGCGAGCCGGAGAGCCTCCTGCTCGATGGAAAGGACGCGCCTGCGCCAGCCGGGACCGAAAACCGGCCAGGTGGCGAGGCGGCCGAGGAAGCCGAGGCGGGCTTTCGTGAGCCGGCGGATGACGTCCGGGACATCGGCCGCAAGGGCTGCGCCCAGCGTGACCGGCCCGACGATTCCATCCGCCTCGCTCCCGAGAGCCGCCTGCAGCATCTTCACGGCCCGCGCAGGGCCGGAATTGACCGCGAGGTCGAAGACGGCGAGATCGAGCCCCGGCGGAAGCTCGTCGGCGCGCACCGCGTCCCAGTACAGCCGCCGGTAGATAGCGATGGCCTCCTGAGGGGTAAGGCGGCGGACGTCGTCGACGGAGGCCTGACGCTTCTTCGCCCGGGAGAGCGTATCGCGCATGATGCCGAACTTGGTCGCTCCGCCCGGATCGCGAGGGTGCTGGACGAACCCGCCCTCATGCCTCAGCACCTGTCCGACGGCCTGCTCGAAGCGCGAGGGGGAAGCTGTCATGCGCCCGCCCTTACAGTTCGGCCTGCAGGGCGATGAAGGCCAGATTGCCCAGGTAGAGGTTGCCGACTCCGCCGGACGTGCCGCTGAAGGACGTCCCCGCCTGAAGCCTCAGAATGATGCAGGACGAACTCACCGGCATCAGGGTCGTCACCGTCAGGGATCCCAAGAGCGATACCCAGGCCGCGCCGGTATTGTTGTAGAAGCCGACCTGGTTGCCGCTCGGAAAACCGTTCGCCCAGCCGAACCCGCTCGTCGTCACCAACGGATCCGCGCGCATCGGCACCGGCAGGGTGCAGGGGATGTCGATGTTGAAGGTCATGATGCGCTGGCCGAACGCGCCGAGGGCCGCCGGCGCTCCGCCGGTCGTTGCGAGGCGCTGGTAGTAGCGCCTGCAGCGGAGTTCCTCGATGTCGGGCGGCAGGCCCGTCCACGGGGTCGCATGCGCCCCCACCTCCAGCTTCGTGCGCTTGAAGGAGCACGGGCCGGACGGCTGGAGCCGCACCGCGATGTTGCCGGTCTCCGATCCGTCGAGCGTCACGCTGGCCGAGCGGCGGCCGGAACCGGCCGGGATGGTGGCGGCTTTCGAGCCGATGAGGACAGGCAAAGGCTCCGACGGGTCTTCGACCGAAAGCGTCAGGGTCGCGCCCGCGAAACTGGCTGCGCCGATCTCCGCTGCGGCCTGGGCCACGTCGACCACCTGCTCGAGCGTGCCGGTGAGCGTAATCGTGCCGTCCGCCGCCCGGCTGACCGTGCAACCGTCCGGCCCGCCCTTCCAGCGGTCGAACCCGAAGGCGCTCGCAGCCAGCGCTCCTCCGGTGAACTTGCGCTGGTTCACGAGAAAGGCGGAGTTGATCAGGAGGTTCGGCCCCGGCACGTTGGCAAGGCCGCTGGGAAAGGACGCAACGCCCGTCCGGCGATCCACCCGCAGCGCGTCGCGCCACTCGCTTCCGTCCGGAGAGACGCGGATGGCGAAATCGTCGCTGCCGATCAGGCCCGTTTCCGCGCGCCCGCTGTAGCCGCGCTGATAAAGCTGCGACAGGATTGCGGCTTCCGTGCTCTTGTTGAGCACGAAACGCAGATCGCCCGTTCCGCCCTCCTCGAGGGCGAGCGCGGAGAACAAGGCGGCATTGAGCTTCGCCGACAGGCGATTCAGGTCGTCGGCAGTCGTGCCGAGCCCGAGCCGCTGCAGGTTGTCGATCTCGTCCGGAACCGCGCCGGCCGTCTTCCAAGCGCTCCCATCGAAAACGAGGATCGCATCCTCGGCCTCCACATAGGCCTGCCAGCCCGGATGCGGGGTGAAGAAGCGCCAGCTCCCGAGATCGAACAGGGCGATGTTGCCCTCCTGGTTGGCGAAGGCGCCCGTCGCGCCTTCGCCGACGATAAAGCGGTCTCCCTCCGCGGGCGAGGCCGGCGGCGCGGCGCGGTTGCGCTCCTTGACCGCAAGCTGCACGAGCGCATCGAGGGACGCGAGCGCCTCGTTGTGGGTGACATGCTTCTGCGCCTGCGCGGCTGCGAGCAGCGGCAGGGAAAGATGAGGTGTCGATGTCATCGAATGATTTTTCTCGGAAAGGGAAAGGGAAATCGTGAATGCACCAATTCAGACCGTTACCGGCCTTGTGCCGGTGATCCCTCTTTCACCACACATTCTCGCCTCATCCTGAGGAGGTCTGTGTTTCAGGAGATGTCGATCATTGGCACAGGCCGCGTCGGTTCAGCCAACAACAACCGTCGCGTGGCGCTCGAAGCCGCGCCCGGCCACGGCGCTCATCTGCGCGATGCGGAGATTGAGCGATGATTGAGGCGCGCCGAAATCGGCCGCCTCCTCGGCATTGCCGTAGAGAATGGAGGCCTGCGTGCTGGTGAGCGTCCTCACGACGGTGCCGCCCTTGAGGATGTCGATCTCGTAGCGCTCCATGTCCTCGGCCAGCGGAACCTCGGCCGCCTCCCAGCCATCGCCGTTGCGGCGCGTGCGGCGCAGCCAGTGGAGGCGAATGCCGCCCGCTTCGCGACGGGCCGTGACATGCACGGGGCTCAGCGGCTTGAGGGCCTCCCGCCCGGTTGTCGCGACGATCTCCGCGACCGAAGGATCCGCATGGTCCCGGCCCGAGGGGCCGATCCTGTAGCGCCAGGTCCCTCCCAGATCCTGAAGGCTCGCCGTGAGAGGCACGACGGCCTCGTCGATTTTGACGAGCAAGGCTCCTGAAGGAACAGTGCGGCCTGCCTCGGCTTCGGAACCCGCGAGTCCGCGCAGGAAACGCGAGAGCCGATAGGTGCGCTCGCCGATCATCTCGGCCCGCGCGGCGGAGAGAATCTCCCATCGGCCGTTCGGGCCCAGCAGGGCGAACAGGTTCCTCCCGCCGAGGGCGGCCTCGTCGTCGATGGAGCTCAACGCGCCCGAGGAGATCTCCACGTCGAGCACGGCGCGCGGATCCCAGCGCCAGAGCGGACCCGGCGCGAGCGCCGTCCTCGTGCGCCCGATCACGGCGGGCAGGTCGATCACGCGGATGGGCACGAAGCCGGCGCTGTTGCCGGAGCGCCAGATCGTCACGGCGCCGGGCCAGGGATCCGCCGCGACCGCGATGTATTGCAGAGGCGTTGGATCACTCAGAGCCGCAGGCAGGTCGAGCACGATGGCGACCGGCTTGCCGGGTACCGGCGGCGGGCGCCTGACCGGTCTCGGACTTGAAGAACCCGGCCGCTCGAACACCGCAGGCTCGACGGCGCGGGTCACGATCTTGCGCGTCGGGCCGTCGGCGATGCGCGCGATGCGATGCAACTTCCCGCCCGCATCCGTCGGAACGGCGATCACGTCGCCGGGCTCCAGGTCCATCCGCCGGGGCGACAGCTCGAACTCGGCGCCTTCGCGGCCGGCCCACAGGTCCTGCAGCCAAGTATCCGCCAGGCGCTGCGCCTCGGCGCGGCGGGTGACGACGGCGCTGTCCGCCCTCGCCTCCCGGCGGCTCGCCCCAGACAGGCGCCGCGACGCCACGGAGGCGCGCCGGTAATCCGTGTCGCCCTCCGTGAAGCCGATCTCCACCTGCTGCGGCAGTTCGGTTTCCTGCGCGCGGGTGAGCTTGAGCGACGGCTCCTTCTCGCCGAGCACGAGATCGTCCTTCGTCAGATGCAGGACGGCGCGGCCGCCGCGCCCCTGCCACGCGATGGCGCCGCCGCGCGCGACCGCATCGACGCCGAAGAGGCGCAGCAGGGGCTCGAGAGCTCCGCGCAGCGACATCGGGCGGTCGATCACGTAACCGTCCACGAATCCGTCGACCGGAATGGCGCCGGGATCACTGAGCCCGAAATCGCGCAGGATGCGCGCGATGAGGCGATCGAGGGTCGCGCCTTCGATCCGCCCGGTGATCCAGTGGCCGGTCTCCCAGTTGGGACCGTCCGACCACACAATGTCGAAATCGGGAAAGGCCGGAAAGGGACGCGCGTCCCAGGCCCAGACGAAGACGTTGTCCGGGTCCACCATGCGCCCGTTATAGGACGACGAGGCGGGATTGTACTCCGCGGCGAAGCCCCTTTGGGCAGGATCGAAACGCGAGAGAATGGCTTCGAGCGCACGCGCCTGGATGAGATCGTCGCGCACGCCGCGCGAGAACGGCGGATAGGCCGATTCCGACGATTTGGGATCGGGGAACACGTTCGGGCCGTTCGGGCCCTTGTCGACCGCGGGAATGCCGATTTCGGTGAGCCATATCGGCTTCGATTGCGGCTTCCAGGATGTCGCTTCCTTTTCGACGCCGTTCGCGCGCTCCACGTGCCGGTTCGACCACCAGGAGACGAGGTCCTTCGCGCGGAAGGTCCACGGCTTGCCGTACGCCCCGTCGGTGATGGGACGGCGGACCTGCGCCGCGCGCTCGGAGGCATCGGCATAGTACCAGTCGAAGGCCTCGCCGCTTCCGAGCCGACCGCGCAGGTAATCGACATCGTAGATGCTGCGGGCGGCTGCGAGATCGGCATGGTTGGGGCCGTCGCGCCAATCCGAGATCGGCGGGTAGTAGTCGATCCCGACCGCGTCGATGTCGTCGCTGGCGAAGAGCGGGTCGAGGGGAAAGCGGACCTCGTTGCCGCCATCGAGAACATGGGCGCCGTACTCCGTCCAGTCAGCGGCATAGACGATCTTCGTGGAGGCGCGCAGGATCCCGCGCACCTGTTCCGCCAGCGCCTTGAGACGCGTGACGGCGGGATACACGCCGGACGACGAACGCACCCGCGTCAGGCCGACGAGCTCGCTCCCCAGGACGAAGCCATGGACGCCGCCGGCATCCTCCGCGAGGTTGGCATAGTGAACGACCATGCGGTTGAAGCCCGCAGAGCGGGTGAACCATGGCTCCACCTGCGCCGCGGCCGCGGCCGTTCCATCGGGCGAGCCGCTTCGGCCCGGCGCTGGATGGCACGTGATGCGCCCGCGCCAGGGATAGGGCGGCTGGCCCGTGCCGCCATAGGGGTTCGGCCGGTCGTTGTCGGCGGGCACGTCCATCATCACGAAGGGATAGAGCACCACCTCGAGCCCGCGCGCCTTCAGGTTTCGGATCAGCCGCTTCACGGATTCGTCGGAGGGCGTGCCGCCATAGGCGGGAGACCCGTTCACGAGGGAGACCACCTTCGCATCCTCGCGCGTCAGGCCCGCGACGGACCAGGTGGCGCCATCCGTCTCCTTGGTCTTCACGTCCAGGCGCGGCTCGATGAGGCAGGATCCGGCGCGCAGGTCGTTGCCGAACCAGCTCACGACGAGCGAGACGCGCTTGAGGTTGGGGCAGAGCGCCTCCAGGGCATCGAGGGATGCCGCAACGTCGGTGTCGCGCCGCATCTGGTGGCGGTTTTCCGGCCGCGTCTTGCCGAGATCGAGCACCTGCGACACGGGCAGCGTGTCGTAGCCGAACTCGCTCGCGCCGGGAATGAGGCAGATTGCGCGGATCATGCGGTTGAGGCCGTCGGCCGGCCGCACCACCTCGAACGAGAATTGCGGCACGCGGTTGCCGAAATCCGCCAGCGGCAGGCGCTCGAACACCACATAAGCGAGGCCGCGATAGGCCGGCGCGTTCTGCGCGCCCTCCTTCGCGACGATCAGCGGATCGGGATTCTGCGTCTCGCTGCCCGCATGCACGCGCATGGTGACGGTGCTGAGATCGATCTCGCGCCCATCGGCCCAGACGCGGCGGATATAGGCGATGCGGCCCTCGCACAGGCCGACCGCGAGGTTCGCGAAATAGGAGTAGGCGGTGGTTTTGGTCTTCGGCCCGCTCATGCCCTTGCCGCCCTGGCTGGAGCGGTCGGTGCTCGTGTTCGCCACCTCCTCGAGCCGCGTCGCCCAGATGAGCTGCCCGCCGATGCGCGCGCGGCCATAGACGCGCGGGATCGGCGCGCCCTCCGTGGAGGTGAGGCCGTCGATGTCCTTGAGGCGCGGGCCCTCGACATGCTTCGTGTCGCCGCCGCCGAACAGCGCGTTGTCGATGGCCGCGCCCGCGAGCCCTCCCAGGGCCCGTCCGGCCATGGCCCCGATGGGGCCGCCGATCATGCCGCCCACCGCGGCGCCGACGGTTTGAAGAACGATTGTGGCCATCAGTGTCTATCCGGAAAGCGAAAGGCATGGGCGAGGTGGCGCCGCCACCAGGGATGGAACGCGACCTCGGCCACCGACGCGCCGTCATGGGCGTGGATCATCGTGTCGGGCGAGGTCGCGATGGCGCAGTGCTTGGCCGGCATGGCCGCGCGCCAGCGGAACAGCAGCACGTCGCCCGCGATGAACGCATCAACCGCGACCTCGACGAGGTGCCGTCGCGCGGCGGCGAGCAGCGTGTCGGCTCCGGCCTCCGCCCAGTCGGGCGAATAGGGCGGCGGCAATTCGGGCTCTTCGCCCATGACCTCGCGCCACACGCCGCGCAGCAATCCGAGGCAATCGCAGCCGACGCCCTTCAGCGATGCCTGGTGGCGGTAAGGCGTGCCGATCCAGGAACGGGCCTCAGTGAGGATGAGATGGGGTTGGGGCATTGCAGTGTTTGCTGAAAAGAAAGGACGGTCTAAAAGCGCGCGACAAGCCCTCCTCCCCCTTGTGGGGAGGAGTTGGAGGTGGGGGTGTGGGCGATAGCCTCTCAAGGGCAGGCGCCGACACCCTGGCTGCTTCGCAGCCACCCCTCCCCGCAAGGGGGAGGGGAAAGCGCGCATGTCACCTGAAGAAGCTCCCGCCATCGAGTCCCGGCTCGCCCTGCTGCGGCATGCGGATGATGAAATCGTTGCCGGGCATGTGCGGGAAGCCGCGGAAGTTCACGGCGTTCCTGAACTTCGCCCGGCACGTGGCATGGGTCTTGTCGCAGCCCGCCGTGGCGTGGAACGTGTCGCCGGGCTTGATCGCCTGCGGGGCGCGCTGCCAGAGGTCGAACTCGTCCGTGCCGTTGATCGCGCGATGCACCTTGATCTCGACCGACAGCCCGGCATTGTCGCCGCTCGTCCAGGTGAGCTGGCCCGCCGTGCACCATCCGTCCGCAAAGCCGATGCCGGAGGCCGCGATGGTCAGCGCTCCGTCCGTCGCCGTGACGGTGCCGGTTGCCGAATAGGCGCCGGAGGAGAGGTTGATGCCGCAGCGCGCATCGCCGAGATCGGCATGGCAGGTGGCGCGGAACAGGCGGCCGCGCTCCTCGTCGAAACGGTGCATGAGACCCCTCACCTCCGCGACGAAGCCGCCGTCGGCGCGGCGGATCTCGCCGATGGAGCCGATGTCGAGGAGCATGCGCTCGTCCACGTTGCTCCAGTTGACGAGCCAGGTCTCGACGCTCGCATCGTCGTAGAGGCCGGAGGAGATGTCGTCCTCGGTCAGCCCCGCGGAGACGAGCGCGCCGGACACCTCGCCGCCGCCGACCGCGAAGCCGAGTTCGGCACTCGCCTCTGCGGCCTCGAGCCCGGTCCGCGCGGCATAGACGGTGCCGTTGACGGCAAGATCGCGGTCGTGATCGGTGAAGCCGAAGACCGCCCCGTCGCGCCGGATGAGCTTCCAGCAATGGCAGAGCGTCGTCGCCCCGTCGGCCAGATGGGCGGCGAGGTTTTCAGGGATGGTGCGCATGATAGCCCTCGCCGTGTCTAAGGCACGATCTCGATCAGCGGGATCTGCGGGATGCCGCCGGCGTCGAAGGTGGAGAGGTCGATGTCGAGTTCGTCCGTGTCGAAGCGCACCGGCACGTCGAAGGCGAAGCCCGCGGTGATGAGAGCGCCCGCCGGCGGAGCGGCCGTGAAGGTCACGATGCCCGTGGTGGGATCGCAGTTGAAGGCGGAGCCGACGCTCTGCTCGATCCCGTTGAGCGCCACCCGCACGGTTCCGCCCACGGGCTTGGCGATGGGGCGGCTGTAGGGCGCAAACGACGCGCCGTAGGTCTTCACCAGCGGGAAGCGCGAGGCCTGCCCGTCGCCGGTGCCGATGCGCTGGTCGAGCGGCGTCGGCTCCTTGGACGGCGGGCCGGAGCGCCAATCGGTGCGGTCGCGGAAGCGGAAGCCGTGGAGCCGGCCGCGCCGCTCCTCGAAGAAGGCGATCACCGTATGCAGCGCGTCGACGGTCCTCACGCCGAGGCCCGCATCGTAGCGGCGGCGGGACCCGGCCCAGCGGCTGTTGCGGTGCTCGCGGCCCGAGGAAAGCGTGACGATATCGGTCCGCCGCACCGGCCCGCCCCGGCTGCCGAGGCTGACATCGAGCGGGAAGCGGACCTCGTGGAAATCGGAGGCCATGATCGGTCCTTTGCGGATGTGAAACGAAAGAATGAGGGTGGCGTTGACCCGGAGATCCTCACCCAAGAGCCCCACCCAGGAGAAAGCCGGCGATGAGCAACGCTCCCAACGACCTCGCGGACGACTTCCCCGACAAGCGCGACCGGATTCACCAGCTCAAGACGAGCAACAATCGCTTCGCGCGGCTCTACGACGAGTACGACGAGCTGAACCGCACCATCCACCGGATCGAGACCCGGGTGGAGCCGAAGCCCGAGGAGGTCGAGGAGGAGCTCAAGCGCCGCCGCCTGCGGATCAAGGACGAGATCATGGCGATGCTCGACGGCGCGGGCGGCTAAAGCATCGGACCCAAAAGTGGACTTGCACTTTTGGGATTCATCCGATGCTTCTTCTCTTGGCTGGCGCATCGGATGGACCGGAAAAACCGGATCCACTTTTCCGTCCGATGCGCGAGAGCATCGGATCCGATGCTCAATTTCTAAACTGGCGCATCGTTCTTCGCGAAAAACCGGGTCCACTTTTTCGCACGATGCGCCAAGTGAGACCTACATCCCGCGCTGGCCGCGCGCGACGGCCCGGGCCAGCGCGGCGGAGACCTGCGCCTCGGAGCGGCGGAAGCTGTCCGCATCGGGCGTTGCAATGTTCATGGTGACGGAAACCGGACGCCCTGCCCCGCCCGAGCGCACGCCGAGCCGCCCGTCCGGGCCCCGCGCCAGCGGCATCACCGCCTCCGCGCCCTGCTCGCCCATGAGGCCGAGCCCGCGCCCGAGGGGAAAATAGGTCGGCGCGCCGATCACCCCGCCTTGCGCGAACGGCATCACCATGCCGCGCGAGAGCACGCCGCCCTTCGCGAAGGCGGAGCCTCCGGCCCCGAAGAGCGAGCCGACGATCGAACCCAGCCCTTTGACGAGGCCGCCGAGCAGCCCGCCGCCATCGAGCGGCAGCGATCCCTGCAGGGAGCCCGTCATCATCCCCTTCACGCTCTGGCTCAGGGCCATCTGCAGGGGCGCCAGCGCCAGGCGCAACCCCGTTTCCACAAGGGATTGTCGGACAGACTTTATAACGTTATCAAATTTCTTGCCTTCCGCGATATTCTTGGCGAAAGCATTGGACAGGGAATCGCCGAACTTTTCGGAGAGGCCAATGAGAGTGGTGAGCTGGCGTTTGCGATCATCGTCGATGGGATCGGTAAGTGAAATGGGGCTCTTAGGCCGATTATCGCTCAAGCAAATCTCCTTATCATTTTCCCATTCTTGAGGATCGAAGCCATGAACGCTCGTTCCCGGCTCTGTTTAATATGCAGCATTCTGGTGCTGACGCTCGGCGGCTGTTTTCAAAGGCATAAAACTCAGCTGCAATTCGATACAGGCAATATGTCTCCGGAGCGCTGGGAGCGGGTTTGGAAGGAATGCCGCTATGAAGCCGCCAAAGCGTCAGCATCGGCGCATGTCAACATCGCCGGCTATCTCGAAGAAGAACTCTATATTCAGTGTTTGGATCTGAAAGGTGTCAAATATAAAGGCAAGATCCAGGTAGCCGTCGAATAAGAAGTCTCTCACCCATCCGGAAACGCCGCCATCAACCGCCTGAGATCGCCGCTCAACGCGGGCTCGCTCTTTCGCCCTCCGTGCAATCCGTCCCACGCCGCGATCAATTCACGCGGCGTCGCGCGCCAGAAGGTTTCCGGGCTCCACCGCAGAATGCTCAAGCCCAGCGTCAGCGCATCGTCCCAGGGGAAGGCGTGAGGCTCGCGTTCGCATCCTGCGGTCGGAGCATCGGCCCCTAAGGTGGATTCCACTTTCGGGATCAGTCCGATGCTCCCGTCTATGGAGGGCGCATCGTTCTTCGCGGAACGATGCGCTATGGAGGGTTTGGCGATCCCTCGCCTCCGCCGAAGGTCATGACGAGAAGATCGGCCAGCGCCGCGGCCACGGGCTCGATCCCGTCATGCAGCGGCAGCCGCGCCACCTCGGCGTCGCTCATCGCATGTCCGCCGCCGCGCAGCGCCACGGCGAGCAGCGTGAGCAGATCGCGGCTCGAGAGGCGGCCCGAGCCGAAGCGCTGGCCCAGGGCCATGAGATCCTGCACGCCGAAAGCGTCTTCGAGCTCGGCGAGCGCGCCGAGGGTGAGGCAGAGCGTATAGCGCGTGTCGCCGAGCTGCAGCGCCACCTCGCCCCGTCGTCTGTTGGGCATGCATAGTCCTTTTCTTTAGGATTTTCCCACCCCGTCATGGCCGCACTTGTTGCGGCCATCCACGCCTTCGCATCCGGCTCAGTCTCCCTCTGTCCTCATCCTGAGGAGGTCGCGCAGCGACCGTCTCGAAGGAGGATCCAGAGAGCACTGGAACCTCCTTCGAGACGCCGCTTTCTGCGGCTCCTCAGGATGAGGTGAGAGGGTGTTTAAAGCGGCATGACCGGGATGACGAGGAGGGTTTCAATTCCGTACGCGCCGCGACTGCACGCGCGTTACATCGCAACGAACGCCAGCGCCCCGGCGGACTCGAAGGCCATCTCGAAGGTGACCTCGCCGGCGTGATCGCCGCGATATTCCAAACTGGTGATCTGGAACGGGCCTTCGATGCGGCCGAAATCGGGAACGACGATCTGGTAGGCCAGAATGTCCCCGTCGAAGAAGGCCTGGCGCATGCGCGCGTCGGAGGCCTCGTCCTTGAACACGCCGGAGCCGGAGATCGACGCGCGGCGCACGCCGGTTCCGGCGAGCAGTTCGCGCCAGCGCCCGGCGGATTCCGCATGGGTCACGTCCACGGTCTCGGCATTGAAGGCGATCTGGCGCGTGCGCAGGCCCGCCACGGTGACGAAGCCGGTGCCGCCATCGCCGATCTTGATGAGCAGGTCCTTGCCCTTCTGAGCAGGCATGGGATGTCCTTTGTTGGATGAGGGAAGAGTTTCTGCGCGAGGAGGTCTTCTTCCCTCCCCCCTTGCGGGGAGGGAGCAACGCATATCGATCACGCCACCTCCGTGACCGCGCGCAGGCGCAGGGTCACGCGAGTGAGCTGAGTGTCCCTGTCGCGCTCGGAGGCGAGCTCCGTGACGCGCAGGTTGACGAGGCGGTGGCCGTCGAGCGCCAGCGCGGCATCGTCGAGGATCGCGTCCAGGCGCTCGGCGACGGCCAGCGCCGTGCGCGCGCCGCCGCGCTCCGACCACACCACGATGCCGAGATTCTGCTCGTGGCCGCGGTCGTGGTCGGTGGACCAGTCGGTCGCGCGCACGTCCGAGAACAGGGCATAGACCGGCTCGGACCCGCGCGGCGGCTCGTCATAGAGGCGTAAGCTGCCGCCCATGAGCGCCAACAGCTCCGCATCCGCGGCCGCCGCGTCGAGGATGGCGCGGCGCAGGGCGAGAACCGGGCTCGTCATGCCCGCATCTCCTCGACGAGGCAGACGAGATCGCGCTTCGAGCCGTCCGGATCGGACGCCGCCCGGATGGCGAAGCGGCGCAGCCCCGAGGTCAGGCGCATGGCGCCGGTCACGCCCTCGCGATAGCGCAGGGTGATGCGGTGCGTGAGGCTCTGCTCGGGCCGGTCCGCCCGCACGCGCTCGGCTCCGGACAGCATCTCGATGGCGCCCCAGAGCTGGGGTCCGGACGTGTAGGTGCGGATCACGCCGCCGAAGCCGTCGGGCCGCTCGAGCGGCATTTCGAGCACGAACCGGCGCGCCCGCGCGCCGATGGGAACAGGTTTGGTTTTCATGGCAATGTCTTTGGGGGCAAATGCAGAAGTCGATGAATCACAGGTCATCACCTCCCCGGACCTGATCAGGGGACCCGTGCCGGTGCTCTCGATAACGAGAGGCGATGCGCTTTTCGGATCGGGATGGCCGGGACACGCCGGCCATGACGTGGAGGATGTCATTCCCGGCCTTACGGCCGCCGGGATGACAGGGGAGGATCGTCACAGCCGCATCCGTTGAAACGGCGCGACAAGCGCGAGCGCCTCCGGGGGGAGGAACTGCTCGCCGGCCACGTCGCCGCGGTTCTCGAACCAATGCGCGACGAGAATGCGGATCGCGAGCTTCAGCGTGGCGGGCACTGCCTCGGGGGCGGCCCCGTAGCCCGCCCGCAGCGCGATGGAGATGCCGTTGCGGGGCTTGCCCGGCTCCGGCGCGCCGGCAATCGCGATGCGCGGCGGATCGCTCAAGGCATCCGCCTCGAAGGCGCCGGCCGGAACGTCGGACGCGTTGCCCGATGCGTCCGTCACCGTGATCCCGTCGACCGCGATCAGCGGCGAGAGCGGCAGCAGGATCGTCCCGCCGGCGGGCCAGCAATCCATCACCACGCGCCAGCTCTGCTCGATCAGGATCCGGCGCGATGCCGCCTCGACCATGAGGCGCGCGGCCCTGACGAGCCCCGCGATCAGGTCGTCCTGCGTGGCGTCATCGTCGTCGAGGCGAAGATAGGCCTTCATCTCGCCGAGCGATATGGGCTCGACGGCGGGGCCGCTGATGAATATGGGAATCATCGTGAACAGGAATCCTTGATTTTAGTCATGCAACGTCTGGTTATGTTCTGTCTCGCCCTGCCGCTCCTGGCCGCGGAGGCGAAAGCCGTTGTCGGCGGCGCCGAGGATCAAGGTCCCCTCGCCCGCCGGAGCGTGATGGTCCTGAGCTCGAACGGCGGCGTCTGCAGCGCCGTCGTGCTGGCGAAGGACGTGGTGCTCACCGCCGCCCATTGCGTGACGGGCGCCGCCGAGCACCGGGTGCATTTTCGCGACGAGACCGGCGAGCCCGTGCTGATCGCGCCCGCCGCGAAGGCGGTGCATCCGGGCTACAACGCGAAGGCCATCGAGACGCGGAAGCGCTCCATCGATCTCGCCCTGGTGCGCATTCCCGAGGCCCTGCCCGCCCGCTTCGAGCGGGCGACGCTCTCGCCCGCGAAGGTCGCGGAGAACAATCCCGTCGTGGTCGGCGGCTATGGGCTGTCCCGTGAGGGCGATGCCAAGACCTCCGGCACGTTCCGCACCGCGTCGCTCACCGCCGTCGAGCCCTATGGCCCGAGCCGCATCCTGCTCTGGGCCGAGGGCTCCGGCTCGGCAAGCGCCTGCCAGGGCGATTCCGGCGGGCCGATGGCGTCGGGAACCTCCGTCGCGGCCATCACGAGCTGGTCGTCGCCGGGAAAAGGCCGAAGCTGCGGAGGCGTGACGCAGGGCATCCTCGTCGGCCCGCAGCGCGAATGGATCGACCGGATCCTGAAGGGCTGGAACCGCGCAGCCTTATGGGCCGGCGATTAGGGTGTCGGACTCGAAGGCAATCGCCGAGCAGGCCTCACCTTTCGTCATGGCCATCCGCGCCGTCAATCCGGCTTCGGCTCCCTCTGTCCTCATCCTGAGGAGCAGCCGCAGGCTGCGTCTCGAAGGAGGATCAAGAGAGCACTGGAGCCTCCTTCGAGACGGTCGCTGCGCGACCTCCTCAGGATGAGGTGAGAGTATGTGGAAAGCGGGATCAGCGGCACCGATCCCCGGACTTGATCCGGGGAGGCGATGACGCCGCATGATGCCAGACGCGGATTTCTCGCTCTGCGACCCTGCCCCCGATCCAACCCTTTAGAAATTCCTAAGAGACCGGAACTATCCTGACGGCCGGGGCCTTGCCTTAAAAAATCCTCTCCCCTCACGGCATCATCATCCCATGCGCGCTCTGCCAGCTCTCGCCCTTGCGGTCTTCACCCTGGTTGCCACTCCCGCATGGGCCATCCTGCAGGGCAGCACGTCGCGCGACCCGAACGGGCTGCGGCGCTCCGTCGTCTTCATCGAGAGCTCAACCGGCGAGCTCTGCTCCGGCGTGATCGTCGGGCCGGACCTCGTGCTCACCGCCGCCCATTGCATGACGGACCGCGCCGCCTATCGCGTCACCGCGCTCGACCGCGCCTTCAGGCAGCAGCGGTTCAACGTCGCCTCGCTCGCCATCCATCCCGCCTTCGTGCCCGGCACCACACCGCGCACGCAGCCGGGAATCGACCTGGCCATCGTCAAGCTCGATCGGCCGCTCGGCTCCGACTTCCTCGCCCTCGATCCGGCCCAGGCGGGCCGGATCGACGTGGGCGACCGTGTGACGATCGCCGGGTTCGGAGTCCTGTCCGAGCGGGCCAGGGGCACCGCCCGGACGCTTCGCCAGACCAACCTGGTGTCGCTCGGCCCCATCGAGGTCGCGAACCGCGTCCTGATCGTCGTCGACCGCGACCGGCTGGCGGAGACGGCCGGAGCCGGCGCCTGCCGGGGCGATTCCGGCGGGCCGATCCTGGCCGCGACCTCGGCGGGATACCAGATCTACGGCATCACGAGCTGGTCGAGCGGCCCCCTGCGCAGCCGCCGGTCGAGCGCCTGCGGCGGCCTTACGGCCGTCACCCCGATCGTCGAGCACACCGGCTGGATCGCCTCGGCCATGCGGGGCCTCAGCGCAACGAACGGGGCATGGACGGAAGCTCCAGTGAGTCAGCCCTCACGCCGCTGAGCGTTTAAGCGGCGAACTTCAGCAGCTTGATCGCCGCGTAATCCTGCACGCCGCCGCCCACGCGCTTGGTGGTGTAGAACAGCACGTAGGGCTTGGCCGAATAGGGATCGCGCAGCACGCGCATGCCGGCGCGGTCGACGATGAGGTAACCGCGCTTGAAGTCGCCGAAGGCGACCGCGCATTCATTCGCCGCGATGTCCGGCATGTCCTCGGCTTCGACGACGGGGAAGCCCATCAGGGTCGCCGCCTGGCCGACGCTCGCGGGCGGGGCCCAGAGATACTGGCCGTTATCGTCCTTGAACCGGCGGATCGTGCTCTGCGTCTTGCGGTTCATGACGAAGGAGGCGTTCTGGCGATAGCCGCTTTTCAGCGCGTAGATCAGGTCCACGAGCACGTCGGACGGGTTGGCGGCCGGGAAGGTCGCGCCGCCGGTGCGCACCGTGCCCAGCTTGCCCCATTCCCAGACCTCCTCTTCGATGGTCGGCGTGGAGAGGAAGCCCTTGGGCTTGTTGACGCCATCGCCCATCACGAAGGCGGTGCTCTCCTGCTCGGCGAAGGCCGCCTCGACCTCCTCGGCGATCCAGTGGTCGATGTCGACCACCGCGTCGTCGAGAAGGGTCTGGGTCGCGGCCGGCATGGCATAGAGCTCCATGGCCGGGAAGCTCATCTCGGAGAGCGTCGGGCTCGCGGTCTGGGGCCTGGCCGCCGTCTCGCCGACCCAGCCCGTGGCCGGGCCCGTGGTCGAGAAGGCGCGCTTGTACTGGCCGCCGGAAATCACCCGCACGGACGAGATGGCGCGGATCGGCGAGACGGCGGAAAGGCGGCGCAGGACCTCGCTCTCGACCGTGTCGGGCACGAGATAGCCGCCGTCGGGGCCCGACCCCGCGGACAGGGCCTTCTCCTCGAGCCGCTTCAGGCCCGAAGCCTCGCCGGTGCGGATATAGGAATGGAACGCCGCCTTGTGCTCGCCTCTGGCGGGATCGCGCGCATTGTCCTGGCCGCCGAGCGGCGGGCGCGAGCGGTCGAGGGAGAGGCGGTCGATACGCCGCTTGGCGTCGTCGAGCGCGGTGTCGATGCGGGTGAGCTTTTCCTCCGTCACCACGTCGCTCGACAGGCGCGTCTCGATCTCGGACAGGCGCGTGTCGTTGGCGTCCTTGAACGCCTCGAAGGCGCGGGCGAAATCCTCGAACGCCGAGGCGACATCGTCGGAAACGGATTTGGTGTCTGCAATGGGGATCATATCAATCATTCGGTTTGACAAGGGGCCGGCGCATCGTGCGGACCCAGAGGGCCGAGTCAGCGACCCGTAGGGCCACGTCAGTGAAAAGTGGGCCCGGTTTTCCGCTTTGAACGATGCGCCAGCTTAGGAAATGAGCATCGGATGAATCCTAAAAGTGGAACCACTTTTAGGTCCGATGCTCGGACGAAAAAGGCCCGCCGGAGGGCGGGCCCGTTTATTTCCCGGAGACGGGAATGCTTACATGCGCCGTGCCGTGCGGCGGGCCGATCGCGCGACCGTCGGTCCGGTTGCCGCGCCGACCGCGCCACCTGCTACCGCGCCGACGGGCCCTGCCACCGCGCCGACGCCTGCGCCGACGGCGGCGCCGCCGACCCGTTCTTCCGTGGTGGTGCAGGCCGCGGCCGCAAGGCCGAGGAGCGCGACGAAGGCGAGCTTCTTCATGAAAACCTCCTAGAGCATCGGACCCAAAAGTGGGCTTGCACTTTTGGGATCGATTCGATGCTCAATCCCTCAAGTGGCGCATCGTTGATCGCGGAAAACCGGGCCCACTTTTCCGCACGATGCGCTATACGCGGAGATCGGACACCTTCCTCCCGGAAGGAGACCCGCCGCCTCCGCATCCATGCGGGCCCTCATGTAACGCGCTCCCACGGACTAGGTTCAGGACAATAATCGGACCGCCGCCCGGCGGATCCTGGCGGCAAGCGCCGGCGCCGCCTCCTTGACGGTTTCGACGCGGGCGTCGGGCAGCATCGGGAAGGTCACGACGGAGATCTCCCACAGGTCGAGCTTCTCCAGCCGGCGCAGGCCCGTGGGCCGCTCGGCGCGGGCGCGCTCGACGCGAAAGCCGATGGAGAGCCCGTCGACCGCGCCGTCGCGCATGAGCGCGTGGATCTCCCGCGCCCGCTCCACGGCGAGGTTGAGCTTGCCGCGCACCCGCAGGCCGCGCCGGTCCTCCGCGATGAGGAGCCAGCGCCCGATGGGCTGGCCCGGATCGTGCTGCCAGAGCAGCCGCACGTCCCGCGCGCCGCGCTTGCGCAGGGAGTCCGAGAACGCGCCGGCCATGACCACGTCCTTGCCGAGATCGGCCTTGCCGAACAGGCTGGCATAGCCCTCGAACACGCCGTCCGCATCGACCGCGTTCAGCGGCTCGCCGAGGAACTTCCGCTCCTGGATGACGGGAAGGCCCGGCCTCATCGCGCGGCTCCGCGCGCCGTGTTCGGCGGTTTGGCATCGAGCTTCTCGAGCTGGCGCACGAAGTCGCGGAACACGAGCGCGGCGCGGCTCTGCCCGTCCCGCGCGGCCTTCGGCTTGCGGGGATTGCGGGCGATGGGGCGGGTCATGGAGGATCTCCCGAATGGCGGCGGTTGAAGAGGGACAGCTCGCGCACGAACGCGTCGAACCGGCGATTGGCCGCGAACAGATCGCGCAGGGTCATGGCAAGCAGAGCGGACGCCCCGCTCGCCCAGACGAACAGGGCGAGATGGGCAAGATCCCCGCGCCGGATGACGGTCTCGGTGATCTGGTCGAATGTGTTCATGATTTGTTCTCGCAAGAAACTCCGTTGAGGGCGCGAATTGCGGGATGTGAGGATCGAAAGAGTCTGGGCGGTTCAGGCGGTTCGGTCGCGCGTTCGCTGTCACGAAGCGTCATCCCGGATGGCACGCTCCACGTCCTCGCCGGCTCGGACTTGATCCGGGGACCTGTGCTCCTGATCCTGCTTCAACGCACTCTCACCGCATCCTGAGGAGCCGCGTCAGCCGCATCTCGAAGGAGGTTCCAGTGCGCGCTGAACAATCCTTCGAGACGGTCGCTCCGCGACCTCCTCAGGATGAGGGCTGAGGGTTTGAACGGAAGCCGTGGAACGTCGGCACGATGCCGGCCATGACGACAGAGGGGTGAATGAGAGCGAGCACGCCATCGCATTCACGCTTGCTCTCCCCTCCCCTTGCCCTCGCTGCGCCCGTACCCCACCGCCTCGCGCTTCTCGTCATCCGACAGAAACGCCGCCGACGAGACGCGCCGCCACAGGCTTTCGCGTTCATCGGCGAGCGCCTCGATGGCGTCGAGGTCGGGTTCGAGCTGCAGCGGCTCGCCATAGGCGGGCGCCAGCCAGTGCACCAGCGAATCCGCCGTGCGCTTCACGAGTGGAATCACCGTCTGGCGGTAGAAGGCGCGGTTGGCCTCGGCGTAGTTCGCATGCGTGCTGTCGCCGGGAAGGCCGAGCAGCAGCGGCGGCACGCCGAAGGCGAGCGCGATCTCGCGGGCGGCCGCCGCCTTCGCCTCCACAAAGTCCATGTCCTTCGGCGAGAGCGACAGCGGCCTCCAGTCGAGCCCGCCCTCGAGGAGCAGCGGGCGCCCCGCATTGCCGGCGCCCTGGTAATTCGCTTCGAGCTCGCTCTTCAGCCGGTCGAACTGCGCATCGGTGAGGGTCGCGCCGCCGACGACGAGCGCGCCGGAAGGCCGCGCGGCGTTGTCGAGCAGGGCCTTGTTCCAGGCGCCCGCCGCGTTGTGGATGTCGAGCGCGGTCGCGGCCGCCTCCATGGGCGAAAGGCCGTAATGGTCGTCCACCGGGTGGAACAGCGTGAGGTGCAGGATCGGCGCCGGCGTGTCGTCGCCCTGGATGGCGAAGCGGACGCTCTGCGTGCCGACCGCGTATTCGTAGGCGGCGGGCCAGCCGTCGGCATCCGGCACCACGCGCATCCGGTCGGGGCGGAGCGCATGGAGCTCGTGCGGCGCGCCGTCGAGGCTCACCGCCTCCACATAGGCGTTGCCGGACACCATGAGATGCCCGTAGAGACTCTCCAGGAAGCGCTGCCCGCCCTCGCGGGCATTGGGCCGCGCGAGCAGGGACAGGAGCGGATGCGCCGAGAGCTCGCGGCCCCCGCTCTTGAGCACGAGCGGCAGCGATGCCGCCGCCTCGCTCACCAGCCGCACGGCGCGATGCACGACGGCGTTCTTCTGAAAGCCTTCGCGGGACAGTGCCGCATAATCGCGCGGCGTCCATACGGCGCGGCCGGCCACATAGAGCGCGATGGCGCCTTGCGTACGGGAAGCCTTAACGTCAGGCGGCGCGCGAAACCGCCGGGACCATCTCTTCAACATGCGATCTCCTTGAAAAACAACAGCTTGCCGTGGCGTTGACGGCACACATCCGGTGTGACTAGATTGCGTTACATCGCAAAAGCCCAGCCGAACGGACGGACCATGCGGGGCCCCTATCCTCTGAGCGTGAGGCTCTTGCTGGCAGCTCTTCTGCTGCTGCCCTGCATCAGCAAGCTCGACCAGATGAACGACAGCATATGGACGTTGAGGGATCTCGGCGTTCCCTATCCCTGGGTCATCGCGCCCGGAATCGTGCTCCTCGAACTCGTCTTCGGCGTCACGATCGCCATCGGCCTCCAGCTGCGCCTCGCGATGCCCGCCCTCGTGCTCTTCACCCTCCTGAACGGAACGGTGTTCCGGGATATCCTGCTTCGCGACGAGTCCCTGCTCCAGGGAAAGGCCGCGATGGAATCCTGGGTCTCGTCGGCGGCAGACGCGTTCCGGGTCGTGGGCCGCATCACTCCATGATCGCCCGGGCTAGAGCATTTTTCGGCGAAGTTGATCCGGTTCGCCGTCAAAAATGCGGCATACCAAAGCATAGAGATGATTCCACGTAAGTGGAATCCGCTCTAGCGCATCGGACGGAAAAGTGGATCCGGTTTTTCCGGTCCATCCGATGCGCCAGCCAAGAGAAGAAGCATCGGATGAATCCCAAAAGTGCAAGTCCACTTTTGGGTCCGATGCTTTAGGCCGGCGACGACGCGGCGCTGCGCTTCGTTACGACGAAACATATCTGCCTCGCGTTGATTCACACTGGCGAGAGTTTCCGCACAGGATGGCGAAGAAGCAGGCAATTCCTGCCGGGTTGTCATTGGACGGTCATGGGCCGTGGAGTAATCTTCAAGTGTTGCAGGGGCAACCGGCGACATTCACGCGCCAGCCGAGCTGGTCTCCCCTCTCGGCTGGCGCGACCATCGATTTCCCAGCTCTGTCGTCCTTCCTCCTATTCGGGACGGCATGAGGCAGATGGCGGGGCGGATCGGCACGGATGGACTGCCATCCGCCCCAGCCTTCCAGCGGCTAAGAATAACTCGAAAAGGGCGGATTATCCGCCCTTTTGCTTAAGCCGCATTCACTTGAATAGTACCAGGTTCGTCTTTGTATACTTGAGGAATGTTAATATTGACATCCCTACCAAGCATAACGAGAATATTGATCAAGCGCTCGACTGAAAATCCTTTCAGCCTTCCCCTCATCAATGCCGACACCTTGGCCTGATCTATACCGATCAACTTTGCAGCATCTACTTGGGTAAGCTTCTTCTTTAAAAGCGTGTTAGTAATCTCTCTGGCAATTGCCACTTTGAGAAGATCTTTTGGTGTTGAGGGAAGGCCAAGATCGACAAACACATTGCCGGCGCTGTCATGGACCATGACCTCAGCATCCTTAAGCTCCGTGCTCATTTGATTTATCTCTCCTCTCAACTTTGTAAGTCGAAGCATGATGGGCCTCTGCTGCCTTCAGGCGATCTTTGATGAGATCGAGATCGGGCTTAGGGGTAGAGATCCCTTTCTTGGACTTCTTTTGAAAGGCATGCAGCACATAAACTGCATGCCGGAATTTGACCGTATAAACGGCACGATAGGTATCGCCATCCTCATCGATCACCACTTCCAAGACCTTGGCACTGCCGAAGCCCAGCATCGGAACTGCGTTCGCAGCCTTGTCGCCAACCTGGGCAAGGTAGATGGAGTAGCCGACCTCTGCCCGAACGTCCTCGGGGAAGGAACGGATAGCCTTGAGGCTCGAACCGACCCAATGCAGCGGCTTCATCTCAGCCCCCTAAGTCTTTTTACGCCACGTCTGGCTTGATCATTGGCACTTTGAGTGCACCGCCCCCGCGCATCGGTTGTATGCCAAATCTGGCATATTGCTTCAACCCCGTCAATGGCGGGCGGTTCCCTGACGATTTTCCGCTATCACCGACAGTCCTTCAGGAGCCGGACATGCGAGGAGAGCGAACCGCGCTCCCACCTGCAGAAATCCCATCCAGCTAACGCCACACCTCTTTCGAGAAAGGCGCGCTCGAAAGGCTCACTCCATCAGGACACGTTGAGGATTGCCGGCCGCGAAATAGCTTATGCGCGGTGGCTCCATTCTTTGCCCCTACGGGAGTCACGGCGCCCCGGCTGGAGATCTGCGTGAACGCTTTACTCTGGCTGGGGCGTTTTTTTGCCTGCCGTACTGAGAAGGGATGACACCCTTCACGTCATCGCCTCCCCGGATCACATCCGGGGAGGCGATGACGGCGAGAAAACCGCAAGCCGCACACAGCTGCACCGTCCCTCACAACACCCTCACCCGCGGCTCGCGCTTCTCCCGCAGCATCAGCTCGGTCAGCGCCCAGACGAGCGCGTCCATGCGGTCGGGCGAACGGCCCGAGGTGAGGCCGCCGGGGCCGAAGTCGCAGAGTTCATCCTCGAGTTCCGGCAGCGCGCCCACATGGCGCACGCGGTCCTGTGCGTAGAGCACGGAGACCGGCTCCGCGCGCAGATACTTGCCGCGCGTGGCGCGCACGCTCGTGACGGGCACGGACGGATCGACCTCGCGGATCACGCCGGTCGCCATCTCGCCGCCCTGGTTCGTCTCGACGACGAGCGCATCGGCCTCGAGGCGTCGATACAGCGCCACCGCCTTCGCGGCCCAGTCCGGCGGCTTCAATCCCGAGGCCGTCGCATCCTCCAGCACATAGGCGACGCCGCTGTCGTCCACGCCGGCGGCGACGATCCCGCAGGCATCGGCGCGCTTCGACGACGAGGCTGGCGGATCGACGGCGACGACAATGCGAAGAAGCGGCGGCGCAATGGAGACGCGGCTCGCTTCGATGATGTCGCGCGTCCACAATGCGTCGGGACGATCCTCGATGATGTCGCCGTCGAGTTCCTGCCGCCCGAGGCGCGTGCCGGCATAGCGGCGCATCACGGTGTCGAGGAAGACGGGCGCCAGGTTCTCCGCGTTGTCCGAGGTGCGCACGCGCGACACGGCTACCATTGGGTCGGCGAGGAAGCGCTTGATCAGAGGGATCGGGCGCGGCGTCGTCGTCACCATCTGGCGCGGATGCTCGCCGAGGCGCAGGCCGAACTGCAGCATGTCCCAGGTCTCGTCCACCTGCTTCCACTTGGCGAGCTCGTCCGCCCAGGCGGCGTCGAATTGCGGACCGCGCAGGGAATCGGGATCCTCGGCCGAGAACACATGAGCCACCGCGCCGTTCGGCCATTCGAGCTTGCGCAGCGACGGCGACCAGACGGGCCGCTCATGGCGCGCATGGATGGAGAGAATGCCCGCCGGCCCTTCCACCATCACGTTGCGCGCATCGGAAAAGGTTTCGCCGATCAGCGCGATGCGCCGCGAGGCGTGATGCGCGAAGTCGGGTGCCGCGAGCGCGATTCCGCGCACCCATTCGGCGCCGGTGCGGGTCTTGCCCGCTCCGCGTCCGCCGAGCATGAGCCAGGTCGTCCAGGGCGGGTGCGTACGCGCCAGGCCCGGCAGGCGCTGCTCGGGACGGCAGCGGATCGGCCAGTGCCGCAGGACCTGTTCGAAATCGTCCTCAGACCAGGATGCCGTCGCGTCCGCGAGCCTCCTCTTCCGCGATAACCCGGTCAAGATGGTGAGCAAGTTCGTCGCGCAGCTCGTGGAGGCTGCGTCGTGGTCTGTCGTTGTGCCCGGTTTCATCGAGCGGCATGCCTTCCTGTTCCAGCAGGGCCCGGGCGGCTGCCAGCGTCTTGGCATAGGAGGCGAGCCTGCGGGCCGTCTTGTCGTGATCCTTGGCGCGTCCGGTGCGCTGCTCGTCCATGAGCGCGTCGATCTGCGCCCGCGTCGCCTGGGCCAGGGCCCGCGCCGCATCGTTCACGGAAGCGGCCGCGGCCTTGTGCAGGCCCGCGATTCCACCCTTGTCCTTGCCGGCCTTGCTCAAGGCGTTCTCGGCGAGCGCCGCCTGGCGCGGGGGCCAGCCCCAGCGCTGGCGCATCCGCACGAAGGAGCTCGCGCCGATACCGAGAAACTTCTGGATGTCCGGCAGATGCTTCTTCGGGTCGCGGGCATAGATCTCCCAGGCCTGCTCCCTCTGCTCGTCGGGGATTTCAATTCTCTGGGGCATGGAAAAGCCAACAAAAAACCGCCCAGGCGGGGGCTCTGGGCGGCGGAGGTTTGCAACGCATCCGTCAGCGGGGCTGCGCTCACACTTCGTCAGTGTTCATGTTTTGTACTCTATCAGCGCGACGCTGTCAAGGTGAATCTGCGATGCCTCCGGTTTGCGTTCCAAGGCAAGGCTTTGCGGCCCTGGCGATGCTCCGGCGCCCGGCGCTACGGAGAAAAAAGCGGACCGGTTTTCGCCCTGGGCGATGCGCGTCTTGGAGAAGGTCACCGAGTCGACGGCCGCTCCCGGCGCGTCGGCGAATCTCTTCTCATGCTCAAGACGTTCATGGAAAGTTCTCCTATCGAACACTTCTATGAATAAAGTTTCACATCAAGGGGATCAAAGTTGGAACATATGCACAATATAAGGCAAACAAATCATCGCTTAGCTAAATCCGATCTTTTACACTCCATGAATATATAGCTCACTATCCGAAGAGGATACTATCATGTATCGCGGAACAAGCCTTCCTGGCGAGCACGGCGACATAGTTATTCTCTACGTTACCATGCCTTTCTTCCGAGGGAGCGTTACGTCCACGGCCAGCATTTCATGATCCGAAACCGCCCTGCCCTGTGCGTCGAGGGCCGGGACGATTCGCGGATTCGCGGCCGTGAGCCCGCGCACGACGATCCAGTCGAGCTTGCCGAAGGGCGGCTCATGCTTGCCCGTCGGGCCCGCCGTCTGGGTCGGCAGCGCGAGATTGGCGCCGGCCCAGGTGAACCCCGCCCGCGCAAGATCGGCAAAGAGCGGCTCGTAACGCTCCGGCGCCTCGAGCAGCAGGTGGCGCTCGTCCGCCTCGCGCGGCAGGGCCTTGGTGTTGAAGTCGCCTCCGATCACACAAGGCTCGCCCGGCGCGATGGCGTCGAGGGCGCGCAGCAGGTTGCGCATCTGCGCCTGCCGGTCGGCCGGGTCGGTCTTGCTTTCGAGATGGGTGGCGACGACCCACAGGGGTTCCGGCGCAGAACCGACGCGGGCCGCGAGCGCCATGCGCCCGCCGATCCGTCTCTGCGCGCCCTTGAAGCCGGAGAACCAGAGCCCGCTTTCATCGAGCGGGATCAGGCGCGGCGACTCCAGGACAAGGCCGGTCACGATGGCATTGCCATGGAGGCTGCGAGCGTTGCGCTCGCCCGAATGCCCGCGCATCTCGCCTTTGTCGCCGAGGTCGAGTTCCACGAACTCGACGCCGAAGAGATAACCCTCCCCGGTTTCGGCGGTCAGGTCGCGCAGGTTGTGGACATTGCCGGAGCGCGCCATGCCGAGATCGACCTCGCTGAGCAGCGTGATGTCCGCGCTCGCCTGCTCCATGAGACCGCGAGCCGCCAGCCGGCTCTTGAGGCGCTCGGCGTTGAAGGCCGCGATCCTGATGGTTTCAGGACGGGGCCGGACGCGTCCGGGCGGCGCCTGCTCGATCGCGTCGAAGGCCGGGATCCGGTGCAGCAGGCGCGCATGCGCGTCCCCAGCCCGCAGGGCCGACCGGCGCGCTTCCTCAAGCAGGGACGTGTCGGGACCGTCGAGGTTCTGCACGACCCGGTCGATCACGGGGCGCATGAGCGGGGCATCCGGAAAGAACTGTCACGATCCCATGCCAATTAGGGCGTAGTCCCCTTGCCGGGCATCGCGGATTCAGGAATCTTTTTGCCTTCCCTTTAGGAACTTTTTTAGCAGCGGGCCGTTATGTGAGCGCATTAAGCTTTGCCGGGAGGAAGCCCATGATTCTTTGGGCCACAGTCATTGCGCTCGCAATGGGCGCATTCGCTTACGCTGGCGACCTCTCTTCGGCTCTCGTCAGCCTGGCTGAAATCGGCGGCGTCATCGTCCTGTTCACCCTGGTCTGCGCCGCGGAAGTCTTCAGCATCCCGAAGAATCCGCCCTTCGAGAAGGGCCACGCCGGATCCGAGTCGTAAGGCCGGCGCCCTGCCCTCTTTCTCTCCCGTCGCGCTGGCGAAGGCGCCCGCCCGGCCGCAATCCGGTCGTTCGACCCGCCGGGCGCTGAACCGAAGCCCCGGCCCTCGCCGGCCGGCCGCTCGCCCGCGCCTTTCCTGAATAAATTCAATCCCTTTATCAAAAGGCTCGTAGATCATTAGTCGATAGTGACATCAGGCTCCTTGCGGGCGAAACCGAATTTAGTGTCAATAGGGCACAAGTGACAAAAGTCACGGTCCAGAGAGGAAGAAGCAATGAAACGTCGTCAGTTCCTGCAGGCCGCAACGGTCGGCGCCGCCTCGACCGCGGTCGCCGCGCCGGCCATCGCCCAGTCGATGCCGGAAATCAAATGGCGCCTTCAATCGGGCTTTCCGAAGTCGCTCGATACGATCTATGGCGGAGCCGAAGTGATCGCCAAGTTCGTGTCCGAGGCGACGGACGGCAAGTTCCAGATCCAGCCCTTCGCGGCCGGTGAAATCGTCGGCCAGCCTCAGATCGCCGATGCGGTGGGCAACGGCACCATCGAGCTCGGTCACACCTGCTCCTATTACTATTTCGGCAAGGACCCGACCTTCGCCCTCGGCACGGCGGCCCCCTTCGGCCTGAATGCCCGCCAGATGAACGCCTGGCTCTATCAGGGCGGCGGCAACGACCTGCTCAACGAGTTCTACGCCAAGCACAATCTCTACGGCATGCCCGCCGGCAACACCGGCGTGCAGATGGGCGGCTGGTACCGCAAGGAGATCAAGACGGTCGAGGACCTGAAGGGCCTCAAGATCCGCATCGCCGGCATCGCCGGCATGGTCATGGCGAAGCTCGGCGCCGTGCCGCAGCAGATCCCGGGCGGCGACATCTATCCGTCGCTCGAGCGCGGCACCATCGACGCCGCCGAGTGGGTCGGGCCTTACGACGACGAGAAGCTCGGCTTCTCGAAAGTCGCGCCGTACTACTATTATCCGGGCTTCTGGGAAGGCGGCCCGGCGATCCATCTGTTCGTCAACCAGGCAAAATGGAAAGAACTCCCGAAGGCGTATCAGGCCGTCCTGACCACCGCCGCCGGCTATGCCAACAACGACATGCTGGCCAAGTACGACGCCAGGAACCCGGCCGCCCTGCGCCGCCTGCTCGGCGCCGGCACGCAGCTGCGCCCCTTCTCCCAGGAAGTCCTCGAGGCGGCCTACAAGGCGACCAACGAGGTCTATGACGAAGTATCGGCCAAGAACGCCGAATTCAAGAAGGTGATCGACGCAGTCAAAGCCTTCCGGAACGAAGAATATCTCTGGTTCCAAGTGGCCGAATACGCCTACGACACCTTCATGATCCGCGCCCGCGCTCGCGGCTGATCTTTCGCAAAGCTACCATCCTGAAGAAGGGTGACCATTCGGTCGCCCTTTTTTGTTGCCCTCGTCGTCCTAGATAAGCCCTTCCCGAGTCCCGTGACACCGAAGGATCGCCGGCAGACGATGATTTGGACCCTGCGGATCAGCTTTCTCCTCTTCCTGGCCTGGGCCATTTTCATGGTCTCGCCCTTCGTCGCGCTCTACGACCTGTCCAAGGCCATCGAGGCCCGGGACGTCGCGCGGATCTCGGAGCGGGTGAACTTCAACGCGCTTCGCGTCTCCCTCGCCCGTCAGATCCTCGGCGAGTACCTGAAGGCGCAGGACCTCAACGGGCTCGACCAGCAAATCGCGACCCGGGCGGGAACCGTTGCCCTCAATCCGGTCCTGGAGGAGCTCGTCACGCCCCAGGCGATCATCGACCTGCTCGATGACGGACAGCTCCGGCAGGCCGCCGGGGCGCAGGGCAGCAGCGGAATCTTCTTTCCCCTGGGCTTCGATTCCCCATCTCTCACGAGAGCCTGGCGAACCTTCGTCATGTCGGAATCGCAAGGGTTTCGCTCCATCACCATTCCGCTCCCGGCGGATGAACCCAAGGACCGGCAGTTCAGGATCACCCTCCGCCTGAGGGGAACCACATGGCGCGTGACGGGAATCGACTTGCCCGAACCGCTCAAGGAAGACTTGATCAGGCGAGCCGCCAATGCGAAGAAGTAAAGGGGCCCTTACACAGACGGAGAGCGGGCCCGTTCAGAAGTCGTCCGATGAACAAATCGCCTTTGAAGAACACCGAAAAGCCCGCCTCGGAATAACGGGCGGGCTTTCGAAAAAAACGCATCAAAAACGATTTCGGCGCACAATTCTTTCTCAGGAAAGAAGGCTCAGAACACCGTCAGTGAATGAACAACCAGCCCACCGTCGCGAGCGGGAATACCGTGCCAAGAATAAAACAGATGACTTGTGAAGTCATTGCAATTCCCTCCATGGCACAACAACCAGGAATATTGAAATACGTTCCGCCGGAAGATGAAACCGCGCAAACATATCTGCCGGGGGCCATAAAGATGTAGCCTGCAATAGCTTGGAACTACATCGGCACCGATAGGACGGAACCCAGCCGCACGCCCTCGATTGTCACAGGGTCAAGGCGAGGCGTAAACGATGGATGAGCAGAACCGTTCCGGCCGAGGTTTCATGGGAGATGCGGAGTTCGTCCGCAAGACCCTGATCGTCCTCGGGATCGGCGTGCTCGCCCTCCTCACCTGGAAGCTCTCGGATGTCCTGCTCCTCGCCTTCGGTGCCGTCCTGGTCTCCATTCTGCTGCGCGCGGCCTCGGAGGCGCTCGTGCGCTATCTCAAGGTTCCGGAACGCTGGAGCCTGACCGTCGCCAGCCTGCTGATCTTCATCCTGTTCCTCGCCATCATCACTCTTTTCGGGACGCAGGTCAGGGCCGAGTTCTCCAATGTGGTCGACCGGCTTCCCTCCGCGCTCGACAACTTCGCCAAGCAGCTCGGCCTCGGCCCCGTGAGCGACGACCTGTCGGAGCTCGTGAGCAACGCGCCGGCGGGCGGGATGGCGGCGCGCCTTGCCGGCATCGGCGGCGCCATCCTCAACGGCCTAGCGGATTTCATCCTCGTGGTGATCGCCGGCCTCTACATCGCGGCCGCGCCGGGCGTCTACCGGAAGGGGCTCGTAAAGCTCTTCCCCATCTATCGTCATGCGAAGGTCGAAAGCGCCCTGCAGGCATCAGGACAGGCCCTGAAGCTATGGCTGAGCGCGCAGCTGATCGCGATGGCCTGCGTCGCCGTGCTGTCGACCGCCGCCTTCTGGATGATCGGGCTGCCTTCGGCCATCGCGCTCGGGCTCATCGCCGGCATCGCCGATTTCATCCCCTTCCTAGGTCCGATCCTCGGGGCGCTTCCCGCCACCCTGATCGCCTTCAGCATCAGCGGAGAGACGGCGCTCTGGACCTTAGTGGCGGTGATCGTGATTCAGCAGATCGAAGGCAATGTCATCTTCCCTCTCGTGGCAAGGAAGGTCATCAGCATTCCCCCCGCCCTGGCGCTGTTCGCCATCCTGATCGGCAGTGTCCTGTTCGGTCCCCTCGGCTTGATCTTCGGATTCCCGCTCGCGGTCGTCGCCTATGTTCTGGTGAAGAAGCTCTACGTGCGCGAGACGCTCGGAGAGCAGACGGACGTCCCCGGCGAGCCCGGTAGCGCTGGGCGGAAGTCGGGCTCGTAGCCCCGGGATGGGCTCCGGCGCGAGCGTGCCGGAAATCCCGATGGGTGCGCCCTTGAGGGCCGCAGCTCGCGCCTTAAGATAAGCTTCCATGCGGCTGGGCGAGGTCCTGCGCATCGCGGGCCGGCGAAACGCGCGGGTCTCGTGTGGTTTCGGATTCAATGATCGTGAGTTGAGGGCGGAGTCGCGCAACCGACAGGTGAGACAGGGAGGCTGTCATGAAGGCCTATACGCTCGGCATGGTGGTGTTGTTCGGAGGCCTCGGGATCCTTCCCGCCGCGGCCCAGGAGCCTCCCCGCTTCAATATCGAGGCGACCTGCAAGGAGGCTCAGCCCCTCACGCCGCAGGACACGACCCCGTACGAAAGCTGCATGAGGGACGAGACGGCCGCCGAACGGCAGCTTCGGGAAATCTGGAGCAGCTCGGCACCGGGCCAGCGCGACATCTGCGGGCAGGAAGCGCAGATCGGCGGGACGCCGAGCTATGTCGACATGCTCACCTGCCTGCAGATCGCTCAGGGGACGAGCCCGACCGTCACATCGCGTCGCCGGAAGCCCGCTCAATAGAAGGCGCACGCGCCCGGCGGGCCGCGTCAGTCCCGCGGCTTCGGAATGGGGTTCGAGTGGCGCGGCTTCGGCGCCTCGACCAGACGAAACCGCACCGGCGGCGACGTCCAGTCGAACGGCACCTGAAGAGGAACGGTGCAGGCGGTCAGCAGGCTTCGCCCCTCCCCGTTCCGGACCTCGAAGACGAAACCCGGTCGTTCCATCCGGGCGCAGTCATGCCAGTGCTCGAAATCGATCCAGTCGCCCATCGACACGCCTTCAAAGCATTCCGTCACAGATAAAAGTCGGCGGCGGACAGAGTCGAGATGCCGGCGATATCGATGCGGAAATCGGCGACCTTGTCGCCATTCACATCGCCCGAGAGCACATTGCCGCTGAAGCTCAACTGCCCGCCCTGACCCGTGAAGGCCTTGCTTCCGATAAACGAGAAGCCCTGGTCGCCACCGGCCGCGGTATTGGCATCGATGGTGCGCAGGTCGATGCGATCCACGCCCCGCACGAAGTCCTGGATGATGTCTCGCGCGCTCGCAAGGGAATCCTTGATGGAGTTGAAGTCGAAGATGTCCACTCCGGCGCCTCCGGAGAGCGTATCGCCTCCGGCGCCGCCCTCCAGGACGTCGGCTCCGCCGAGGCCGTACAGCTTGTCCGATCCGGCACCGCCCCTGAGCAGGTTGACGCCATCGTTGCCGGTCAATGAATCGTTCCCGGATCCGCCCACGGCGTTCTCGATGAGGGAGCGGGTGTCGCCCTTGTAGAGCAGCGCGTTGGCGATGTTGCCGACAGCGACCTTCGAGCCGTCCCAATGCAGCTTCGCGAGTTGCGGGGTCGAGGTCTTGGTCCATTCTCCCGGGCGGAGATCGACCTTGAGATTGGTCGAATAGCTTGAGAGGTCGTAGGTGTCGTTGCCGCCGCCGTCCCAGATGGTCATGAAGACCTTGTTGGCGCCGGGCTTCCCCTGACCGATCCCGTTGATCGTCATCTCACCGGTTGCCGGATTCCAGGAATAGGTGGAGTTGCCGCCATTCGTCGCGAAGTTCGCCCCGTACATGTGCTGCACGGCCGCGATATCGTACATCATCAGCGACTGCGCATAGCCCCAGGTCTCGTTCGTGTAGCCCGCCGTGGTCGAGCCGCCGACATAGGAGCGATAGCTCACGACCGAGTACTCCAGCGAGTCCCGGTCCTGCGGCATGACGTTGCCTTCATGCGTATGCTCGAGGCCAAGCGCGTGCCCGATTTCATGCAGGAAGACCATGTAGGCGTAATTGCCCTTCACCGGGCTGGTGAAATAGCCGTTGGACGAGTTGAACCAGACATCCCCGCCTTCCGCCGCCGTGTCAGGAAGATAGGCCCATGCGGTGCCGGTTCTGTCCGACATCGCCAAGCGCAGGTCCGCGTGCTGCGTGGCCGTTTCTCCGATTTCGGTGAAGGTCAGGTTCGCGACCGACGCATAGGACTTCAGGGCATTGCGGGCGGTCGCCTGCTGGACGGCGCTCAGGGCTCCGAAATTCGTACTGTTCTCCGCCGCGCCGTATGAAGCCCCGTAATACGCTCCACTTGAAGGAAAGCTGTAGGTTATGCTGTTAGTTGCCCATTTATATCCACCAAGAACACCATCGATGTAAGCATTACCAGTTAGGCCATAAGTAGCAATCGCAGGCATAAAACCATCCCGTTCGGAAATTATTCTTTAGAATCAGAAGAATAAGCGGTCAGAATTGCTGCAGGGCCGATAAGGTTTGCCTTTGAGGATGACGCTGGCAATTACTCCAAAGAGGTAGGCTTCGCTTTGCGACTGCTTCTCCCTCGGCCGCGCTTCAAGCTGGCGGCCGATCACCGCGCCTCTGCCTGGGGAGGGAGGACTGCGTCGGATCATGTCATGGGAGATCCGCGACGCACCGCCGTGCGGTCCGGGCACGGCGATGACGAGGCGAATTGTGCCTGGAAGAAGCTCAACCGGCAGGCGCGCGGCGCTTACTCGGCCGGGATGCCGGTATCCTCCATCGGCCAGTCGGTGATGCGCTCCAGGAGTTCCGCGACAGTAAAGTTCTCCTCCGGACCCGCGACCCGGTCGCGAACCGAAATCCCGGCCTCATGCACCGTCTGCGCATCGCCCGACACGAGCGGATGCCACCAGTAGAGGTCGTGCCCCTCGGCCAGGAGGCGGTAGGCGCAGGTATGGGGCAGCCAGGGCAGGCTTCGCACGGCCTGGGGCGTCAGGCGCACGCAATCGGCCACCTTGTCCTGGCGGTTCGGGTAGTCGCGGCAGCGGCAGGTCCGGTCGTCGAGGAGGGTGCAGCCTACGTCGGTGTACATCACCTCGGCCGTATCCTCGTCCTCGAGCTTGACGAGGCAGCAGCGCCCGCAGCCGTCGCACAGGCTCTCCCATTCGTCGAGGCTCATGGCCTCGAGCGACTTCGTGCGCCAGAACGGTTTCTCCTCCGGCTGGGGACGGATCACGGGTGCGGCATTTGGCATGTGGGCGCTTTGACGTCTCTTTGAGGCGGTTTGAAGGAGGTGCGAGGCCGCACGGCGGCAACCTATACTTCCGAAGAGGTAAATCTCCGTGAACCTACAAACAAGGTTCTGAGTTATATATATCAGCATCGCCACGCTTCGGCGTTGCCGCCAGAGAGTTTAACGATCATAAGCGAGGCGGTCAGACCCTGACTGCCTCAAAGGACCACCGTGAGCCAGCAGCCCACCATCCCTCTCACCACGCGGATCAAGCGCGCGGCGCTGTGGTTCGACGCTTGGCTCAACTCTGCGCTGTTCCAGACCGGACAGGGTCTTGCGAGCGCAGGGGGATGGTACTCGGAAAAGCTGAAAGCCCTGCGTTTCCGCGGCCCCCTTCGCGCAATCCTGGACCTGACCAGCGAAGCGACGACCCTCGGCGCGGCGGGCGGCGTGGTCCTGCTGGCGCTCGCCCTGCCGGCCTTCCGGGAGACGGAGGACGACTGGCTCAAGACCCAGGATCTCGCGGTCACCTTCCTTGACCGCTATGGCCAGGAGGTTGGACGGCGCGGCCTTCGCCTCGACGATTCCTACAAGCTCGAGGACTTCCCGGACTACATGATCAAGGCGGCGCTGGCGACGGAAGACCGGCGCTTCTACGACCACTGGGGCATCGACCCGATCGGCACGGCACGCGCGCTCGTGGTGAACACCCAGGGCGGCGGCGTCGTTCAGGGCGGCTCCTCCATCACCCAGCAGCTGGCCAAGAACCTCTTCCTCACCAACGAGCGCTCCCTGGAGCGCAAGATCAAGGAAGCCTTTCTCGCCGTCTGGCTCGAGTTTCACCTGACCAAGGACGAGATCCTCAAGCTCTATCTCGACCGCGCCTATATGGGCGGCGGCGCCCACGGTGTCGTGGCGGCGGCGGACTACTATTTCGGCAAGCCCGCCAAGGAGCTGACCCTGGCGGAATCGGCCATGCTGGCTGGCCTGTTCAAGGCGCCGACCAAGTACGCCCCGCACATCAACCTGCCTGCGGCCCGCGCCCGGGCGAACGAGGTCCTGCGCAACATGGTCGAGGCCGGCTTCCTGACGGAGGGGCAGATCCAGACGGCGCGGCGCAATCCGGCGACCCCGATCAGCCGCGAGCGCGAGACGACCCCGGACTTCTATCTCGACTGGGCCTTCGAGCAGGTGAAGGCCCTCGCGGCCCAGAAGAAGTTCGGCAACGAACGCGTGCTGATCGTCAAGACGCCGCTCGATACGGCGCTTCAGCGGCATACGGACGAGACGCTGGAGAACATGCTTCGCCAGCACGGCCGTCAGTACAAGGCGGGTCAGGGGGCGATTGTCGTGATGGACGTGGACGGGGCCGTGCGCACCATCGTCGGCGGGCGGGATTACGGCCAGAGCCAGTTCAACCGCGCCACGGCCGGCCTGCGGCAGCCCGGCTCGTCCTTCAAGCCCTTCGTGTATGCCGCGGCCCTGACCACCAACCCGAAGCTGCGACCCAGCTCGACCGTGGTCGACCGGCCGGTCTGCCTGGGCAATTGGTGCCCGCAGAACTATGGCCGCTCCTTCTCGGGCTCGATGCCGCTCGTCTCCGCCCTGGCGCGTTCCATCAACTCCATTCCCGTGATCATGTCCGTCGAGATCGGCAAGGGCAACGCCAAGGCGGGCCGGGCCGTGATCGTGGACACGGCCAAGCGCATGGGCCTTACCCACCCGCTGACGGATTCGAGCTCGCTGCCCATCGGCGCCGCCGAGGTGACGCCGATCGACATGGCCGCGTCCTATGCGGTCTTTGCCAATGGCGGCAAGCGGGCCGACCCCTATGCCGCCTGGGAGGTCCGTAACTCCGCCGGCGAGGTCATCTATCGCCATGACCGGGACACCCCGCCCAAGCAGGTCCTCGACACCCGCGTCGTCCATGACATGAACTTCATGCTCAACAAGGTGGTCGAGGAAGGCACCGGCAAGCGCGCGGCGCTGGAAGGCATTCCGGCCGCCGGCAAGACCGGCACCACCAATGGCTACAAGGATGCCTGGTTCGTGGGCTATACCGGCAATCTCGTCACCAGCGTCTGGTACGGCAACGACGATTCCAGCCCGATGAACAACATGACCGGCGGCACCCTGCCGGCAATGACATGGCACGAGGTGATGGACTTCGCCCACCAGAACCTGGAGATCCGGCCCATCCCCGGCGCGAGCCCGGCCAATGCCTCCCGCGTGGCATCCGCCAAGGGGGCGGCGACCGACCAGGCCCAGGCCCCCACGCAGGCCTTCCTGGCCGGCACGCTCTCCCGCAAATCCTACGAGGTCCTGGGCGGTATCGGCTCCCTCTTCCGGTCGGTCGACCGTTCCGCGACGACAGGCAAGGCTCCGGAGACGTCGCGCAGCTCCGCCGCCGCGGATGGCCTGCGCCAGGTTGCGATGCCTTAAGACATGCAGACAGAGGCTCCCTTGACGAACGCCCCGGCGGCCGCTTCCATGCGCGCGTCATCGACTCCGCTATTGCCCGTGACCATCCGACGTGTGCCAACGGCCTTCCTGATCATCTACGCGCTGCTCCTGGCGCTGGGACTGGGCTTGAGCAGCGCCTACTGGGCCATGAGCGGCGATCCCCCGTTCGGAAGCCTGCGCCTCGGCGCCTGGCAGGCCTGGCCGAAGCTCGGCTCGCCCGAGGCCGACCCCTACATGCGGGCGATCATCGCCAGGCGGGGCGACGTTCCGCTGGCCACCGGCGAGGGTCTGGGGTTCACAGCCCGGGCGGACAGCGAAGGCCGGCCCCTCGACTCGGCCTGCACCTACAGCATCGGCGCGGTCGCTCCCATCGCGCGCCTCTGGACCCTGACCCTCTACGACGGCGACGGACGCCTGCCGGTCACCGAGCTCAGGCGCCGGAGCTTCACCTCGGCGGAGGTGCTTCGGGACTCCCAGGATCGCTTCGCCATCGTCCTGTCCCGCACTCTCCAGCCGGGCAACTGGCTGCAGCTGCCGGCCTCGGGCCCCTTCGCGGTGTCGCTGCGCCTCTACGATCCTCCGGGGGCCGCCGGCGCCAACCTCGAGGAAGCCGACTTTCCCGTCATCCAGCGCCTGGGGTGTGGAGCATGAGAGGCTTCGGTCGTTTCATCGTCGCAACCATCTGCGGGCTCGTGATCGCGGCAGGGGTTCATATCGTGGCGATCCTTGCAAGCCCTTACCTGGCCGACCGGGACGCCTTCGCCCAGGTCCAGTCCACGCTGACGGCCGACAGGGCGCAGATCGTGAGCGCCCCCGGAGGCGAGAACACCTGGCTGCCGAGACCGGACCCGGCCGTCGCCGTGTCGACCTGCGCGTTCGACCTCGGCAACGGCCCCATGCGCATCTCGGCCCAGGCCGGTTCGCTTCCGCTGTCCTTCTCGTTCCACAAGGAATCCGGCGGCGTGTTCTTTGCCGTCACCGACCGCGCCGCCGTGCGGGGCGAGCTGGAAATCGTCGCCATGACGGCCCGACAGCTCGATGAGGCCCGCGCGGCCGAGGACGAGAACGACCCCTCCCGCGACGTGCGGATCGTCGCGCCGGAACGGCAGGGCTTCGTCATCGTGCGCGTGGTCGCTCCGAGCCCGAGCCTGCGGCCTCAGGCCGAGGAGGCGGCAAAGGCCGTCACCTGCACGACCGAACAGGACACGTAAGAGCCATGCCCTGGCGCCCCATGACGGCCGAGGACCTGGGTCAGGTCCATGCTCTGGCCGATGCGATCCATGTCGACCATCCGGAGGACCTCGGGGTCCTGGCCGAGCGCCAGAGGCTCTACCCGCAGGGTTGCCTCATGCTGACGGAGGGCGACCAGGCCATCGGCTACGCGCTCTCTCACCCCTGGAGGCTGGGCGAGCCGCCACCCTTGAACGAGCCGCTCGGCGCGCTCCCCGCCGCCCCCACGACCTATTACATCCACGATGTCGCCCTTCTCCCGGTCGCGCGCGGCAAGGGCTATGCCGTGCAGGCGGCGGACAGGCTGATCGCCCATGCGCGCGCGGCAGGGTTCGGCAATCTGTCGCTCGTCGCCGTCAACAGGTCTCAGGCGTTCTGGGAGAAGGTCGGGTTTCGCGTTCTGGCCATCGCGGGCCTGGAGGAGAAACTTGCAAGCTACGGGCCGGACGCGGTGCTGATGATGCACGATCTCGCAAGCCCGATACGTGACGCCTAACGGCGTCTCATCGTCATGAAATCAGGATGAATTACGAGCGGCGACGTCCAGGGCTCTTGGAGGCCAGCGGGCGGGAAGGTCCGGGATTGGGGGAAGGTCTCTCGTAGCGGACGCCGGTGAAGAGAAGGATCTCGCCCCGGGGCTCATCTGCGGACAAGAGCGGGCGCTGTGGACGCTCCGTGCTATCCGGAAAGGCGATCACCACTCCCGGTGATCTGGTCCAGACGTCTCGCATTTTGCCCTCCTCTATCGTGTCACTGGCTTCCTCGACGACTGACTCACAAAAAGAGACCTATGGTTAACAGTTCGTTTCCGAAGGGCTGCGCACCCCAGAAAAATGCTTGCCCTGACAAGAAAACAACACTGACTGTCGCGCTTATGTTCCCCACGTGGCGCATCGTGAGAGACAGTTGACCCGGTTTTTTCGCGAAGAACGATGCGCCGCTCGAAGGATCGGGCATCGGATCGAATCCCGACAGTAAAAACCGCATTTGGGTCCGATGCTTTGGTGCGTCCAAAAATGAAGCGCCCGCACCCGTTAAAGATGCGCTAAGGAAGGGCTCATAGCCTTCGACCCGTTGCCTTGAAGCGGGTTCGAGTATGGCGTCCTCTGCAAATCCGGATCTCTGGTCGGACCTGTCGGGTTTCGGATCGCCGGACGGCAATTCGGATGCCCGCGCGGCTCTCCTGAAAGTGAATGCGGAAATGTTCGCCGCCGCTCCGGCGCGCGACCGCGAGAGCATCGAGACCTTCGAGACGCTCGTCCTGGGCTTCCTGCCGAAAGCCGATCCCGCGACCCTTCTCGACCTCGCCCGCATTCTGGCTCCCTGCCGGGACACCCCGGCCTCGGTTCTCGATTACCTGGCGCGGCATTCACCCGATGCACGCGACATGCTGCGCCATCACGCGGCGCGACCGGCGCCTGCTTCCGGCAGCCGACAGCTTGCGACCCCGGAGGGGCGGCTCAGGCTGGCATCGCAGCCGGACCTCGATGCAGGGGCGGTCAAGAAACTGCTGGCGCTGCGGGAGGGCGCGGTCGAGGATGCGCTGGCCGCCAACCCGGCCCTTGCTCCCGACGCCGCCTCGTTCGCGGATCTGCTTCAGCGGGCGCGCCATCGCCCCGCCCTCGCCCGCATCCTTCTCGCGCGCGCCGACCTGCCCACGGCCGGCCAGGCGGCCCTCTATCTCACCGCCGACGGGGAGCGCCGCGCCGCCATCCGGGAGCGCGTCGCAGCCTGCCTCGCCCATCGGCGTGCCACCCTGTCGTTCGCGCTGGCCGGGCAGGATCTCGCCGATCTCCTGGCCGCCGCCCTCAAAGGCGACGACCGGAGGCTGGAAAGCCTCCTGACATCCCTCTTCGGCTTCCCGGCGCATACGGATTGGCGCCTGCTCGAGAACGGACGCCACCGTCTTCTCGCCCTCGCCCTGAAGGTGCTGGGCGTGCCGCGCCACGAAGCGACCAGGATCTTCCTCACCCTGCATCCCGCCCTGTCCTATCCGCTCTCCGCCGTCAGGACCCTGGTGCAGGAAATGCGGGATGTTCCAGGTCCCGTTGCCCTTGCCCTCGTCGAGTCCATCCTGGACGTCAGGACTCTCGCGGGCGAAGCGCTCGCATAGGCCGGGCGTTCGCCCGCGACTGTTGCCTTAATAGTCCGGCTCATGTCGATGCCGCGTCGACCGCGTTTCTGCTAGATTGCTTGCGTCGCCAATCTGACTGGAGGGTCGGATGTACCTGCAGACGATCGAGGAAGAGCAAGCCACCGGCAGGGTCGCGGAGATCTACGAGAAGCAGAAGGCGCAGCTCGGCTTCGTCATGGAGGCGGCGAAGTGCTTCACCGCCCGGCCGGACCTGCTGCCGATCTACACGGATTTCTCCGACAGGATCCGCGCCGGATTCTCCCTCAGCCTGCGCGAGTGGCGCCTGATCACGCTGATCGCCGCAAAGCACATCCCCTCCACCTATTGCTCCCACGTCTACAGCCGGCAGCTCATCGACGATCTCGGCTCGAAGGAGGCCGTGCTCGCCGTTCAGCGGGACTACCGGAACGCCGGCCTGCCGGACAGGGATGTCGAGATGCTGGCCTATGCGGAGAAGGTCGCGCGGGACGCATCCCGGATCTCCCAGGCCGATATCGACCGCCTGAGGCGAACGGGTTTCTCGGACCGGGAGATCTGCGACATCGCCCTCTGCGCCGCTTTCCGCTGCTTCGTCAGCCGCTTCTTCGACGCCACCGGCGCGGGAACCGAGGCGGCCTTCATCGATGAGGATTCCGAGTTCCGGACGGCCATGAACGTGGGCCGGCCGCTGCAAAATGCGAGCAGCACCGACCCGGCCTAGAGATGTTTCCACTGGTGTGGGAACATCTCTCCTCTTTGTTGTGCCGCATTTTTTTGACGGCGAACCGGATCCACTTCGCCGAAAAATGCTCTAACGCCAACAAGCCGGAAACCCGATCAGCCTTCCTCGGCGAGGTCGAGGAAGTGGCGCCCTGCCCTGTCGTCCACCTCCACGAGCCAGAGGTCGGGGTCGAAGCGGAGTTCGCGCGTCATGCGCTCCTCCACGTCGAGGGGCATCACGTCCTGCAGGATCGGCGAGAACAGGCGCTCGCCGCTCTCGTCGAGGAAGAGCTGCGGCGCGGGACCGTAGAGGCTCGCCGTGCCGTCGAGCCGGTCCACCTTCACGTAGATCGCACCGGCCTCGGCCGCGCCGCGCTTGCGCAGGGCGGCGTCGACTCCCTCCACCGAGCAGCGGCGCAGATAGGCGGATACCCAGAAATCCGAGCGGAGCCTGGTCACTGCGGGACCGTGATGCCGGATGCGGCGGAGAGCTCGCGGACGGTCCGCGCGTTGAATTCTCCGGTGACGGGCAGCCGGCGATCCTGCTCGAAGCGTTCGATGGCCTGCCGCGTGCCGGAGCCCATCATGCCATCCACCTTCAGGCTGTAGCCCAGCCGCGCCAGGGCACGCTGGCCCGCCAGGACGATATCCCCCTGGTCGGCTCGGCCCACATTGCCGGGCGGCACCGGCACCGGCCCGCCCATGCGGATCATGTCGGCGATCGGGTCGCGTCCGGCGCTCCGCAGGGGCGCGGATGCGGGCGCAGCGGGGGCGGCCATCTGCGGCGGGCGCGCCGGCGGGGCCGCGACGGGAACGGGCTGGCCGCCGTTGCGGATCATCTCGGCGATCGGATTGCGGGCGGATGCCTTCGGGGTGGAGACCGTGGGAGCCGGCGCCGGCTCCGTGTCGGCATGCGCGACGGCCCCGTGGGGGACGACTGACGCCTGCTCGGCGGCAGGCTGGGGCCCGGGGCGGGCCGGCGGCAGGGGCTGGTAAGCCTCGCCCGACGCCTCGGCCTCCGGCTCCAGCACGACCTCCCGCGTGTCGAAGAGCGGCGCCGGATGGCGGCTGCTCTGCAGGGCCAGGGCGTTCCAGGCAATCGCGCCGCCGCACCCGGTCAGAAACAGGGCGGCCAGGATCTGGCGCGGATGACTGACGACGAAGGACGCCACCCGCTCGCCGATGCCCGGCTTGCGCGGCGGCCTGGCGGCCCGCTTCTGCACCGGCCGGGCCGGAGCCTTCCGGCGCACGACGGCGGGCAGGTCGAGATCGTCATCGGGATGATCGACAAAGGCTTCACGCAAGGGAGTCGTTTCCATCTTCGAGGAGTGATGTCGTTTTGGTCCGTGCGTCGTGCAAGACAAGGCGGCCGTGCACCGTTTCTTGTCTTTCTCGCGGCAAGCCTGACAGAGCCGGCTTAAACGAAACCTAATTGCCCCGGCCCGCCCCCTGGAGCGGCCCGGCCAGGACTGCGGGTTCGGGGCCACGGCCCATGAGCGCCTCGATTTTACCCTTGTTTTCCAGGGAGTTGATGAATCGACGCCGTGGCAAGGTTTTGTTCATCCTGTTTCCAGATTCATCGCGCGGCTCCTACGCGGCGCCGGCCTCCTACGTTATGGTGCTGCGTCGGTCTTCGTTTCAGGCACCCCACAGCCGCATGCTTTCGATCCTCCGTTCCATCCTCATCATCGGGCTCATCTTCTATTACTCGCCCGTGCGCCAGCAGGGCGAGGGAACGGCGGCCGTCGAGGCTCTTCTCGCGCCGAAGGCGGGTGGGTCGGCCGTTGCCGGGCCGGCCCCCGCGGCAGGCGATCCCGGCCATCTCGAGACCGTATGGAAAGCTCTTCCCGACAGCGCCAAGCAGGCGGTGGTCGACAGGATCCTCACCGGCTCCGGCCTTCCCGTGATCGGCTCCGCCAAGCCTTCGGACACCCTGCTGCCGGAGGACCGCGAGCCTGCCGCGTCTAGGCCGCGCACTTAAATCCAGTTGCCGAAGTCGCCAAACGGGGCGGCGATGATTATATGACGGGCAGACAAGCGCATCGTGCGGACCCAAAGGGCCACGTCCGTGAAAAGTGGATCCGGTTTTCGCTGACGCGGCCCTTCGGGTCGGTGAAGAACGATGCGCCAGTTTAGGAATTGAGCATCGGATTCGATCCCAAAAGTGGAGTCCACTTTTGGGTCCGATGCTTTAGACAGGTTTGCCATGCTGCCGACAATCGACGAAATCGTTTCCAATTTCGAGCTGCTCGACGAGTGGGAGGAGCGCTACCGCTACCTCATCGAGCTCGGCCGCCTCATGGAGCCGCTGCCGGACGCAGCCTATAACGACGTCAACAAGGTCCAGGGCTGCGCCAGCCAGGTCTGGCTCCAGACCGATCTCGATTCGTCCGACGGCGAGCCCGTCCTGCATCTGCGCGGCGACAGCGACGCCCATATCGTGCGCGGCCTCGTGGCGCTCCTGATCTCCCTCTACAGCGGCAGGACGGCCTCCGAGGCCCTCTCCACCGATGCCCTCGCCCTGTTCAAGGAGCTCGGCCTGTCCGAGCATCTGACGCCGCAACGCTCGAACGGCGTCAGATCCATGGTCGAACGCATCCGCCGCGATGCCCAGATGGCCCTGGCGGCGTCCTGACAGGCGAGCGGGATCGCCCTTGAGCATCGGACCCGATTGTGACTGGCGCGGCCACGGGTCCGCACGATGCGCTGGTCCTGCAACCCTCCCCGAGCGTGATTCAAGCCTCGTGCCGGCAATGGCGCTCACACCCCCTCACCTCATCCTAAGAGGCTGGCTCATCAAGATCTGGCGCGCCTTTCCCTCCCCCTTGCGGGGAGGGGTAGGGGTGGGGGTGGACCGACGGGGTGACTGTCTGTTGGACTTGGCGCAGGAAAGACTCCCTCAAGGAGGGGTGAAGCTGTAGCAGCCTTCGTTCTCTCTGGATGGAGTGTCGCGATCTGACTTTGCGCCCCCCACCCCGGCTGCTTCGCAGCCACCCCTCCCCGCAAGGGGGAGGGAA
>JAEWKH010000014.1 GCA_023386155.1 Pseudomonadota bacterium
CCACGGCGGTAGTAGCCGCCGCGCCAGCCTCCGCCATGCCAGCCGCCGCGCCAACCGGCGCCATGCCAGCCGCCCCCGTGCCAGCCTCCGCCGTGCCAGCCGCCGCCGCGCCATCGCTGGGCTTCAGCGGATCCCATGGTCGCAACAGTGATAGCCGCTACACTTGCCAGTAACGCTAACTTCTTCATGGTTGGACTCCCGAGAAGTGACAGGCATCAATCCTCGGAACAACAATTCGCATTTTAGATTTTGGTTCATAGCTTGGCCGACGAATGCATGCCTGTTACTCATTTTGGACGACCATTTCTGACAATACGTTCAGTTTTTCTTGGCTCTTGAAAGAAGAGCCTTCTGCCGGGCATTGCCGGGGCACCGTCCTCCAACATGGGCCCGCGGACGGCGCGCAATTGCACCGGCCTGCCGGGAATGCGCGATTGACGGCGGCACCCGGGAGGCGCAGCATCGGCATTCTCAAGGGAGGAGCCGATGTTCGAACAGGCCGTCCAAGTGAGCGAGGCGTTCCGCCAAAGTGCGCCCCAGATGCAGGGATCGCTTCACATGGCCCTGCAAGGCTGCCCCGATTGCGGGACCGCGCAGATGATCGCGTCTCCGGCCCTCGGCGTATGCGAGGATTGCGGCTCGGATCTGGTCGTGTTGCCGCGCGAGTGAGGCCTGCGGCCGGAGCGGGCTGTCTTTACCGTAGCGATCCCGGCGAACCACCCCCTATGCTCTGCGTCTGGAGAATCGCATGGCGTCGTCTGGGTGGATCGAACGCATACGCGGCCGCATTGGGGCACGCCCGGCGGAGCTGAAGCTGGCGCTGCGGGTCACCATCGCCGGCACCCTCGCCTATGCCGTCACGAGGTTCTTCGACCTGCAGCAGGGCTACTGGGCCGTGATCACGGCCGTCGTGGTGATGCAGGCGAGCGTCGGGGGCTCGCTCAAGGCCGCCGTCGAGCGCTTCAGCGGCACCCTGGCCGGAGCCGTCTATGGCGGCCTGGTGGCTGCCTTCGTTCCCCACGCCTCGTCTTCCAGCCTGGGGCTCGCCATCGTCGTGGCGCTGTTCCCGCTGGCGCTGCTGGCCGCCCTCAAGCCGGCCTTCCGCGTCGCGCCCATCACCTCGCTCATCATGCTGCTGCCGCCCACGGGGCAGGCCATCGGCCCCTTCGCGTCGGCCCTCGACAGGGTGCTGGAGATCACGCTGGGCAATATCGTCGGCGTGATTGTCTCCCTGTTCATCCTGCCGGCGCGGGCGCATACCCTGATGACGGAGGCCGCCGCCAAGGTCGTGTCCCTCAACGCGGACCTGTTCTCGGTCTTCATCGGAGAACTGACCGGCGGCCCGAAAGGCCGCTCGACCCTGCAGAAGCTCCATCCCCAGATCCGCTCTGCCCTGAAGAAGGCCGAGACGGCGGCCGAGGAAGCGGCGCGGGAAAGACGGAGCCGCCTGACGGAAGCACCCGATCCCGAGCCCCTCATCCGCACGCTCTACCGGGTGCGCCACGACCTGGTGATGATCGGCCGGGCGGCTTCCAGCCCCCTGCCCGCCCCGGTGGGCGAGCGGCTCAATCCGTCGCTCATCGCCTTGCACGAGGCCGCCCATGCGATTCTCATGGACCTTGCGCAGGCGCTCCTCCACCGCAAGGCGCCCCCGCGCGCCGATGCTTTCGAGGAGGCCTTGAACGCCTTCGGCCGCGAGGCGGAGGCGCTCCGGTCGGACGCCTTCATCCGCGAGCTGTCCGGGAAGGTCTTCGGCCAGGTCTTCGCCCTCGGCTTCGCGCTCGAGCAGTTCAGGCAGGACCTGGGAGACCTGCTCGAACGCGCCGGCGAACTGGCCCTCCGGCGAAACCCGGAGGGCATGGGATCGGACCCGCCGGCCGCCTGACCCGTCACGGTTCGTAGAGCGGCACCAGCTCCATTTCCGGCACGAGAACGAGCCCCTTGTCGGTGATGCGGATCTCGGGGATGACGGAGAGCGGAATGAGGTTGAAGCCCATATAGGGGATCTTGCAGCCGGCCTTCTCCCATGCCGCCTTCAGCGCCCGTGTCTCCTCGGCCACCTCCGTCACGCGCTTGTCGGAGAGGAGCCCCGCGATCGGCAGCGGCACCATGGCGACGACCTTGCCCTGATCGACCACGCAGACGCCGCCCTGCGCTTCGATGATGGCGTCGAGCGCGACCTGCATGTCGCTCTCGTTGGTGCCGGCGACGATCAGGTTGTGGGAATCGTGCCCGACGCTGCTCGCGACCGCGCCGATCTTCAGGCCGAAATCCATGAGCAGCCCATGGGCGATGCCGGCGCCGTCCGTCCGGCCGTGGCGTTCGATCACCGACACGAAGGTGAGATCGTTCCTGGCAAGCAGCGTCTCCCAATCCTTCTCCGGCTGGAGCCGCACCTTGTCATGGAAGAGCACGATGCCCGGCAAGGCGACGCGGATCACGTTGGCCTCGCAGGGCGATGCGGGCAGTTCCGGAATCAGCTTCGGCCGCTTCGAGACATGGATCGTGCGGTACGCCTCGGCGGGATAGCGATAGCGGTTGGAGAGCGCCTGATCGAGCGCCGGCGTGATCTTCCGGCCTTCGACCACGAGCTCGCCGCCATACCATGTGTTCTGCACTTCGAGTTCGTCGTTGAGCAGCACCACGTCCGCGCGGCGTCCGCCGCCGAGCCCGCCGATCTCGCCCTCCATGCCGAAACGCGTGGCCGGGTGGAGCGAGCCCATGCTCCAGGCCTGCTCGCGGCTCATCCCGGCGCGGCGCGCCTCGCGCGTCACCCAATCCATGCCGAACATCATGAGATCGTCGGCGTCGCGGTCGTCCGTGCAGACGCAGATCCGCTTGTGCGAGGAGCCCAGCTCCGTGATGGTCTTGATGGCCTCCGGCAGCGAGTGCCACGGCGTCGTGGGC
>JAEWKH010000067.1 GCA_023386155.1 Pseudomonadota bacterium
TACGGGCCGAATAGGCCAGCAGCACCGGAGCTTCGTAGCCCGGGACGAGACGCTTGTAGGAGTTCGTCGACGGGTTGGTGAAGGCGTTGAGCGCCTTGGCGTGCTTGATGATGCCGCCGATGTACCACAGGCATTCCTGGCTGAGGTCGGCATACTTGTTGCCGGCGAAGAGGGGCTTGCCGCCCTTCCACAGCGACTGGTGCACGTGCATGCCCGAGCCGTTGTCGCCGTAGACCGGCTTCGGCATGAAGGTGGCCGTCTTGCCGTAGGACTGGGCGACGTTGTGGATGCAGTACTTGTAGATCTGCATCTCGTCGGCGGTGCGGACCAGGGTGTTGAACTTGGTGCCGAGCTCGTGCTGGGCGGAAGCCACCTCGTGGTGGTGCTTCTCGACGGTGACGCCCATGGCCTTCATGGCAGCCAGCATCTCGCCGCGCATGTCCTGGGCGGAATCGAGCGGGGGAACCGGGAAGTAGCCGGCCTTGGTCTGGATGCGGTGGCCCAGGTTGCCGCCCTCGTAGGGCGTGTCGCCGTTGATCGGCAGCTCGGAGGAGTCGAGCTTGAAGCCGGTGTTGTAGGGATCGGCCATGAACTTCACGTCGTCGAACACGAAGAACTCGGCCTCGGGGCCGACATAGACCGTGTCGGCGATGCCGGTGGACTGCAGGAACGCCTCGGCCTTCTTGGCGATGCCGCGCGGGTCGCGGTTATAGGGCTCGCCGGTCGCGGGCTCGAGGATGTCGCAGTTGATGACCAGGGTGGACGCCGAGAAGAACGGGTCCATCTGAGCCGTCGTCGGGTCGGGCATGAGGGTCATGTCGGATTCGTTGATCGCCTTCCAGCCGGCGATGGACGAGCCGTCGAACATGATGCCGTCGGCGAACATGTCTTCGTCGACCATCGAGACGTCGAAGGTCACGTGCTGCCACTTGCCGCGCGGGTCGGTGAAACGGAAGTCGACGTATTGGACGTCGTTATCTTTGATCGCCTTGAGCACATCCTTGGCGGTCTGCATGATCGTCTGGTCCTCTTCTGCCCTTTTAGGATTATCCTTGGCCCTCTGGGCCTCGGCTTGGGAAAGCGAGCTTAGATCGCGTCGGATCCGGTCTCGCCCGTGCGGATGCGAACGGCCTCTTCGACCGTCGAAACGAAAATCTTGCCGTCGCCGATGCGTCCGGTCTGCGCGGCCTTGCGAATGGCCTCGATGGCGCTCTCGGCCATATCGTCGTTCAGGACGATTTCGAGCTTCACCTTCGGCAGGAAGTCGACGACGTATTCCGCGCCGCGATAGAGCTCGGTATGGCCTTTCTGGCGGCCGAAGCCTTTCGCCTCGATCACGGTAATGCCCTGGAGGCCTACTTCCTGGAGAGCTTCTTTGACTTCATCGAGCTTGAAGGGCTTGATGATGGCTTCGATCTTCTTCATCCCGGTCAACCGTTTCGTTCGAGGTTTTGCCGCTTTTAGCACCAGCACGAGGCGCCTTCCATGCGATCATCGATTCAAGGGCGGCCATTTTGCCGAGTTGATGAGCATATTATGATCAAAGTTTGTGCAGTTGCGGAAAAGCTCGCCAAAACCTCGAAATCGAGTCCATTTTGGTCCCATGACAGCCCCTGAACTCGTCCTGACCCCCTCCGAAATGAAGCGAGCCGACCTGGAAGCCATCGCGAGAGGCATTCCGGGCATCGAGCTCATGAGGCGCGCCGGGCGTTCCGTGGCCGATTCTGCCGAAAAATTAGCCTCTAAGGGGAGCAGGATCGTCATCGTGGCGGGACCGGGCCAGAACGGAGGCGACGGCTTCGTGGCGGCTGCCCTGCTTGCCGAGCGGGGCTACCGGGTGAGCCTCGGCCTGCTGGGGGATCCGAGCCGGCTGACGGGGGATGCCGCCGAAGCGGCACAGGACTGGAAGGGGGAGGTCGGCCGGGCCGAGGATGCTCCTTTCAGGGAGGCGGACCTCATCGTCGATGCGCTCTTCGGTACCGGCCTGTCCCGCGACCTCGACGGCGCGGCGCGGCATGTGGTCGACCGGATGAACGGTTCGGGTTGTCCGATCCTGGCCGTGGATCTCCCTTCCGGCATCGACGGCGATACCGGCGAGGTGCGGGGCATCGCGGTCAAGGCCACCCGCACGGTGACCTTCGCGGCCCGCAAGCCCTGCCATCTCCTGATGCCGGGGCGGGCCTTCAGCGGGCCCGTCGATGTGGCGGATATCGGAATCGGACGGGAGATCCTCGCGGCCGAGGGCGGGAGGCTCTTCGCCAACGATCCGGCCCTCTGGCTGCATGCCCTGCCGAGGCCCGGGCTCTCCTCCCACAAGTACGAGCGCGGCCACACCCTCGTGGCCTCCGGGGGCGCGACCCGGACCGGGGCGGCCCGGCTGGCGGCTCGGGCCGCCCTCAGGATCGGCTCCGGCCTCGTCACGGTGGCCTCGCCGCCGGAGGCGATCGGGGTCAATGCCGCCCACCTGACGGCCATCATGCTGAAGGGCTGCGACGGTCCCGAGGGGCTGCACAACATTCTCCAGGATCCGCGCTTCAATGCCCTCGTCCTCGGGCCCGCCCTCGGGGTCCATGCGGGCACCCGGGCCATGGTGGCCGTCGCCGTCCAGGCGAGGCGGAACCTCGTCCTGGATGCCGATGCGCTGACCTCCTTCGAGGGATTGGCATCGGAGCTCCATGGCGCCTTCCGGCACACCCCGACGGTGCTCACGCCCCATGACGGCGAGTTCAGCCGCCTGTTCAAGGATCACCCGGACATCCTTGATCCGGCGTCGAAAATCGAGCGTGCCCGACGCGCGTCGGCTTACACGGGAGCCGTGGTGCTGCTGAAGGGACCCGATACCGTGATCGCCGCTCCCGACGGCCGGGTGGCCATCAACGAGAACGGGACACCCTATCTCGCGACGGCCGGTTCGGGTGACACGCTCTGCGGTCTCATCGCGGGACTGATGGCCCAGGCCGTGCCGGCCTTCGAGGCGGCCTGCGCCGGGGCCTGGATCCATGCCGAGGCCGGTGCCGGCTTCGGTCCGGGGCTGATCTCGGAGGACCTGGCCGATTTGGTGCCGGGCGTATTGCGGACCCTTCTCAGGTAACCTCGATCCAGGTCCACAGGCCCGCGTCGAACCGTTCCATGACGGTGGAGGCGAGAAGCCATCGTCCGGGGTTGTCGGCCAAGAAGGCGATGCGGACGGTTCTGCTCTCCGGAACCTGCACCGTGTCCAGCCAATAGGGTTCCCATCCGTCGTCGAGCGCATGCAGCAGCCGGAAGGAATGACCGTGCAGGTGGATGGGCTGGACGAAGGCGGTCCGGTTCGTGAGCGCCAGCACAACCGGGGTGCCGCGCTTGACCTTCACCAGAGGCGGCCCCGACGGGCTGCCCGCTGCGCCGTTGATGGCCCAGGGCGCAGCGGGAGCTTTGGGGTCGCCCGTGATCACGACATCCTTGCGGCTGGCGTTCTGGAGCTTGATGGCGTCGGGGAGCCTCGGGTTGGGCGCCAGGGGGCCGATGGCCGGGAGCTCGGGACGCGTTGCTCCTGCGGTGACGATCTCGATGAGGGGCATCCCGTCTCCGATCAGGGCCGTCACGGCGCCGGCCGCACCCGGCTCCGCGGGCAGGTCGACCAGCAGATCGTAACGGGTGCCGGGCGCGAAGGGCAGAGAGGCCCTCAGGGGCTCGAAGGAGCTGGTCGGCTGCCCGTCGATGGCGATGACAGAGGCTTTCATGCCGTCGAAGCGCAGGCGCATGGTCCGGGCGTTGCAGGCATTGGCGAGCCGCAGGCGCAGGCGCCCGCCGGGCGCGGCCTCGATTCGATGCGGCGTCCCCTGACCGTTGACGCTGAGCCAGCTTCCAAGCCGCCCGGCAGGTGCGGCATCGGCGGGCCTGTCGAAGGGCGCGAGGGAGCCATCGTCGTTCAGGCGCCAGTCGTCCACCATCAGGGCGACATCCTGGTCGACCTGGGGCGGATCGGGCTCCTCCACGATCAGAAAGCCCGAGAGGCCGCGCTCCAGCGGCTCGGCGCTGCCGCCGAGCACGCAGGGGCGGATCAGGAAGGTGCCGGGATCGGGCGGGGTGAAGCGGTACTCATGGCTTTTCCCAGCGGCCACGGGATCCTGGGTCAGGCCGCCGACCCCGTCCATGGCGTTCGGCCCCCGCACCCCATGGAAGTGAAGCGACAGGGGCAGGGCGGTCTCGTTCTGCAGTTTCAGGCGAAGCTCCGCCCCGTGCCTGATGCGCAGGGCAGGGCTCAAGGTCCCGTCGAACGTCCAGATGTCGGCCTCGGCGGCGTCGGGGCGAAGCTTCATCGGCCTAGGCTTGGCCGTCAGGACCTGGCCGGAGCCGTCCGGGAGCTGGGCCCGCCCTTCCCGTGACAGGGCGACAAGGGGCGTGGCGAGACCGGCGGTGACGGCGCGGCGGGTGATCATGGAGGCGGTCTCGTCTCAATGCGGGGCGGGGAGCATCGATACACACTTGAACGTGAACGGCCAAGTTTGGTTGCCATTCGGCCGCACACGAACTTTTTTGATGCACTGTCTTTTAACCGTGCTATAGAGCCGCGTCCCGGAAGAGGGGTGCGCCTCGCGCGCCGCTCCCGCGCGGGCGTGGCGGAATTGGTAGACGCACTGGATTTAGGTTCCAGCGACGAAAGTTGTGGGGGTTCGAGTCCCTCCGCCCGCACCAATCCCGTCAGGATTGGGTTCCGGAGGCTCCGAGCGGCCTGGTTGGCGGCATCGCGCCGCATCGGCCGGAACCTGGATTTCAGATTTTCGAGTGGATGAAGGCGAATAGTACCATGCAGGTGACGGAAACACTGTCCCAAGGCTTGAAGCGAGAGTTCAAGGTCGTGCTCCCGGCCACCGAGTTGGAGGAGCGCCTGAACAGCGAACTGGCAACCCTCAAGGATCGCGTGCGGATCAACGGATTCCGCCCCGGCAAGGTGCCGGTGGGACATCTGCGCAAGGTCTATGGCCGCTCCGTCATGGCGGACGTGCTGCAGAACGCCGTCAACGAGGCCAATCGCAAGATCGTCGAGGAGAACAACCTGAAGCTCGCCAACGAGCCGCAGATCCAGTTCCCCGAAAGCCAGGAAGAGGTCGAGAAGGCCATGGAGGCCAAGGGCGACCTGGCCTACACCGTCGCCCTCGAGGTCCTGCCGGTCTTCGAGCTGGCCGACCTGTCCGACGTGGCGGTGAAGAAGCCGGTTGCCGAGGTCACCGATTCCGAGATCAGCGAATCGCTCGAGCGGATGGCCAAGCAGAACCGCACCTTCGACACGAAGGAAGGCGCTGCGGCCGAGGGCGACCGGGTCGTGGTGGACTTCGTGGGCCGCATCGACGGTAGCGAGTTCGAGGGCGGCAAGGGTGAGGACATCCGCGTCGAGCTCGGCTCGAACACCTTCATCCCGGGCTTCGAGGACCAGCTCCTCGGCCTCAAGGCCGGCGACACCAAGCTCGTGAAGGTCACCTTCCCGGTGAACTACATGGCGGCTCATCTGGCCGGCAAGGATGCCGAGTTCGACGTGACCGTGAAGGAGGTCGAGGCTCCCGGCGAGCTGAAGATCGACGACGAGATGGCCAAGGGCTTCGGCATGGAATCCCTGGACAAGCTCAAGGACGCGATCCGGGACGCCATCAAGCGCGATTTCGACGCCCAGTCCCGCCGCAAGGTGAAGAAAGAGCTGCTTGATTCCCTCGATGCGAAGTACAGCTTCGAGCTGCCGCCGACCCTGGTCGAGCAGGAGTTCGCCGCCGTGTGGTCGCAGGTCGTCGGCGATATGAAGTCGAACAACCGGACTTTCGAGGACGAGGACACCACCGAAGAGGAAGCCAAGGCCGAGTACCGGAAGATTGCGGAGCGTCGCGTTCGCCTCGGACTGGTCCTTGCGCAGATCGGTGAGAAGTCCGATATCAAGATCTCCGACGACGAGGTGACTCAGGCCCTCATCGAGCGGGTCCGTCAGTACCCCGGCCAGGAACGGCAGGTTTGGGAGTTCTACCAGAAGAACCCGCAGGCCCTCGCTGAAATCCGGGCTCCTCTCTTCGAGGAGAAGGTCGTCGACCAGATCCTGTCCCAGGTGAAGGTGGACGAGGAGACCGTCTCCAAGGAAGCGCTCTTCAGCGACGAGGACGAGGAGACCGAATCCGAGTCGAAGGCCGCCAAGGGCGGAAAGAAAGCCGGCAAGGGCGAGTAACGCTCCCTTAAGCGTCTCGTTGCTTGCTTGAATTGCACGGCCGCGAATCTGCGCGGCCGAATTGGAGCAGTGAGACAATGAGAGATCCGGTAGCGCTCTACAACAATACGCTCGTCCCGATGGTGGTTGAGCAGTCGAACCGCGGCGAGCGCGCATTCGACATCTATTCGCGTCTTCTGCGCGAACGGATTATCTTCCTCACGGGCCCAGTCGAAGATTACTCGGCCTCGCTGATCGTGGCACAGCTCCTGTTCCTCGAGGCCGAGAACCCCAAGAAGGAAATCTCCTTCTATATCAACTCGCCCGGCGGCGTCGTGACCTCTGGCCTGTCGATCTACGACACCATGCAGTTCATCCGCTGCCCGGTCTCGACCCTCTGCGTCGGCCAGGCGGCCTCCATGGGCTCCCTCCTGCTGACGGCCGGCGAGAAGGGCATGCGCTTCGCCCTCCCGAACGCCCGCATCATGGTCCACCAGCCCTCCGGCGGCTACCAGGGCCAGGTCACGGACATCATGATCCACGCCCGCGAGAGCGAGGCCCTCAAGCGCCGGCTGAACGAGATCTATGTCGGCCATACGGGCCGCAACTACGAAGAGATCGAGCGGGCCCTGGAGCGCGACAACTTCATGACCGCCCAGGCGGCCCTGGAATTCGGGCTCATCGACCAGGTGATCGAGAAGCGTCCCGAGCCGGCCGCCACCCCGGCGTAACCCTTAAAACCTGGGGACAAAATTCCCCCAGGTGCGTCTTTTTGCCGAGTAATCCCGTTTCTATTGATCAGGCGGCCTCCGCATGATTGCATGTGGATTCGGGAGAGAGGCGATTTGGGCGTTCAATTGTTAGCGATGGAAGATTTTATTAGGTCCGTCGCCTATAACTTAGGAGTGTTGGGTCGGCAGAGGCTGGCCCGGCACGGATTGGAGATGTGATAATGACCAAGGCTGGCGGCAACGACTCCAAGAGTACGCTGTACTGCTCCTTCTGCGGCAAGAGCCAGCATGAGGTTCGCAAGCTGATCGCTGGCCCGACGGTTTTCATCTGCGATGAATGCGTCGAGCTGTGCATGGACATCATCCGCGAGGAGTCGAAATCGTCTCTCGTGAAGTCCCGCGACGGTGTGCCTACCCCTAAGGAAATCAGCCGCGTTCTGGACGACTACGTGATCGGCCAGGAGCACGCCAAGAAGGTGCTCTCGGTGGCGGTCCACAACCATTACAAGCGCCTTGCCCATGCGACCAAGCACAATGACGTCGAGCTGGCCAAGTCGAACATCCTGCTGATCGGGCCCACGGGCTCGGGCAAGACCCTGCTCGCGCAGACCCTGGCCCGGATCCTGGACGTGCCCTTCACCATGGCGGACGCCACGACCCTGACCGAGGCCGGCTATGTCGGCGAGGATGTTGAGAATATCATCCTCAAGCTGCTCCAGGCCTCCGACTACAACGTCGAGCGGGCGCAGCGTGGCATCGTCTATATCGACGAGATCGACAAGATTTCCCGCAAGTCCGACAACCCGTCCATCACCCGGGACGTGTCGGGCGAGGGCGTGCAGCAGGCACTCCTGAAGATCATGGAGGGCACCGTCGCCTCCGTGCCTCCCCAGGGTGGCCGCAAGCATCCGCAGCAGGAATTCCTGCAGGTCGACACCACGAACATCCTGTTCATCTGCGGCGGCGCCTTCGCCGGCCTGGAGCGGATCATCTCCGGCCGCGGCAAGGGCACGTCGATCGGCTTCGGAGCCATGGTCCAAGCCCCGGACGATCGCCGGACGGGCGAGATCTTCCGTTCCGTCGAGCCCGAGGACCTGCTGAAGTTCGGCCTCATTCCCGAGTTCGTCGGCCGTCTGCCGGTCCTGGCGACCCTGGAGGACCTCGACGAGGACGCCCTCAAGAAGATCCTGCAGGAGCCCAAGAACGCCCTGGTGAAGCAGTACCAGCGCCTCTTCGAGATGGAGAACGTGACCCTGACCTTCCAGGACGAGGCCCTCTCCATGATCGCCCGCAAGGCGATCGAGCGGAAGACCGGCGCCCGCGGCCTGCGCTCCATCATGGAGGGCATCCTGCTGGAGACCATGTACGACCTGCCGGGCCTGGATTCCGTCGAGCAGGTGGTGATCGGTCCCGAGGTGGTCGAGGGCAAGGCCAAGCCGCTCTTCATCCATGGCGAGCGCAACGACCAAGCCGCCAGCGCCAGCGCCTAGAGGTCGCCAGGGGGCTCCCCATATGAACAGAAGCGTTGCGGGCAATCGACTTGAAACAGGGGCTCCGCAACGCCACATCATCTCTTGCGCCGGTGCTGTCCGCTCATCTTGCGAGGGAGAGCCCGGCGTACCGGATGCAGCCCATAGAAAAAGCCTGAGCATTCCGGTTATTCGTCCGACAGCCAGCTCATACGAGGGGATTTTCGGACGCAGTCAAAAGGATACCGTCTCATGACACAATCGAAGCCACGTCAGCCTGTCGTTCCAGGCTCGACCGGAACCTACGCGGTTCTGCCTCTGCGCGACATTGTTGTCTTTCCGCACATGATCGTGCCGCTCTTCGTCGGCCGTGAAAAGTCGATCCGCGCGCTTGAGGAAGTGGTCAAGGGAGACCGTCACATTCTTCTGGCCACCCAGATCGATGCGACGGATGACGATCCGTCAACGGATGCGATCTACAAGGTCGGCACCCTGGCCAATGTCCTGCAACTGCTGAAGCTGCCCGACGGTACCGTGAAGGTGCTGGTCGAAGGCGCGAGCCGGGCCCAGGTGAAGGCCTATACCCGCACGGATGAATATTACGAGGCCGAGGCCGAAGCGCTTCCGGACGCCCTCGGCGACCAGGTGGAGGCCGAGGCTCTCGCCCGCTCCGTCGTGTCCGAGTTCGAGAACTACGTGAAGCTCAACAAGAAGGTGTCGCCGGAGGTCGTGACCGCCGTGACCCAGATCGACGAGCCCGCAAAGCTCGCCGACACCATCGCTTCGCATCTGGCCATCAAGATCGCCGACAAGCAGGCGATCCTCGAGACCGCGACCGTCGCCCAGCGCCTGGAGAAGGTGCTCGGCATGATGGAGAGCGAGATCTCCGTCCTCCAGGTCGAGAAGCGGATCCGGACCCGCGTGAAGCGTCAGATGGAGAAGACGCAGCGCGAGTACTACCTCAACGAGCAGATGAAGGCGATCCAGAAGGAGCTCGGCGACGACGAAGGTCGCGACGAGCTGGCCGAGCTCGAAGAGAAGATCGAGAAGACCAAGTTCACGAAGGAAGCCCGCGAAAAGGCGCTGGGCGAGCTCAAGAAGCTCCGCCAGATGTCGCCCATGTCGGCGGAAGCCACCGTCGTGCGCAACTATCTCGACTGGCTGCTCGGCATTCCGTGGAACCGCCGCTCGAAGATGAAGAAGGACCTCAAGGCCGCCCAGGATCTGCTCGACGCGGATCACTACGGCCTGGACAAGGTCAAGGAGCGCATCGTCGAGTATCTGGCCGTTCAGCAGCGCGCCAACAAGCTCACGGGTCCGATCCTCTGCCTCGTCGGCCCTCCCGGCGTCGGCAAGACCTCACTCGGCAAGTCGATCGCCAAGGCGACCGGCCGTGAGTTCGTGCGCATGTCGCTCGGCGGCGTCCGTGACGAGTCGGAGATCCGCGGTCACCGCCGGACCTATATCGGCTCGATGCCCGGCAAGATCATCCAGTCGATGCGCAAGGCCAAGACGTCCAACCCGCTCATCCTCCTCGACGAGATCGACAAGATGGGCATGGACTTCCGCGGCGACCCGTCGGCGGCCCTGCTCGAGGTTCTCGACCCTGAGCAGAACTCGACCTTCAACGACCATTACCTGGAAGTCGATTACGACCTCTCCAACGTGATGTTCGTGACGACGGCCAACACGCTCAACATCCCGGCTCCGCTCCTGGACCGCATGGAGGTGATCCGCATCGCGGGTTACACCGAGGAGGAGAAGGCCGAGATCGCCCGCACCCACCTGATCCCCTCGGCCATGCAGAAGCACGGCTTGGCGGAGAAGGAGTGGAAGATCGGCGACGAGGCCCTGCTCATGCTGATCCGCCGCTACACCCGCGAAGCGGGCGTGCGTAACCTCGAGCGCGAGCTCGCCAACCTTATCCGCAAGGCCGTGAAGGAGATCCTGATCTCCAAGGTCAAGACGGTCGAGGTCACGACCGACAACCTGCCCGACTTCCTCGGGCCGCCGCGCTACCGCTACGGCGAGGCCGAGACGGAGGACATGGTCGGTGCGGTCACGGGTCTCGCCTGGACCGAGGTCGGCGGCGAGCTGCTCACCATCGAAGGCATCATGATGCCTGGCAAGGGCAAGATGACCGTGACGGGCAACCTGCGCGACGTCATGAAGGAATCGATCTCGGCGGCGGCCTCCTATGTCCGCTCCCGCGCTCTCGATTTCGGCGTCGAGCCGCCCATGTTCGATCGGCGGGACATCCACGTGCACGTGCCGGAAGGCGCGACCCCGAAGGACGGCCCGTCCGCCGGTATCGCCATGGCGACCGCTATCGTGTCGGTCATCACCGGGATCCCGGTCCGCCGCGACATCGCCATGACGGGCGAGGTGACGCTGCGGGGCAGGGTGCTTCCCATCGGTGGCCTGAAGGAGAAGCTCCTGGCGGCACTCCGCGGCGGCATCAAGAAGGTGCTGATCCCGGAAGAGAACGCCAAGGATCTGGCCGACATCCCGGCCAGCGTGAAGAACGGCCTGGAAATCGTGCCGGTCTCCATGATGGATCAGGTCCTCCAGCATGCCCTCGTGCGCATGCCTGAGCGGATCGAGTGGGACGAGGCCTCGGAGCTGAAGAGCCACAAGCCGGGCGTCGAGGACGACTCGGCCGGGGTGATCGCTCACTAAAGTGGCGTACCTTACGTAGCGAAAGAGCCCCCGGACTCCGGTCCGGGGGCTTCTTTTTTGATGAAAAGTGCAAAAAAACGGCTGATTTCAGCCACTTCGGGGCTTGCCTACGGACAAGCTTTGCGCCAAACGGTTTGTCCCTGAAACGGTGGACCATTTCCTTTGCGACCGCCGTGATCACTGGAGGACAAGACTATGAATAAAGGCGAGCTCGTTGCGGCCGTCGCCGATAAGGTGGGGCTTTCCCGGGGGCAGGCTGGTGACGCGATCGACGCCGCCATCGAGGCGATCACCGGCGCCCTGAAGAAGGGCGATGAGGTCAAGATCGTCGGTTTCGGCACGTTCGTCGTGACCAACCGCGCCGCCGGCGAGGCGCGCAATCCGCGCACCGGCGAGAAGGTCAAGGTTCCTGCGTCCAAGACGCCCAAGTTCCGCGCCGGCGCGGGCCTGAAGGAAGCCGTCAACGCGAAGTAATCGTTTCTTTGCGCGATGTCCGACTGCAAAAGGGGCCGACAACGCTTGCGTTGTCGGCCTTCTCTTTTTATGTCAGGCCCATCGGGCGGTTAGCTCAGTTGGTAGAGCATCGGTTTTACACACCGCAGGTCGGGGGTTCGAGCCCCTCACCGCCCACCATCTCCCCAGGGTGAGCGACCGCGCCCGGTCCTTCAGGAGAGGCGACATTCCTCATGGACCGCCAGCCGTCGGGCCTCTTCTCCGGCGCCACGCGCCGCCCCCATTCCTTCAGGTTCCATGCTTCCCCACAGCCAAAGGGGCGGGCCGTCAGGGCGGGATATCGGAACCGGCCGGATCGCCGCACCCGGGCCGATGAAACATTCGCCCCCGCCGTGAGTTTGGAAGCATCCCTCCAAGGATTGCTCCTGAGACTTGACCCGCTCCAACCGACCGTTGGAGTGGGTTCTTTGCATGCGCTCCGCTTGGAAGGGGACCCATGCCGCATGGCCTTCTGCATTTGCTCGAACGTGGCGGGAGAGGAGGCGCGGCTCGGGGCTTTGATTCCGCTGGACTGCGAATGACCGGGGCCCACGCTTTCAGGGCCGGGAGACCCAAACGACAAAAGCCGGCCTCGCGGCCGGCTTCAAGGGCATACTGCTTTTCAAGGAAATAAATGGTCGGAGCGAGAGGATTTGAACCTCCGACCCCTAGTCCCCCAGACTAGTGCGCTAACCGGGCTGCGCTACGCTCCGACTGCCGAAAGGCTTGGTTCCTCTAGCTTTTAACGGGCGCTCGCGCAACCCCTGAAATGGAGCCCGGCGTGGAAAGACGGAAGGTTGGGGAGTCGGGAACCACGGGTTTGGGGATTTCCAAGGCGGAACGGACGGACATCGCACGATGCTCTAGGCGGGCGGATCCGTCCAGGCCTCGATGGCCTGCTTCAAGCCGTCAGGCAGATCGATGGTCGCCTTGCCGTCCGGCATCGTTCCTGAGGACGCTAGGTCCGACAGGAATGCCCGGTACTTCTCGGTCTTCTCCTGGGCCGCATCGCAGCCTTCCGCCGACGCATCTTCCGGCAGACCCGAAAAGAGGCAAAGCAGTGCAAGAATGGCGCGCATGGTCGGGCTCCGTTGATCTGCCGTTACGGAAGTAGAGCCAAGGTGGCATTTCCGCGCCGAACGGAGTGTGCGCTATGTCACTTCAGCCAAGGTCCGAGATTCCAGCGAAGCAAATGCTTAACCACTTTCGGGAAGAGATGTAGGTTATAACGCCAAGCTGAGGTACACATTCCTGGAGAGCGTTCCACGGTGCCCCCATGTGCCACAGCGCTCTCGACAGTCGGCTTCATCGCCGCTGTTCCACTCTGCGTATTGCACACCCCGCCAACGTGCGGGGTTTTTTATTGGGCCATTCCAGGCACGGACCCGGAGGGCCGCGCCCAGCGATGCCCCCATCACGGGAGGGGGCATCGGATCGGGGCCCGGAAGAGCAAATCCGCCCTTGGGTCCGATGCTTTAAAAGGGTCCGCGCTTCGCAAGCGCCTCGAAGCCGCGTCTCAGCTGCAGCACACGGTCCTCGTAGGCTTTGTTCAGGCAGCCATGGTCGCCGCCACAGGACTCGCGACGCTTGAGCCAGGCAACCTGCTCATCTTCCATGTCGCCCCGTGCACCCATGCCGAGCAGAGGCTTGAGCTGGGTATAGAGGACGGACATCTCCACATCCTGATCGTTCAGGGCCCGGTCCGCGCAGACCGCTTTCTCGTCGGCCGTCTGGGCCTTGCCGCAGTCGAAGCTGGCGGCACGGACCGTTGGCGAAGCAGCCGTCAGGAGGAGCGGTAGGGCGGCGAGGCAGAGCGCTTTTCCGTTCATGGAACCTATCCTCGAAGGAAACTGGGGTTCCGGGAGAACGATTCCGGTCCGGAGAGGCTCCATGAAGGGGCGGGCCCTTTTGGGATTGGGTTAATGAAGGGTGATAGCGCTCCGTCACCGGCGGATGGCGGAGGCATCGCCGGTCAGGGCGAGGCGCAGGCCAAGCACGACCATGATGAGGCCGGCGCACCTCTCCTGCCAGGCGATCAGGCCGGGACGGCGGGAGAGCCATTCGCCGATCGTTCCGGTTCCGACCGCGACGGCCCCGAGAACGAAGAAGCCGGAGATCTTCTGGACGCCGCCCAGGAACAGCAGTTGCGCCGTCACGGGCCAATCCTTGCCGGGATCCACGAATTGCGGAAGGAAGGCCAGCATGAACACCATGGCCTTCGGGTTCGTCAGGTTGTTGATCATGCCCTGGCGCAGGGCGGCAAAGTCAGAGACGGGCTTGGGAGCCGCGCGCACGAGGTTATGGGGGCCGAAAGAGCCGATCAGGAGCTTGGCGCCGAGCCACACGAGATAGGCCGCGCCCGCCCATCGAAGCAGATCGAAGGCGAGAGGCGAGGCCTGGATCAGGGACGTGACGCCGAGGGCCAGAAGAGGAAGCTGGACGAGGCCCGCAACCAGGGTCATGCCGATAGCCGTCAGGACGGCGACGCGCCGGCCTTGCCCCACGCCGCGGCTCATCAGGAGAACCATGTCCGGGCCGGGCGCGAGCTGCAGGGCCAGCACGGCGGCATAGAAGGTGAGAAGGGTCGATAGCTCGGGCATGACGGGCCTCCATGCGAGCCATAGGCCTGCGATGGGGATCAAGGCAAGCGCGTCGAGAGCCGCGGAGGCGACAATCTAGGTCGTCGATTGCCGCCGCCAATCGTCGAGATCGTCCAGGGACAGGTTGGAGCCGCAGAGCACGAGGCCGATGACGCTGTCATCCGGCAGGGTTGGAGCAACTCTTTCGGCCGCGGTCAGGACGCAGGCCGCGGCAGGCTCGCAGAGAAGCTTTTCCGTCTGGAGCAGCCAGCTCACGTCGGCGATCACCGGTTGGTCGTCCACCAGCAGAATTTCCTTCAGGAAGAGCTTGGCCGCCGCGATGGTCCGGTGGGTGGCGAAGGGCGCCGCCAGGGTTCGGGCGATGGAGGTCGGGCGGATCGTCACCGGCTCGCCCGCCTTGAGCGCCTCCGTCATGGTTTGCGCACCTGTGGGCTCCACGCCATAGACGGTAAGCGATGGCCGCTTCGCCTTCAGGGCGGCCGCGACGCCGGACATGAAGCCGCCGCCGCCGATCGAGACGAACACGTGGGTGAGGTCCGGAATATCCTCGATGAATTCGAGGCCCAGCGTGCCATGCCCGGCGATGATGGCGGGGTCGTCATAGGGGTGCACGAAGAGCCGGCCCTGGCGCTGGTAATCCTCGGCCTTGGCGAAGGCTTCCGCTGCATCGTCGCAAAGCTCAACGCGGGCGCCGAACTTCGTGGTCAGGTCGATGTTGAATCGCGCCGCCGTCTTCGGCATCAGCACGAGCGCATCGAGACCGAGCGTGCCTGCGACGCGGGCGACGGCAATGGCGTGGTTGCCGCCCGAGACCGTGACGAGTCCGCGACGCCGCTCCTCGTCGCTCAACGTCAGCACCTTGTTGAAGACGCCCCTGACCTTGAAGGAGCCTGCAAGCTGCAGCGCCTCCATCTTCAATGCGGTGCGACGCCCGAGGCGCGCCGACACGTCGGCGCTTTCGAAGGCGGGAGTGCGTCTGACGCGCCCGGCGATCCGGCTGCGAGCAGCTTCGATGTCGGAGAGCGTCACGTCAAAGGCCGTCATGAACAGTGTCTCTCGGGTGAAGCGGTGTTTGAGCGGCGCGATCATGCGAGCGACGTCGTTGCTTCGTCAACGGGCATCGCTTGAAATAATCGCCGATAAAACCGGCTTGACCTCAGGCTCGATAGGATCGGATGCTTACATCCGGTTCAAGGAGCTGTGCACGATGTCCATGTCACCCCGCGAAATGCTCGCGCGTCTGGTTGCCTTCCCGAGCGTTTCGAGCAGCAGCAATCTCGACATCATCCATTTCTGTCAGGACTGGCTGAACACCCATGGCGTCGAAAGCCATCTCGTCATGAGTCCGGAAGGCGACAAGGCCAATCTCTACGCGACGATCGGACCGCGGGTTGAAGGTGGAATCGTCCTGTCGGGCCATACGGATGTGGTGCCTGTCGAGGGGCAGAACTGGACCACCGATCCCTGGACGCTCACGGAGAAGAACGGACGCCTCTACGGCCGGGGCGCGACCGACATGAAAGGCTTCGATGCCCTCGTTCTCGCACTCGTGCCGGAGATGGTGCGCGCGCCTCTCAAGCGGCCGATCCACATTGCCCTGTCCTACGACGAGGAGATCGCCTGTCGGGGAGCGCCATCGATGGTGCAGGCGATGGCAGGCTCCATCCCGGCGCCGTCCGCCGTGATCGTCGGGGAGCCGACACGCCACGCGGTGGTGACGGGGCACAAGGCTTCCGTCCAGCTTCGCACGCAGGTCACGGGATATGCCGTGCATTCCAGCCGAATCGATCAGGGCGTCAGCGCCGTCATGAACGCAGCGCGTTTGATCGCCTGGCACGAGGACGTGATGGAGGAGAACCGGCGCAATGTCGATCCGGAAAATCCCTTCGAGCCGCCCTACACGACGCTGCATTGCGGCATGATGGCAGGTGGCAACGCCGCCAATGTGGTTTCGTCTTCCGCGTGGTTCTTCAGCGACATCCGGGCCATCCCGACGGAAAGCCCCATGGACTACGTGGCACGATACGAGGCCTACATCCGCGATGTCGTCGTGCCACGGATGAAGGCCATCGCTCCCGAGACGGGCGTCGCGGTCGAGATTATCGCCGAGGTCCCGGGCCTCAAGCCCGAAACCGACGGGGCGGCCGAGCGCCTGATGCGTCGCCTGACCGGGGATAACGGCACCCATGTCGTATCCTACGGCACGGAGGCGGGCCTGTTCCAGCGCGCCGGCTGGTCGACGGTGGTCTGCGGCCCCGGTGACATCGCTCAGGCCCACCAGCCGGACGAATACATCGAGGTCAGCGAATTCCAGGACGGGGAGGCGGTGCTGCGCCGTCTGGTCGCTGACCTCTGTGCCTAAAGGGTGAGCAGAACGGTCCAAGTCGGGGCTAGACCGTCGGCCACTTTCCTGCCTAACTTCATGCCCGGCGGAAGAAACGACGGAAATATCCGATCTTCCGACAAGAAGAACACCGCGCAAAGACGCGGGACCTCCAGAGGAGAATGACACAACATGACGATCCGTTCGAAGATTCTCGCCGCGACCGCTGCGGTCCTCATGACCGGCGCCGCCCTGCCGGCGATGGCCGTCACATTGCGATATGCCAACCAGGGCGACCTTAAGTCGCTCGATCCCTACACTGTGAACGAGACGACCACCAATGCCCATCTCGGCCACGTCTACGAAGGCCTGACGCGGCGCGGAAAGGACCTGTCCATCCAGCCGAGCTTGGCGGAGCGCTGGGAGATCAGCGAAGACGGCCTGACCTGGCGCTTCTTCCTGCGCAAGGGCGTCAAGTTTCACAACGGCAACCCCTTCACCGCCGACGACGTGATCTTCTCGGCGAATCGGGTGAGGGCGCAGGGCTCCAACTTCCAGACCCGCGTGCCGACCACTTCCGAGTGGGTGAAGGTCGACGACTTTACCGTCGATGTGAAGCTCAAGTCGCCCAATCCGATCCTGAACTCCCAGTGGGACACCTGGTACATCCTGGACAAGGAATGGGCCGAGGCGAACAACGCGGCGTCGCCGACCCCGGCGGCCGCGACCACGCCGAGCTATGCCTCGCTCAATGCCAACGGCACGGGCCCGTTCAAGATCGAGAGCCACCAGCCGGGCGTGAAGACCGTCTTCAAGGCCAACAAGGAGTGGTGGGACAAGGCCGAGCACAATCTCGACGAGATCGTCTTCACGCCGATCGGCTCCGACGCCACGCGCGTCGCCGCATTGCTCTCCGGCGAGGTGGACGTGATCGAGCCGGTTCCGCTGCAGGACATTCAGCGTGTCGACAGCAGCGCCAACGCGAAGGTGCTGTCGGGTCCTGAACTGCGCACGATCTTCCTCGGCATGGACCAGACCCGCGACGAGCTCCTGTTTTCGAACGTGAAGGGCAAGAATCCGTTCAAGGACAAGCGGGTGCGCGAGGCTTTCTACAAGGCCATCGACATCGAAACGATCAAGTCCCGCGTCATGCGCGGCATGTCGACGCCTTCGGCCCTCATGATCGCTCCGGATCTCTTTGCGCACTCGAAGGATTTCGTGCGTCCGAAATACGATCTCGAAGGCGCCAAGAAGCTGCTCGCGGATGCGGGCTACCCGAACGGCTTCGAAGTCGGCATGGATTGCCCGAACGATCGCTACGTCAATGACGAGGCGATCTGTCAGGCCGTCGTCAGCATGCTGGCCCGCGCCGGGGTCAAGGTGAACCTGATGGCCCAGCCGAAGGCTCAGTACTTCGGAAAGGTGCTGAAGTCCGGCAACTACAACACCTCCTTCTACCTGCTCGGATGGACTCCGGGCACCTTCGACAGCCACAACGTGCTGCACGACATCGAGGGCTGCCGCGACAACCCGCAATCCTCGCGGGGCGAGTCCAACCTCGGCAACTTCTGCAACAAGAAGCACGACGAGCTGACGGACAAGATCCTGGTCGAAAGCAACAAGGAGAAGCGCGACCAGATGATCAAGGAGGCCTTCCAGATCACCTTCGACGAATACGGCTACATCCCGCTGCATCAGCAGGCCTTGGCCTGGGGTGTGTCCAACAAGGTGAAGCTCAGCCAGCGCGCCGACAACTCCGTGCTGCTGTACTGGGCCACGAAAGAGTAGTGCGCGCCTGATCGCTGTCCCGGGCAGACGCTGCCCGGGACAATTCATTGAAATGTCCCGGGCGACGTTTTCGCCCGAGCCGATGCGATCAAGAGATTGTAAATGTTTGCTTTCATCATCCGACGCGCCCTTCAGGCCATCGGTGTTCTTTTCGCCGTCGGGATCATTTCCTTCGCGATGTTCCGCTTCGCAGGCGACCCGGTCAACCAGATCGTCTCTCTCGATACACCGGCCGCGGAGCGGGAGCAGGTCCGTCGCTCTCTCGGTCTCGACGATCCCGTTCCCCTGCAGTTCGCCCGCTATCTCGCCAAGGCCGCTCAGGGCGATTTCGGGGTTTCCTACCAGTTCCGGCAGCCGGTCTCGGACCTCCTGGCCGAGCGCATGCCGGCAACGCTCGAGCTGGCTTTCTGCGCGACGCTCTTCGCCACCGGATTCGGCGTGCTGATGGGCGTCTATTCGGGGCTGAAACGGGACAGCCTTCTGGCGAAGGTGTTTCAGACCATCTCGCTCGTCGGCATCTCGCTTCCGACCTTCCTGATCGGCATCCTGCTGATCTATCTCTTCTCCGTGACTCTCGGGTGGCTGCCGTCCTACGGCCGCGGCGACACCGTGCGGATCGGCTGGTGGTCGACGGGCCTGCTGACGGGATCGGGGCTGAAAGCGCTGATCATGCCCTCCATCACGCTGGGCCTGTTCCAGATGACGCTGATCATGCGCATCGTCCGGGCCGAGATGCTGGAGGTGCTGCGGACCGACTACATCAAGTTCGCGCGGGCGAGGGGGCTCACGACCCGCGCCATCCATTTCGGGCATGCGCTCAAGAACACCCTGGTCCCGGTGATCACCATCGTGGGCCTGCAGTTCGGCTCCGTGATCGCGTTCGCGATCATCACCGAGACGGTGTTCCAGTGGCCGGGCATGGGCCTGCTCTTTGTCCAGGCGGTGCAGAACGTCGATATCCCGATCATGGCCGCCTACCTGATGCTGGTGGCGCTGATCTTCGTGGCGATCAACCTCGCCGTCGACATCCTCTACACCATCGTCGACCCTCGCCTGAGGACGACGATCCGGCAGCCGGCCTGAGGAGGGAACCATGGCGGAAGCAATCCAAGCGGCGCCCGCGCCTCAGTCCCCGACCACCTGGGCCGGCCGTTTTCTCGACAGCGATGTCTGGGCGAGCTTCAAGCGCTCCAAGCTGACGATGGCGGCGGCCTTCCTGACATTCGTCTTCATCGCGGCAGCCGTTCTCGCAGGACTCCTGGCTCCGCAGGATCCCTTCGACCCGGCCCAGCTCGACCTGCTGAACAGCCGGATCCCGCCGATCTGGAGCGCGGAAGGGCAGGCACCCTTCCTGCTCGGGACGGACGAGCAGGGCCGCGACATCTTCTCGGCCATCCTCTACGGCCTGCGGATCTCGCTCGCCGTCGGCTTCCTCGGCGTGGCCTTCTCGGCCACGCTGGGCATCGCGCTCGGGTTGATCGCCGGATATGTGGGCGGCACGACCGATGCCGTCATCATGCGCATCGCCGATGTGCAGCTGACCTTCCCGGCCATCCTCATCGCGCTGCTCGTGGACGGCGTCGTCAAGTCCGTCCTCGGCGGACACCTCGACGGGGCGACGACGCTCGCGGTGCTCGTCTTCTCCATCGGCCTGAGCTTCTGGGTGCAATATGCGCGCACGGTGCGCGGCTCGGTGATGGTCGAGAAGAACAAGGATTACATCGCCGCCGCCCGGCTCATCGGCCTGCCGGCGCCGGTCATCATGTTCCGGCACGTCCTGCCCAACGTGCTGGGCCCGGTGCTGGTCATCGCCACCATCAATCTCGCGCTCGCGATCATCACGGAGGCGACCCTGTCGTTCCTCGGCACCGGCATGCCGGAAACCATGCCCTCCCTGGGCACGCTCATCCGCATCGGCAACAACTACCTGTTCTCCGGCGAATGGTGGATCGTGGCGTTCCCCGGCATCGCCCTGGCGGTTCTGGTTCTCGCCATCAACCTGCTGGGCGACTGGCTGCGCGACGCGCTCAATCCGAAGCTGCGATGAGGGAGGGAACATCCATGGCACAACCCGTCCTCTCCGTCCGCGACCTGCGCGTCGACTTCGTCACCCGTCGCGGCATTCTGAAGGCCATCGACGGCATCTCCTTCGACATCGCCAAGGGCGAGGTGCTCGGCGTGGTCGGCGAATCCGGCGCGGGCAAATCGGTGACGGGCTCCGCCGTCATCGGCCTCATCGATCCGCCGGGGCGGATCGCCGGCGGCGAGATCCTGCTGTCGGGCATGCGCATCGACAACCTGCCGCCGGAAGAGATGCGAAAGGTGCGCGGCAAGCGCATCGGCATGATCTTCCAGGATCCGCTCACCAGCCTCAATCCTCTCTACCGGGTCAGCGAGCAGCTCATCGAGACCATTCGCACGCACACGAACCTGTCCACCTCGGCGGCAAGGAAGCGCGCCATCGACCTCCTGGCCGAAGTCGGCATCCCGGCGCCGGACAAGCGGATCGACAGCTATCCGCATGAATTCTCCGGCGGCATGCGCCAGCGCGTCGTGATCGCGCTCGCGCTCTGCGCCGAGCCGGAGCTCATCATCGCCGATGAGCCGACGACCGCTCTCGACGTCTCCGTTCAGGCGCAGATCATCGCGCTCCTGAAGCGACTCGGGCGCGAGCACGGAACGGCCATCATGCTCGTCACGCACGACATGGGCGTGATCGCCGAAACCGCGGATCGGGTCGCCGTCATGTATGCGGGCCGCATCGCGGAGATCGGGCCGGTGCGCGAGGTGGTGCAGAACCCGTTGCATCCCTATGCGAAGGGCCTGATGGGCGCGATCCCGTCCCTCGAGACCGATGCGGAGCGCCTGGTGCAGATCCCCGGCTCCATGCCGCGCCTGTCCGCGATCCCGCCCGGATGCGCCTTCAACCCGCGCTGCCCCTACGTTTTCGACCGCTGCCGGGTCGAGCGCCCGGAGCCCATCCAGCACAGCGATCATCGCGTCGCCTGCCACCTCTACGATCAATCTTCCGTCCGGTCGGAGGCCGTCGCGTGACCGAGCAAACCTACGTCGAAGTCAAAGACCTGCGCCGCGTGTTCGACGTCTCCAAGCCCTGGCTCAACCGGGTCCTGGAGGGGGGCGAGAAGCAGTACCTGAAGGCGGTCGACGGCGTGTCCTTCACGATCGCCAAGGGCGAGACCTTCGCCCTCGTCGGCGAGTCCGGCTCCGGCAAGTCGACGGTGGCGCGGATGGTCGTCGGCCTTCTGCCGCCCTCGGGCGGTGAGGTCACGATCGACGGCGTCTCGATGACGGCTCAGGCGGCGTCCGCGGAGCGCCAGCGCCTGCGGCGGCGCATCCAGATGATCTTCCAGGATCCCTATGCCAGCCTCAATCCGCGCTGGCAGGTCGACCGCATCGTCGCCGAGCCGATCAGAGCCTTCCGGCTGATCGAGAGCGAGAAGGATATCGCAGCCCGGGTCGGCGAGCTCCTGTCGCTGGTCGGCCTTCATCCGGCGGATGGCGGGAAGTACCCCCACGAATTCTCCGGCGGCCAGCGCCAGCGCATCGCAATTGCCCGCGCGCTCGCCTCGAATGCGGAATTCATCGTCTGCGACGAGCCGACCTCGGCGCTGGACGTGTCCGTGCAGGCGCAGATCCTGAACCTCATGCGCGACCTGCAGGATCGGCTGGGCCTGACCTATCTGTTCATCAGCCATAACCTCGCCGTGGTGCGCCACATGGCGAGCCGGATCGGCGTGATGTATCTCGGCCGCATCGTGGAGATCTCCAACGGGCGGGAACTCTTCGCCCGCCCGAAGCACCCCTATACCCGCATGCTCCTCGATGCCGTGCCGGACGTGGGCATGACCGGACGGCAGCGCATCCCCGTGAGCGGCGAGATCCCGAATCCGATCAGCCCGCCTTCGGGCTGCACCTTCAACCCGCGCTGTCCGTTCGCCAACGATCGCTGCCGGGCCGAGATTCCGCCGCTGATCGGGGGAGTAGCCTGTCACGCCATTCAAGAGGGCCGCCTGGCCGTCGATGCCGCCGCCTGACGGCAGGGCTCTCATCCAATTGGTTGACTCAGTCAACTAAAGGGCGGATTCTCCTCGGCAGAGGAGGCGGCCATGTCGCACGTGCCGAAACTGCCGACAGGTGAGCAGGTCGAGAGGGTTAGAGGCTTCAACCGCTTCTATACGCGCCATATCGGCCTTCTGAACGAGGGGCTTCTGGACAGCGCGTTCTCGCTGACCGAAGCGCGGGTTCTCTATGAACTGGCGCATCGCGATTCCGTCACAGCGGCGGATCTGGGCCGGGACCTCGGCCTCGATGCCGGATATCTCAGCCGCCTTCTGAAACGGTTCGGCGCCCAGGGCCTGATCCATCGCTCCCCATCTAAGGACGACAGGCGCCAGTTTCTCCTGTCTCTGTCCGACAAGGGCCGTGCGGCCTTCGAGGTGCTGAACCACGCCTCGGCGACCCAGGTATCGGCCATGCTGTCGGGCCTGTCCGCCGGCGCGCGGGAGCGGCTCGTTCAGGCCATGATCACGGTCGAGAATCTGGTCGGAGACGGCGCGACGCCCGACCTTCCTTGCATCCTGCGCCCTCACCAGCCCGGAGACATCGGCTGGATCGCCCATCGGCAGGGGCTGCTCTACGCACAGGAATACGGCTGGGACCACACCTTCGAGGCGTTGGTCGCGGAAATCGCCGCCGCCTTCGTCCGGAACTTCGATCCTCAACGGGAGCGCTGCTGGATCGCGGAGCGGGGCGGCGAGATCGTGGGCAGCGTCTTCCTTGTGCGCCATTCGGACGAAGTCGCGAAACTCAGGCTGCTCTATGTGGAGCCTTCCGCCAGAGGGCTCGGACTCGGGCGCCGGCTCGTGGAGGAGTGCATCGGATTCGCCAGGGCGAAGGGCTACAGGACCCTGACCCTGTGGACCAACGACGTCCTCGTGGCGGCCCGCGCCATCTACCAGGCGACGGGCTTCCGGCTGGTGAAGGAGGAGGCGCACCATTCCTTCGGGAAGGATCTCGTCGGGCAGACCTGGGATCTCGATCTGTGAAGCGCCAGGAAGGGCTCGCCCTGATGGCCGCCGCGGCAACGGGTGTTCAGGTCGGCGCCGCCATGGTGGCAACGCGCTTCGTGGTTCACGATATCGGGCCGGCCTCGCTGGCCTTCCTGCGCTATGCCATTGCCGTTCTGTGCCTTGCTCCGCCATTGCTGATGAGTGCCCGGGTGCAGGTTTCCGGACGGGACCTCCTGGTCGTCATGGCTCTCGGGATCGTGCAGTTCGGCGTGCTCATTGCGCTCCTGAATCTCGGGCTCCGATACATCTCGTCCACCCGCGCGGCTCTCCTGTTCGCGACCTTCCCCCTGATGACCATGATCATCGCCGCCTGCCTCGGGCGTGAGCGCCTGAGCGCGCCGAAAGCCGCCGGAGTCGTGCTGACCATCGTCGGCGTCGGCGTCGCCCTCGGCGAGGGATTGATCGCGGAGAGCAGAGCCGACGAATGGCTGGGAGCGCTTCTCGTGCTCGCGGCCGCCTTGTGCGGAGCCGTGTGCTCGGTGCTCTACCGGCCTTATCTGGCCCGCTACCCGACCTTGCCGGTCGGAGCATGGGCCATGCTGGCATCGGTCGTCTTCCTCGCCGCGCCCGCAGGCGCAGAGGGACTTTTCACGCAAGCGCCGCGCCTCGGTGCGGGAGGCTGGCTGGCAGTTCTGTTCATCGGTCTGTCGAGCGGGGTCGGCTACGTTCTCTGGCTCTGGGCGCTCAAGAACACCACGCCGACCCGGGTGACGGTGTTCCTCTCGCTGAGCCCGATCACCGCGGCGCTCCTCGGCGTATGGCTTCTGGCGGAACCCTTCACCCTCGGCGTGCTCCTCGGCCTCGTAGGTGTCGCTGCCGGGCTGTGGCTTGCCACCCGAACAGCACCGGGTTCCAGGTAGCAGCGCGGCTCAGGTGCCGTGTGGCGGCCTGCCTCACGGAAGAAGGCGATGATGAAAATTTAATCGATAAATTAGAATAGTTTAAGCTGATCCCGCCTACATGCCTGCATCTGAGCGAGTATATTTTTCAAAATTCCTTGTCTTGTAAGGGAAACAAGATTGTCAGCTCGCTAAGCTTTGCTTTGAGAGGGTTGGGAATCACGAGTCTGTGTGCTGGAATTACGCTTGGAAACCATTTTCGTCGAGTGCGTTTAGTCTCTGTCCTACGTGGCGAGCGGCCATGTTCAAGTAAAAGCACAGGAGGCATCTATGAAGAAACTCGCGATCTTCGCCGGCGCTGGATTCATGGTTCTCGGAGGCATGGGGGCCGCTCTGGCACAGCCATCCCCGATTTCCGGTACCCCGGGCTCTCTCTTCCCGGATGCGGCTCCGCATGAGATCCGCTACTTCAACGGCGTGCCGTGCCGCACGATCCTGGACCCGAGCAACAGAAGCTCCCGCATCCCGATCGCCTGCGCCGGTCAGGTCAGCGGTGTGGTCGCGCCAATGCCCGGCGACGTCGTGACGACCGGAAGCATCGCTCCGGCGCCGGTCGGCCCCATGGTAGGCGCTCCGGTCCCCATGGGAGCCGTGGATCCCTATGCGGCTCCGCATGAGATCCGCTACATCAATGGCGTGCCGTGCCGCACGATCCTGGACCCGAACAACAGGGACACCCGTATTCCAGTGTCCTGCGGGCAGTAAGAGCTAAAGCATCGGACGTGAAAAGTGGACTTGCACTTTTGGGATTCATCCGATGCTTCTTCTCTTGGCTGGCGCATCGGATGGACCGGAAAAACCGGATCCACTTTTCCGTCCGATGCTCCACTCTTGGGAGAGCGCATCGTTCTTCGCGAAAAACCGTGTCCACTTTTTCGCACGATGCGCTAGGTCCTCGAAAATCGGCGCGGGTCGTGAGTCCCGCGCCTTTTTCATGCCCTGTCACCCTCGAAAATCCTCAGGCAGCCTTACTCCGCCGCCTGCTTCAGGGGCAGGAAGCCTATGGACTGACGCTGGGGACCTTCCTGCTTCAGGGTCCGGAGCATGTCCTCGTATTCCCGCTCCATCTCCGGCGTGACGGAGGGGCGGGTTTCCCGCAGGGCCTGCTCGAACTGAGCCATGGTCACCTGCTCCGCCTGGAGCGATTCCCTCAAGGCGAGCAGTCCTGCCCGGCGGGTGAGGTCCTCGAGGTCCGCCCCCGTGAAGCGGCTCGTCCGCTCGGCGATCGCGTCGAGATCCACGTCCGGGCCGAGCGGCATGTCCTTGGTGTGGATGCCGAGGATGTGCCGGCGGCCCCGGGCGTCAGGGACCGGGACGTAGATCAGCTCGTCGAACCGGCCCGGACGGAGCAGGGCGGGGTCGATGAGGTTCGGCCTGTTCGTCGCTGCCATGACGACGACGCCCTGCAGTTCCTCGAGGCCGTCCATCTCGGCCAGGATCGTGTTGACGACGCGCTCCGTCACCGCGGGCTCACCGAGGCCGCCGCCGCGGACCGGAGCCAGGGAATCGATCTCGTCGATGAAGATCACCGTCGGGGCGACCTGACGGGCGCGGGCGAAAAGCCGGGATACCTGCTGCTCGGATTCCCCGTACCATTTCGAGAGGAGATCTGAGGATTTCGTGGCCACGAAGTTCGCCTGGGATTCGCGGGCGACGGCTTTCGCCAGAAGGGTCTTGCCTGTGCCGGGCGGGCCGAACAGGAGGAAACCCTTGGCCGGGCGTATGCCGAGGCGGCGGAAGGATTCCGGGCTCTTGAGGGGCAACTCAACGCCCTCGCGCAACCGCGTGCGCGCCTCCTCGACGCCGCCGATATCGTCCCAGGTCACGTTGGGTACCTGGATCATGATCTCGCGCAGGGCGGAGGGCTGAACGCGCTTCATGGCGTTCATGAAGTCCTGGCGCGTGACTTGCAGGCTCTCGATCACATCGGAGGGGATACCGTCCCGGAGATTGATGTCCGGCAGGATGCGCCGAAGGGAATCCATGGCCGCCTCGCGGGAGAGGGCCGCGAGGTCGGCGCCGACGAAGCCGTAGGTGGTGCGGGCGATCTCGTCGAGGTTCACGTCCTCGGCCAAGGGCATGCCTCGGGTATGGATCCCGAGGATCTCCCGGCGTCCCGGCTCGTCCGGAACCCCGATGACGATCTCCCGGTCGAAGCGGCCCGGGCGGCGGAGAGCCTCGTCGATGGCATCGCGCCGGTTCGTCGCCCCGATCACCACGATGTTCTGGCGCGGTTCGAGGCCGTCCATGAGGGTGAGGAGCTGGGCCACGATGCGCCGCTCCACCTCGCCCTTAACCTCCTCGCGCTTGGGCGCGATGCTGTCGATCTCGTCGATGAAGATGACCGCGGGCGCATTCTGCTGCGCCTCCTGGAAGACCTGCCGCAGGCGCTGCTCGGACTCGCCGTAATGGCTGCCCATGATCTCGGGCCCGGCGATGTGAAAGAACTGCGCCTCCGTCTCGTTGGCGACGGCCCGTGCCAGCCTGGTCTTGCCGGTGCCGGGCGGTCCGTAGAGCAGGACCCCTTTCGGCGGGTCGATGCCGAGGCGCTGGAAGAGCTCGGGATGGCGCAGGGGCAGCTCCACCATCTCGCGGACCTGGTCGACCGTGTTGCCGAGTCCGCCGATATCGTCATAGGTCACGTCGGCGCGGCGAGCCTCGCGCGGCTCCTCGAATTGCGGGCGCAGCTCGATCTCGGTCTCGGCCGTCACGTGCACGATGCCGCGCGGCTGGGTCGAGACCACGACGAGGCGGATTTCCTGCAAACCGTAGGCCGGGATGTTGAGCAGGCCGCGCATCTGCTCCGGCATTCTCGGATCCGCCGAACGTTGCGAATAGACCGAGGTGGAAATCACATCGCCCGCTGCCAGGGGGCGCTGATAGAAGGTGCGCCTCAAGGCCTCGCCCGAGCCCTGGAGACGCAGGCCCTTCTGCGCCGGGGCGAGGACGACGCGGGTTGCCGGGCGCACATCGGCGCGCTTCACCTCGACGTGATCGCCGCTGCCGACGCCGGCATTGACGCGCTGCAGGCCATCGAGGCGAACGATGTTCAGGCCCTCGTCTTCCGGATAGGGCGTGACGGCGATGGCGGTCGTATGGCGCTTGCCGATGATCTCGATGGCCTGGCCTTCCTGGATGCCGATCTCGGCCAACGCCTGCCGGCTCATGCGCGCGATGCCGCGGCCCGAATCGTCCGGCCGGGCGTTCGCAACCTGAAGGCGTACACTCTGCCCATCCTCTGCCATTGCTGTCTTCCCCATGGTTCGAGCGCTTTTGATGCAGCGGCAGGTGAGGGGAAGGGGGCTCTAAGGCTCAGACCTCCCGAGTGCCACGCATGGAGACTCCGCAGGCTGCTGCGAGCGAGGAACCCTTAAGGCCAACGCCACATATCGGGAAATGTTGCAGGTGGGCGAATGGCGACTGAATGCTGGCGCATCGTTCGGATCCAGCAGGCCGCGCCAGCGACCCGTAGGGCCCCACGTCAGTGAAGGGTGGAAGCCACCTTTGGGACCGATGCTCTAGGAAGAGACCCGGTTCGACGGCGTCCAGAGCTGCCTGAGCGATGCGACTATTTCGTCCTCCTCGGAGTGCGATCCGGACGCGGGCATGAAGGGGGCGATGGTGGGCAGCTTCGCGGATCCCTCGGCGCTCGTCTCAGGGCTGTCCAAAGGTGGATCGATCAGCTCCCAGCTGTCGAACAGGTCCATGGACGAGTGGCCGGGAAGGTTCGGTCCGAGATACGGCACGATCTCGATCCACGGCTTGCCTCTGGGGCGCGGCGTGACCTTGGTGACCCGCCCGAAGAACTGGGTCAGGGGGCAGCGGACGAAGTCGCCGGGCGTCGGCATCCGCGTCTTTTCGAACTCCAATGCCGCTTCGGCTTCCTCAAGCTCGGCCCGAAGCTTGGCAACGCGCATCACCAGTTCCGCAACCCGCTTCGTGCCCGGGCCCTCCTGCTCCTGCTTCAGCGTCGAGACCAGCGACAAGCTCGTGTCGGAACCGAAATCTGCCACCGGTAACGTCCTCATGGCCATCCTCCTTTCACCCATAGATTTTGGAGTACCCGGCCTCGAGAGCAAGCCACCCGGAAGTCTGAGGGCGACGCTCAGAAGACTCAGATGGAACTGAACCTTGGCGCATCAGGGTTATAGACAGGGCGAACTTGAGAATGGGACGGGACATGGGATTTCGACGCCGCATGGCGGGGGCGGGGAGCATCATCGGGGCGATGTTTCTGGCTTGTGCCGCGTCGGCTCAGGATCCCGCACCTCCTCTGCCGCCGCCCCGGCCGGAGCGCCCGGCCGAGCCTCTGCCTCCGCCGAGGCCCGATCATCCGGCCGAGCCGCAGTCGGGGGAGAGGGTGGAAGGGGCGCCGCGGAACGAGCCCCCTCCCGACCAGAAGGCCGAGACGGGCAACGACGCCGGGGAGGCCTGCCTCCAGCGTCTCACGGGGATCGGAGTACGCTTCGAGAGCCGTCCGCCGGTGAAGGAGAACAGCTGCGGGATCGACAACCCGGTCCTCGTCTCCGCGCTGCCGAACGGCATCTCGGTCGTCCCGCCATCGCTGATGGGGTGCCCGATGGCCGAGAGCATCGCGCGCTGGGTGAGCGAAGCGGTCGCTCCCGAAGCCGAGCGCCAGTTCCAGAGCGCGGCCACGAAGCTCCTGATCGGAACCTCTTATCAGTGCCGTGACCAGCGCAGCGGCACGAAGCTCAGCGAGCATGCGTTCGGCAACGGCCTCGATGTCATGGGGTTCGAGTTCGTCAAGCGGACCCCACTGACGATCGGGAGCCATCCGGAAAACTCATCCGAAGCGACATTCCAGGCGGCGATCAGGAAGGCGGCCTGTCCGATCTTCAACACGGTGCTCGGGCCGGGCTCGGATGCGGACCACGGCGACCACCTCCATCTCGACCTGCGTCAGCGCAAGGGCGACTACCGGATCTGCCAGTAGATCCGCGGGAACAGGCACGCAGCCAGGGCTTTGTCTGTCCACGATATTGCCGATGGAGTTTCCCATGAAGTTGGTTGCGTATGTCGCCCTTGTCAGCGTCGGGCTCATGAATGCAGCTCCGGCTGCGCCCGGAGACTTGAACCTGGATTCCGTGAACAAGGCCGAATGGTCGGCCAAGGGCGACAAGGGCAAGGAAATCGATCCGGTCCTTGTCAAGACACAGGTCCTGCTCGACCGGGCTCGCTTCTCGCCCGGTGTCATCGACGGGCACAACGGCGAAAACCTCCGCAACGCCATCGCGGCTTTCGAGGAGGCGCACGGCCTCAAACCGGACGGGACCCCGGACGAGGAATTCTGGGCCAAGCTCAACGAAACGTCATCGGAGCCCGCCCTGATCGAGTACACGATCCGGGAGGAGGACGTGAAGGGGCCGTTCGTCACGATCCCGGACAAGCTGGAAGACCAGGCCAAGCTCGATCGGCTCGGCTATTCGAGCCCGGAGGAGCGTCTCGCTGAGAGGTTTCATATGGATGCGGACCTGCTCAAGGCCCTGAATTCCGGAAAGTCCTTCGACAGGTCCGGCACATCCATCGTCGTCGCCAACGTGGACGCGAAGGCCGGCTCCGGGAAGACGCAGAAGGCCGCCAGGATCGAGATCGTCAAGAGCGAGCACATCCTGCGCGTTCTGGACAAGGACGGAGCCGTGGTCGCGACCTATCCGGCCTCCATCGGCAGCGAGGAGAAACCTGCGCCCAGCGGATCGCACAAGGTCCGCGCCGTGGCCACGAACCCGAACTACACCTACAACCCGGATTATGCCTTCAAGGGCGTGAAGGCCAAGGAGAAGTTCGAGATCAAGCCCGGCCCGAACAACCCGGTCGGAAGCACCTGGATCGACCTTTCCATCGAATCCTTCGGCATCCATGGGACGCCCGAGCCCGAGAAAGTGGGCAAGGCCTATTCCCAGGGATGCGTGAGGTTGACGAACTGGGACGTCGAGGAACTGTCGAAGATGGTCGAGAAGGGAACGCCTGTCGATTTTATCGATTAGAGCGGAGCATCGGTTCAGTCGTCGTTGGCCGAGTTCAACTGATCGGGGCGCAGGCCCTCGTCGACTTCGGCATCGTGCGCTCTGACGAGCCATTCCAACTGCTCCTGCACGAAATCGGGATCGCTGTGAAAGCGCATGGCGCAGGCTACGAGGAAGATCGCGATTTCCGGCAGTTCCTTCTCGCCCAGGTCGGGAAGAACCAGTTCCAGCTCCGTCATGTTGCCGGAGGTGAGAAGGGCCGCCTCGTTAGGAGGGACGACGGTGCCGATGCTGTCAGAGTCTTGAGCCATGAGCTGGTCCTGAGCCTTTCCGGAATGGACTGGTCTGGGAGGAGAGTGCCCCATCTGTTCTAAGGCAAGGGGCAGTGAGGTAAAGCCTCGGCGCTCCTCATGGGGTGAAACGCAAAAAACAAAAGCCCTGCCGCAGGTCTGCGGCAGGGCCGGAAGCCTTCAGAACCGCAGGGTCTACGGATAGGTGCAGACGTAGCGCATCCCGTTCGTCGCCAGGAAGGTGCCTGTCGCCGGATCGTAGGAGCGGTACTTGCGGGCGCAATAGGCCGCCGTCTGCGGATCGACCGTACCGGGGGGCGGGGGAGCCGCAGGCTGGGCCTGGTTGGCGATGGCGCCGGCAATCAGCGCGCCGGCTGCAATGCCTGCAACGCCGGCGGCGACGGCGGCGCCGTTGTCGCGGCGGTAATAGTACCGGTCACGGTAGTAAGGACGGTAGCCGCGGCGATAGTATTGGGCGTAGCTCTCGTTCGGGTACGGCTGGTCGATCCGGGGCAGGGGGCGGTTCTGGACCGGTGTGGCGCTGGCGGGCAATGCCGACGCGAGCATTGCCGTCCCGGCCAGGGCCATGACGAATAGGCGCATATCAATCTCCTCGTTTGAGAGAACTCCGGCAGCGGGCCTGCTGATAGTCGGCCGAAATATAGCGCCAGAGGCCAAGCTTGCACAATCCCGGCCTGAGCAGGCCATGAAGCTGATCGTTGCGGAAGTATTTGTAGTTCAGCCTTGCCTGCGAGATGACACGGGAAAAGTTGGTGCATCACGTCATCTGTCGCTTGATGCCTTGGAGACTGGATGCTTGCAACCGACAGGAAATATTTCGCTAAATATACCTATCTGTGGGATGTAGATATATATTCACAAGGAGTTGCTTATTTCTTGATTGGCGCCTCAAGGAGAGCGGACTGTTCTTTCTGAAGCGCGGCACTGGATTTTTTGCGACAAATCGCCAATGATGCGTGCGTTCTATTATAATCTCTCTCGGTCGGGAACTGATGCTCCGCCCTTTGTTCCTCCTGTCTGCAAGGACTCCCGTCGGGGGCTGGGCGCCTTCCTGCGCCGTTGAGCCATTGCTTCCTGCCAGCGGAGCGGCCTCGCGGTCGGTTTCGGCGGAGGCCGGTCTCAATCGGGACGTGCGGGAGGAGCTTGGTCCAAAGTCGCTCAACGACGCTTGCCGGGTGCGCGCGCTCAGGCGCCTACAGGCCTTGCAGCCATGAAACTCAAGCTGCGAAATTACAAGACCGCCGTGGTCACCCTTGCCGCGATCGGAGTGCTCTCGATCTCGCTCACCTTCACGGTGTGGCGATTGCTCGGCGTCGAGCACGATTCCCGCGTTGGCGATGGGCATGGCAATTTGTGGGAAATTTCCCAGACGCAGTTTGAAGCGTCGATTCTGGCCGAGACCCTGGCCCGGGCTGCGATGGGAGAAGCCTTCGCCAGCCCCGAGCAGACCCCAGGCTTTCGACTGGCGATCCTGATCAGCCGCATGTCGGTTCTCTTGGAGGGGGAGCAGAGAGAGCTGATGGTCAGGGCGGGAGCCCTTGAAGCCCTCGAAGGCGCCCAACGGCAGTTGGCCGCCCTGGAGCCGGTTCTGGAGAAAGGGATCGATGCGGAAACGGCGGCGAGGCTCAGAATACAGGCCCACGATATGGCCGACCAGCTCAGAGGCATCGCCAATGAAGTCATGCTCCTCAGCCATGAGGAGAGGGCGGAAAAGCGCTCCTTGTATCTGCGCTACATCCTCGAGGGCTTCGCCTACATCATCGGCATAGCGATCAGCGCCGCATTCCTCGTGATCCGCCTGTTCAAGGGGATGCAGGAAACCACGCAGGCCAAGCAGCTTCTCAAGCAGGAGCAGGAGCTCTCCGATCTGGTCATCAACAACATCAGCGATCAGGGCATCGTCATGTTCGATGACCAGCTTCGGTGCCTGCTCTGGAACCCGGGCATGGAGGACCTGCTGAACATCAAGCCCGATCAGGCCGTCGGGCAGCACATGCAGGACCTCGATCCGATCTTCGCGCAGGAGGACGTGATCCAGTCGCTCGCCCGGGCAACGGAGGGAATGAGCTCGATCTTCGAGAACGAGGCGTCTTCGCCCGATGGGCAGGAGCGCTGCCTGGAAATCAACTGCTTCCCGGTCTACATGGCGGAGCGCAAGCTCGGCATCGCCTTCATGCGCGATGTGACTGAGCAGTGGCTGGCCCGAAAGCAGGCGGAACGCCAGAATTTCGACCTCGAGATCAAGGTCCTCCAGCGGACGGCTGCCTTGCGGCAGGCCGAACGCCGCCTGATCGCGGCAATCAAGTCCGCGTCGGAGGGCTTCGCGGCGTTCGACTGGACAGGAAAGCTCCTGTTCGCCAACGAGGAGATCTGGGCCGCCGCTCCGGTGTCCCTGTGGTGCCACGAGGAGATGAACCTCACCAACTTTCTGCGCTGCTTCGCCATGTGCGAAGGCGCCGACCTGCGGCTCGTGAATGCCCAGTCTCCTTTCGAGGAGATCGAGCTGGACCTCCTGATCAAGACGGATACCTGGGCTCGCCTTTCACTGACAAAAGCCGATGGTGCGACGATCTTCGTGCGACTGACGGACATCTCCGGATACAAGCAGGTCGCGAGGGCGCTCGAATCCGCTCTCGACCGCGAGCGCGAGACCTCGAACGCCTACCGGAGCTTCGTGTCGATGGTGTCCCACCAGTTCCGGACGCCTCTCGCCATCCTGGATTCCAGCGCTCAGCGCATCCTGCGCCGCGGGGCGGAGCTGACGCAGGACGAGCTCGTCACGCGCATCCAGAAGATCCGAAACGCCGGCACCCGGTTGACGCGCCTCGTGGAGAGCGTCCTGAACGCGGCCAAACTCGATGCCGGGACGATCGAGGTCAATCCGGCCTCCTGCAATCTGACCGAACTGGTCACGGACATTTGCGAGCGTCAGCGCGAGGTCAGCGCCCAGGCCGATATCCGCTTCAATGCCCCGGATATCCCCGTCAGGGTCTATTGCGACGGCATGCTCATCGAGCAGGTCGTCGTCAATCTCCTGTCGAATGCCATCAAGTATTCAGGCGATACGCCGGTCGTCGAGATCAAGGTCTGGATGGATGGGTCCCGTGCCTTCTGCTCCGTCCGCGACTGGGGCATCGGGATTCCTGCGGATGAGCTGCCGAAGATCTTCGACCGGTTCTACCGGGCCCGCACGGCCTCGGGGATCGCCGGTACGGGAATTGGATTGAACTTCGCCCAAAGGATCATGCACTTGCATGGGGGCGATATTCAGGTGGAAAGCTATGAGGCGGCCGGATCCTTGTTTACCTTCGACCTGCCCATAGCCAATGCCGATCAAACGCAACAGGCTGCATGAGTGACTGAACCCGATGAATGATCAAAAGATAATTCTCTGCGTCGAGGACGAGGAAGATCTGCGAGGCGATATCGCCGAAGAGCTCGAGGCGGCCAACTACCGCGTGCTTCAGGCTGCCAACGGCAGCGAGGCGCTCAGTCTCCTCGACAGGCATCGGCCGGATCTCGTTCTCTGCGACATCACCATGCCGGGCCTCGGCGGATACGATGTGCTCAAGGCCTTGCGCGAGCAGGGCACGATGTCCGACGTCCCCTTCATCTTCCTGACCGCCCTGGCGGAGCGGAACGACGTCCTCAGCGGCAAGCAGGCGGGTGCGGACGATTACCTCGTCAAGCCGATCGACTACGAGATTCTGCTGGCGACCATCGCCGCCCGCCTCGACCAGGTCGCCCGCGTTCAGACCAGCGCCGTTCACAGGGCCGAGGAATCCTGGCAGGAGATCCTGAAATCCTCGAAAGGGCGCACCGTCGATGCCCTCTACAAGGCGACCTTTGCCTTCGACCGTTTTCTCGTCGGCGTGGTGATCGTCGACGAGAACGGCGCCGTGCGCGTGATGAACAAGGAGGCGCAGCGGATCCTGGCCGAGGAGGACGGTCTGGGCGTGTCGCAGGGCATCCTGAAGGGTTCCGTGGCCAAGCAGAACAGCAAGCTCTATTCGGCCGTCGAAAAGGCCTTCGAGGAGGAGGCTCTCGATGAGATCGTCTCGTTCCCGCGGCTCTCGGGAGGGCGGCCCTACCTCGTCCTGATTCCCGGGCAGCGCTTCTCCGTCGAGGAGCGGCCGGAGGCCGTCGTGCTCCTTCTGATCGACACGGAGCAGCGGGCCAAGGTCTCGGGCGATACCCTCGTCCGCCTCTACAGCCTGACGCCGTCCGAGACACGGGTCGCCCTCATGCTGATCGATGGCAAGCGTCTCGACCAGATCGCCGAAGAGCTGGAAGTCGCCCAGACCACGGTCGTCTTCCACCTGAAGAACCTGTTCCGGAAAACCGATACCAACCGCCAGGCGGATCTGGTCCGCGTCCTGCTGTCGGTGCCGCTGCGCAGCACCGGCCCCTGACGGTCCAGCCAGGAGCGGGCAGGGGCCTTAAGGGTTTGGTCACCATTCGGGCAAGTTCGGCTCAAGCCCAAGCTTTGCCACATTCTGTTCAGCTTTCGGAGAGGTTTTGAACAGTATATCTAACGACATGAAGAGGAAGGCACGCGGCCTCCCTCCTGTCGTAGGTGATGATCATGAAGATCTTCCGTCTTGTTTCCGGTACTGCCGCGGCTCTGGCGCTGGTGGCCGGCCTGGCTGCCGCCCAGCCGGCTGCAGCGCGTGATCGCCTGTCTCCCGGCGCCGCCGTGGCCCTCGGGGCTCTCGGAGGTCTTGCCGTTGGGGCAGCCGTTGGAGCGGCGGTCGCGCAGCCTCAGCCGCCGATCGTCTATCGCGCGCCCCCGCCGCCCCCGCCGCCGGTCTATGTCGAAGAGCCGAGACCGGTTTATTACGAGCGTCCCGTCCGGGAGGTCTACGTGGAGCGTTGCTTCACCGAGCGTTACCGGGAATGGGTTCCCGGCTGGGGCTGGGAGCATCGCAGCCGTCGCGTCTGTCGATAAGGAATTCGGAAAAGGCCCGCATCCTGCGGGCCTTTTCTTTGGGCTTATCGGGGATCCGGATTCACTTTTCTCTGTGCGGCCCGCCGGGCCCGCACGAGGCTTTACGATTTGTCCGGCTTCGCCATCCAGCGAACGAGGGGCATGAGCGGGATGATCCAGATCAGGCCAAGCACGATATAGGCGACGGTCTGAAGGAGTTTCGGCGCCTGCGTGATCCGGCCTTCGGCGACCGCCATCGCAAACAGCGCATAGAAAATGATGAAGGCCAGCATGACCACCGTGCCGATCAGCTTGCGCAAGCGAATGCCCATGGCCGCAATCCTCAAATCCTCGACATCGCCCCGTGACGGTGCGTCACCGGCATGAATTGCCTCCCGGAGGCATAGCCTCTATGTGACGTCCATATCCCGGGTTCAAGCCCTAATCGACGATGAGAGTGAGCATGGCTGTCGCAGCCTCCACCGAGAGCGTGCCGTTGGCGCACGCGCCTCAAAGCCGATCCCTGTCCGCCGTCCGCGCCTGGATCTACTGTCTCGCCGCCTTGGTCGTGCTGATGATCGCGGTCGGCGGCGCCACGCGCCTGACCGGCTCCGGTCTCTCCATTACGGAGTGGAAGCCCGTCACCGGCGCCATTCCGCCGCTGACCGAGCAGGCCTGGGTGGCGGAATTCGAGAAATACCAGCAGATTTCCCAATATGAGCTCCTGAACAAGGGAATGTCCCTGTCAGAGTTCAAGTTCATCTACGCCTGGGAATGGGGGCACCGGCAACTCGGCCGGCTGATCGGCCTCGTCTTCTTCGTGCCCCTGGTCTGGTTCTGGTCTCGGGGAGCGATCAAGGGCAGGCAGGCGCTGACCCTTCTCGGGATCGGAGCCCTGGGGGGCCTTCAGGGCGCCATCGGCTGGATCATGGTCGCATCCGGTCTCGAGCCGGGGATGACAGCCGTCGCGCCGATCAAGCTCGCCCTGCACCTGACGGTCGCGAGCATCATCCTCGCCTGCCTCGTCTGGGTGGCCTCGGGCCTGAAGGACCGTTCCGGCACGGTCGGACAGGAGAGCCGGGCAGGCTACGCGCCGCGCATTCTCGTTGGGCTGATCCTGTTCCAGATCGTGCTGGGCGGCCTCGTGGCGGGCTCGAAGGCGGGCCTGACCTACAACACCTGGCCCCTGATGGATGGAGACCTCATCCCGCCGGCCTCGGCCCTGTTCGTGGTCAAGCCGTGGATCGAGAACTTCGTCGACAACGTCATCCTGGTCCAGTTCAACCACCGCCTCGTGGCCTATGGCATCGTGGCCTTCGCATTGTGGCATGCCTGGGCCGTCTATCGCCGAGCGCCCGCGTCGAAGACGGCCGGCCGCGCGGCCGGCATGGCGGGTCTCATGGTGGCACAGATGATTCTCGGGATCGTGACGCTGCTGCTCGCGGTGCCCCTCTGGGCCGGCTTGGCCCATCAGGTCTTCGCCATGGCCGTGCTCGCCATGGCGGTGGTTCATGCCCGCGTAAGCCTGGTCTGAAGGCCTGAAAAAGGAAGGGCGGCCTCGCGGCCGCCCTGAATTCAAGCTCCGCTTTGCTTTTAGCGGACAACCTGGACGATGCGGCGGGTGCTGGGCTCGACCAGGACCGGGGTGTCGTTCACCACGGTGTAGCGATAGTTGCTCACGCCGTACTCGGCGGGAACTTCGTAATAGGTCACGCCGGAAGACGGCAGAACGGCGCCCACGCGGACCTCTTCGGCATAGCGATAGGACGGCACGCCCTGCGTGACGACGTACTGACGGAAGCGGGGCTGGGCTTCGCCTGCCAGGCCGCCCACGATCGCGCCCGTCACGCCGCCGACGGC
>JAEWKH010000091.1 GCA_023386155.1 Pseudomonadota bacterium
CCGTGATCCGTGACGAGGCGAGCGGCCGCGCGGCATGGCGCGCGAGTTCCCAGGCCGACAGGGACGAATAGGCGAAGGTGACCAGCGACGCCACGATCAGCCGATAGCCTTGAGAATCGTAGATGAACGGGAAGGCGCCGATCCACACCACGGCTCCGGCCATCGTCAGACCCAGCGGGGCGGAGCGCCCGTTGAAGACCCGGCATCCCGTATACAGGGCGCCATAGCACACCAGGACCAGGGCGTTCGCCACGAGCAGGATGGCGTAATCCGGGTGGCCATGCGCAAGATTGGCCGAGCCGATCCCGAGGGCAACGAGCCAGAAGGCGCAGCCCCACCACGCGAGAGCCTTGGCCTTGCGGCTCAGCGCCCATGAGAAGACGAGCAATGTCCCAAGCACTGCCGAAAGCAGCACGAAAGCGACGGTAAGCGTGGCAGTATCAAGGACCATCGAAGCGGCTGCTATGGAGTTCGACCCAGACGGCCGCAGACGATCCCCGCAGCCTATTCCGCAAGGGAATGCTTACCTACGCTATCTCCTATCCCTTCCGAGATGTCCAGAAGTCCGCCTGCGACCTATCGGACATGGGGCCGGAGGGAACCTGGAACGAAGGGGAGACCGGAGCATTTTTCCCACGAGGCAGCTGAGAGGGTCACCTTCATGGGCATGTATCACCGTCATGGCGTTCAGAGCACGGCGGCCATCGCCGGCCACCCGCTTCACCACATGCTGGTCGTGTTCCCTGTCGCATTCCTGATCGGGGCACTCGGGACCGACATCGCCTTCATGGCCACCCAGGATCCTTTCTGGGCCCAAGGGTCCTATTGGCTCCTGATCGCCGGCATCGTCACCGCCCTGGTGGCCGCCATCCCGGGCGTTATCGACTTCGCCACCATCGACCGCGTGCGCAACGTCTGGGTCTCATGGGCCCATATGATAGCCAATCTCGTGGTCGTCGCGGTGGCGCTCGTCAATGTAGGCGTCCGCCTTGAGGACCCGGCCGCCGGGGTCCAGGGCTGGGGAATCTGGCTGTCGGGCATCCAGACCGTACTCCTCCTGTTCAGCGGCTGGCTCGGCGGCGAGCTCGCCTATCGCTATGGCATAGGCGCCATTCGCGATTACAGCCCCAAGGCCGAGCAGTTTCATGTGGAGGTGGACCGGCCCGACGTGGCCGAATCCTATGGACGCCGGAGCGGCTCGAGAAGCCTTTGAACTGTCGCCTTGCCATGGGTGCGGCGTGACCGCTAAGCTCGGGCCTGCCATGAAACGGTCCGTTATCGTCCTCGTTCTTTCCGGCCTCGCGCTTCCCGGGGCGGCGCATGCGGCCTCGCCCTGCCCGCCCGGCTTTGCCATGCTGCAGGCCTCGGATACCTGCGTGCGCATCAGCGGACGCGTGAGGGCGGACGGGCTGGTCGGCTCATCGCGTGTCCGTTCCTCCGATGGCTTTCAGACCCAGGCCGGCGGGCGCGTGCAGCTCGACGTGCGCAAGCAAACCGAATACGGCCCCCTTCGGGCCGTCGTCTCCGTCGGGAATCTGAGGCGCTGATTTCGCGCCTTTGCGGCGAGGAGTGCGGACGCCATGCGGACATGCACGAGCATTGCCGCGTCTGCGCGGAAGCGTGCCATCGCTGCGAAGAGGCCTGCCGCCAAGCTCTGGACAGCATGAGCCCGCGGCACTGAAGGATCTGAAGGCAAGACAGAAAGAGCGCCCGGAGGCGCTCTTTCGATTCAATAGCCATAATCGTAGTATTCTTCCCGGTAATAGCTCCGTCGCGGAGCCTCGTAGGTCCTGTAGTAAGGCCTGTCATAGGTCCGGTATGTGGGCCGGGCGGTCGTCGCGAGCGCGCCGCCGATGATGGCGCCCGTCACGCCGGCCGCAATGGCGGCGTTGTTGTTGCCGCGCCGCTGAACGTAGTAGCGCTGAGCCTTGTGGTTCTTGTAATGGCCATAGGCATGGCCCTTGCCTTTGCCCGGGCGGGCATCCGCCGCGCCACTGAACGACGTCGCAGCCAAAAGCGCAACGCTGATCGTCACCAGAAGCTTTTTCATCGTGATACTCCAGCATTCGAGTTGATGCACAGGGTCTGAGAAAGAAGCCGTTGTCCCGGCTCCTTTCCCATCCGGCGCGGTTCCCACGCTTACTGCTTCGCGTCGCCACCGGTCGACGTGGAACCGCCCTGCTGCGGCAGGCGCAGATTGGTCGAGCTGCCGGAATTCGACGTGCTGCCGTTCACGTCCGTCCGGCTGCGGGTCGAAACGGAACCGGTCGTCTCGGGCGCGCCCGACCGCGTCCGGCTCGTCGAAACGTTCACGTCATCGGAGCGGCGGCGCTCGACGGACACGCCGACGCTCGGCGAAGACTCATGGGTCCGGCGGACCGTCGTGCGGCTCCTCACGGAAACGCTCGGCTCGTTGACCTCCTCGTAGTGGCGCACGGTCCGGCGACGGACCTCCACCGGCTCCTCGACCACGTGGTAGCGACGCTTCTTCGTCACGACCTTGTTGGTTCGCTTGGTCTTCTTCACCGCCACCTTCTTGGCGGGCTTCTTCTTCACCACCGTGCGGCGGATCTCGGTATCAGGCTCCTCATAGGTGGTCACGGTACGGCGGCGGGTCACCGAGACGCTCGGCTCGTCGATTTCGCGCACGGTGCGGGTGCGGACGGAGGCGCCCGACCGCTCGCGTGTCTCGATCCCGACGCGTGTGCCGGTTTCCTGCCGGCTGCGGACATCGATCTGCGCGCCGGTGCCCTCGCGGCGGGCCGCGCCTGTCGTCGCGGGCCGCTCGCCGCTGCCGGCCTGCCTGTGCAGCAGGGTCTTGGAGTCGGACGGCGCTTGCGCCGCCGAACCGGTATCGGTCCTCGTCTGGGTCGATGTCTGGGCATAGGCCGCGCTGCTCAGCAAGAGAAGGGCGGCACCAAGGGCGATTTTCCGCATGGAACCATCTCCGAAAAAGTAAAGGTGCGAAGTGAACGTCGATTTCCGGAGACTGTTCCGAATAACTTTAAGTAACGAACCATATATGGAAGTTGATCACGTAGATGAACAAACGTTCAAGAAGCGCGTCCTCTGCGACGCATCAAGCAGTGCTCCGAAGCACTCCCACCGCCATTTAAACAGACTCTTTACCATTGTCCTGAACGCCGACGCACAGGGCCATACAGCTTAAGTTCACGTTCATTGTTCTAGCTTAACGTTATCGGTTGTTTTCATCGGGAATAGCGCAGCCATGGCGGTCTTTCAGGCATTCAATGCGGCAGGTGTCGGCTTCAACATGTCCAGCACCGGCAGTTCCGGCTGGGCGTTCATCGGAGCCAGCCCGTCCGTCACCACGGAACTCGTCTATGACGACGGGAAGGTGGCCGAGTACGAGATCTATGGCAGCGCCCTCGTGGATTACTTCACCGCCAGGTACTGGAGCGACGGCTACACGGTCATCGTCGACGACCTGCTCTACGAGAATGGGGGCCAGACCATTCTCACCATCGAGGACCTCGATCTTTACACGAATGTCGACGCGCTGCAGGGCTACGCCTGGTACGTAACCCTCAACAGAGGCCACGACACCTTCCACGGCAACGATTACGACGACATCATCCGCGCAGGCTCCGGCAACGACGTCGTCTATTCCTACGACGGGGACGACATCGTCTACGGCGATTCCGGCGCCGACGCGCTCTA
>JAEWKH010000102.1 GCA_023386155.1 Pseudomonadota bacterium
TCTATGGATCCCGGGCTCCGCTGCGCGGCCCCGGGATGACAGTGCAGGAGTCATTCTCAATCGAAGCATTGCGACGGGGAGAACCCTTCATATTAAGCGTCAGATTGGGGCCCTTCACTCGTCTTCGCCTTTCCGGGGGCGACACCAACGTCGTCAGCGTCATGGCGAGGAAACCGCGCCTTCCCCAACGATATGAGATCTGCAAGCCAGACGCCGGAAGAAATCTTGTCCGCAGTCGTGGCAAAGACCTGAAGCGCACCCTTTAGCAGCTGCCAGAAGGTGATGCGTGGGAAACGTCCCTCGTCATCCTCGTGCATGGTTCGCCCACTTCTCATGCGCAACGAACACGGATGTTAGCGCCTCTGCGTCCATTTAACAGTGTTGCGACTTGCAGCCGCCAATCGCGGGACTTGTCCTTTAACGAACAGCCTCTTCATAAACCTCCGGCTTGAACCCCACGAGAATCCGCCCGCCGAGATCGAGCACCGGGCGCTTGATCATCGAGGGCTGGTCGAGCATGAGCGCGAGCGCCTTGCGCGCGTCGATGCCGGTCCGCTCCGCCTCCGGCAGCTTGCGGAAAGTGGTGCCGGCACGGTTGAGAAGCGTCTCCCAGCCGACGGCAGCGGCCCAGGCGTCGAGCCGCGCCCGGTCGATGCCTTGCGCCTTGTAGTCGTGGAACGCATAGGCGACGCCCCTGGCATCGAGCCAGGCGCGCGCCTTCTTCATGGTGTCGCAGTTCTTGATGCCGTAGATCGTGACCGCCTGCTTCGACGCCATCGCTTATTCTCACTTATTCATCAACTGGAAAAATGTGCAATAACTTCAGTTACTTACAAAGATAGACTCGTCAATATACCATGACACGTGCCATGCCTAAACTGCTGTTCTTAAGGCCTTCTTGGAAGGCGTGATGCAGGTCAATAGCTCTTGCCAATGATCACAAATTGATGCTTGGCGGCAGGCTCATCATGTGCGTAATAATGTTTAATTTCTTTCACAGGGAAATCTCTGCAGTTGCTCACGATACTTGCGGTCCTTGCCCTGCTGGCCCTACTGCTAGTTTGGCTCGTTATAGTCCTTTTACGCTTCACCTACAGGCTTTGGCGAAAGCCTCAGCCGGGCAGAGCCGTCAGGCGAACAATGATCGCCGTATCGGGCCTGCTTCTGGCGGGTGTTCCTTATATTCTTGTCCAACTTTACGAACATCAATTGCTGCTCGCCCGCGTTCCAACCCCGCTTGAAGTCGCTTCGGTAGAATATCAACTTGAGGAATCGTGGGGTGTAGGTTTCATGCCCGGCGATAACGAGACGGGTTTTGTTGTTTATCGTCTTACCAAAGCAAACGCGGAATGGGCCCGTAAGCAGGGAAGCCGGCTTCGCGACATACTTCCAGGCGGCGCATCCAAGTGGCACCCGACGCCTGTTGAAAACGCCGGCGACTACAAATGGCATCCCTATGACCATGACCCGCAGATGATGTCAGTCAATCGAGCTGAGCAACATCCCCCTACAATTGCGGAGTATCTTGAGAAATATGGCTTCACGATACCGATTGAGAAAGGGCGCGACGCAGAAGCGGACCAATCAATCCAATCGGAGGGTTCATTTTATTCATATGGGCGAGGCGGAAGCGTTACAATCGTCGACCCTATCAAAGGGAAAGTTTACTTCGCATACGCTGGATAGCGCCAACGTCTGATCGTGCGTTTGAGGCGCGCCGAGCTTCCGCTTAATAGTACGGCCACATCATCAACGGCGAAAAAGCGCGATAACTGCTCTAAGTGCTTGTAGAGGCTGAGCTAATCCCAGTTTCACGGGAAGTATGGGCGAGCCGCGATACCATGAACTAAAAACCCAGAAAAAACCCCCGTAATTTCGTTGCTCAGAAAGGGTTTGCGCGTTTCCGATACTATGATCTCTGTACTTTAGGCGCAATGCTATCGAGCACATTTGGCGAGGCCGCAGAATCCCGTACCATCAATACTTCCAAGAAAAACTCGGCCTCCTCCGAGTTTTACCTGGTTTTACTCGTTGCCTGCACTTCTAGATTAAGGACGGCTAGACATGAAAAAAGCCCACGATCCCGCGGGCTTTCCACCAATACTCGGTTCTTCTACGAGGCTCTTCCCTATCTATTAGAAATACAAACCTCACTCCCACTCGATCGTGCCGGGCGGCTTCGAGGTGATGTCGTAGGTCACGCGGTTGATGCCCTTCACCTCGTTGATGATCCGGGTCGCGACGCGGCCCAGGAAGCCCATGTCGAAGGGGTAGAAGTCCGCCGTCATGCCGTCGATGGAGGTGACGGCGCGAAGCGCGCAGACGTGGTCGTAAGTGCGCGCGTCGCCCATCACGCCGACGGTCTTCACGGGGAGCAGGACGGCGAAGGCCTGCCAGATCTCGTCGTAGAGGCCCGCATTGCGGATCTCTTCCAGATAGATCGCGTCGGCCTTGCGCAGGATCTCGAGCTTCTCGCGGGTGATCTCGCCGGGCACGCGGATGGCGAGGCCGGGGCCGGGGAACGGGTGGCGGCCGACGAAGGCGTCGGGCAGGCCGAGCTCGCGGCCGAGCACCCTCACCTCGTCCTTGAACAGCTCGCGCAGGGGCTCCACGAGCTTCATCTTCATGCGCTCGGGCAGGCCGCCCACATTGTGGTGGCTCTTGATGGTGACCGAGGGGCCGCCGGTGAAGGAAACGCTCTCGATCACGTCCGGATAGAGCGTGCCCTGGGCGAGGAAATCGGCCGATCCTTTTCCTTCACTTGCGATCTTCTTGGCCTCCTCGTCGAACACATCGATGAAGAGCCTGCCGATGGTCTTGCGCTTGACCTCCGGGTCCGACACGCCCTCCAGGGCGCCGATGAAGAGATCCTGCGCCTGAACGTGCACGAGCGGGATGTTGTAGTGGTCGCGGAAGAGCGTGACCACCTGCTCGGCCTCCGCTGCGCGCAGCAGGCCGTGGTCGACGAACACGCAGGTGAGCTGGTCGCCGATGGCCTCGTGGATGAGCACCGCTGCGACGGCGGAGTCGACGCCACCGGAGAGGCCACAGATCACCCGGCCCGTGCCGACCTGGGCGCGGATCCGCTCGATGGCCTCCTCGCGGAAGGCCTTCATGGTCCAGTCGCCCTTGCAGCCCGCGATGTCACGGACGAAGTTGCGGATGAGCTGCGCGCCCTGGGGCGTATGCACCACCTCGGGGTGGAACTGCACGCCGTAGAACCTGTGCTCCTCGTCCGCCACGACCGCGAAGGGCGCGTTCTCGGAGGCGGCGAGCACCTCGAAACCCTCCGGCAGCTTGGTGACCCGGTCGCCGTGGCTCATCCACACAGGATATTTCTTGCCGACCTGCCACACGCCCTGGAAGAGCGGGCTCTCGGTAAAGACCTCGATCTCGGCGCGGCCGAATTCGGAATGGTGGCCGCCCTCGACCTCGCCGCCGAGCTGCGCCGCCATGGTCTGCTGGCCGTAGCAGATGCCGAAGACCGGCAGGCCGGTCTCGAACAGCTCCTTCGGGGCACGGGGCGAGGCGTCGGTCGTGACCGATTCCGGCCCGCCCGAGAGGATCACGCCCTTCGGCTTCATGGTCCGGATCGCCTCGGCGGCCTTCTGGAACGGCACCACTTCCGAATAGACGCCGTCCTCGCGCACCCGCCGTGCGATGAGCTGGGTCACCTGGGAGCCGAAATCGACGATGAGAATCTTATCGTGGGGTTGAGCCATGTTGTTTCACTTCGGGTAGGAGGGGCATTTCCCGGCAGAGGATCGTGCTGGTGCTTTACCCTCAACCCTGCCCGGGTGTCATGCCCTTTAACGGGACTGCCGTGGCGCGTTTCCGGTTTATAACGCTTTTCTCATTCCTGGGGCTTATCCCCGCAGGAAACAAGAGGCAGTTCCATGCCGATGGGAACGGCTTTAAGATTGAAGAACCGGATCGGCACTCTGCCCTGATACCGGAACATTTGGATTGGATGCGGGCCATGAGGTGGACGTTCCAGAACCATCGCGGCACCCTGGGCAAGCCCGGGAACATGCTTGCCCGCTGGGCGAAGCCGGCAGCAGCCGGCGTCGCAGGGCTATGCCTGGTCGCCGCGGGAGCCATCGGGCGGATCCATCTCAGTGAAAACTTCCATCCCGTCATCGAGGGAGTGGTCTACAGATCGGCCCAGCCGACACCGGAAGCACTGGCACGATACGCCAAGGAGCACGGTATCCGTTCCATCATCAATCTGCGGGGCAACAATTCCGGCAAGGATTGGTACGATGCCGAGCTGATGGCCGCCAAAGCCCAGGGGATCGCTCACTACGACTTCGGAATGTCGGCGCGCAAACAGCTCGATCAGCAGCGCGCGCAGGAACTGATCAGTCTCATGAGCACGGTTGAGAAGCCGGTCCTGATTCACTGCGAAGGCGGTGCCGACCGAAGCGGCCTTGCTTCCGCGCTCTATCTGGCGGCCATCGCAAAGGCCGGAGAAGAGGCGGCGGAAAGCCAGATTTCGCTACGCTTCGGGCACATTTCCCTGCCGATGGTCGCGGCCTATGCCATGGACCGGACATTCGAAGCCCTGGAGCCATGGCTCGGATTCACCGATTCCTGATGCCAGGAGTCTAAGCTGAGATCGGCGGACCAGCGCATCGTGCAAAAAAGTGGAATCCACTTTTAGGTCCGAGGCTCTAGCCTCTTCGCTTGATACAGGAGACGAAGAAACCGTCCGTCCCGGTCTTTCTCGGTGTCAGCTGGAGGCCGTGCCTCGTCACGCGGATGAAGGAGGACAGGTTCGGCAGGCCCGCCGTGGCCAGAATCTCATCGGCCTTCACCACCTCGAAGCCTGGATCGCGCTGGAGCAGCCCTTCGAGCGCCTCGTCGTTCTCTTCCGGCAGGATCGAGCAGGTGATGTAGACGATGCGCCCACCTGACTTCACCAGTCGGGCGGCCCGGTCGAGAACCGTCTCCTGCTCCTTGCGCCGGGTTTCCAGGCTGCCGGGACGCAGGCGCCATTTCGCATCCGGGTTGCGCCGCCACGTGCCGATCCCCGTACAGGGCGCGTCCACGAGCACGCAGTCGATCTTTCCGTCGAGATCCGTGACCGCATCGGCCCTGGCCCGCGGGGTGCGGACCTGGACGTTGCGGACGCCCGCGCGCGCCAGCCGGTCGTGGATCGGGGCGAGACGGCGGGCGTCGTTGTCGGTGGCGTAGATCTGGCCATGGTTCTCCATCATGGCCGCGAGCGCCAGGGTCTTTCCGCCGCCGCCGGCGCAGAGGTCGACCACCTGCTCGCCGGGCTTGGCACCGGAGAGAAGTGCCACGAGCTGCGAGCCCTCGTCCTGGATCTCGATCCAGCCTTTCAGAAACTCGGGCTCGGACTGCACGGCCGGTCCGCGCCCGTCCTCGCCCGGAGCGATCCGCAGACCGAGCGGCGAGAGCGGCGTCTCGATGGCGCTGAGATGCGGCAGGGCGTCGTGCGCCTCGTCGCGGGAGGCGACTTTCAGGGTGTTCACCCGCAGATCGAGCGGCGCCCGTGTGGCGAGCGCCTGCATCTCGGGCACGAGGTCCTCGCCGAAGAGATGCCGAAGAGACGGCTCGATCCAGTCCGGGAAGTCGCCCGCCACAGGGGCCGGCGCACCGCTCAGGTCGGCCTTTTCCAGCCTCGCCCGCTCATCCGACGTCAGCGGGTCCGGGGCGAAGCGTTCGCCCGAACACAGGGCCGCGACGGCATCGGGATCCAGCCCGCGCTGGAGCTTCAGCATTCCGAGCAGGATGGCGCGCGGCGTCGCGTCGCCCATGATCCAGGCGGCGGAGGCCTTCCGGCGCAGGGCGTCGTAGACGAGGCTCGCAATGGCGGCCCGGTCCTTGGAACCGGCGAAGCGATGGGACAGGCCCCAATCCTTCATGGCGTCGGCGGCCGGCCGCCGGCGGGCCTCGATATCGGCCAGAACCTCGATGGTGGCGGAGATGCGGGCGGCAGGTGTCATCGAAAAAGCACACTCAAGCTTGGCCGTAGAAACGACACATTGTTTCCTATTTTCCGTCCCCATCGACAGTGGATGGTGAGGATGCGTGCATTCCGCACGATTCCTCTTCGGAGCCACTCTCTATGTTGACACGACTGACCCGCGGCCTCCTTGCCGTCGGCCTCACCCTGACCATCGCCGCCTGCGCCACGGCCCCGGCCGCCGATCTCACCCCGCCCCCGGTCAAGCAGACCGATGCCAAGACGCAGCTCGAGAGCGGCAAGCGGTTCTAAAATCATGAGCTGGATGAGCGCAATGCTCATCCCGTCCCTTCTCAAATGCCGGTCTCGGCCGCGAGCACGCGGATGCCGAAGATCACCCACATGGCCACCAGGATCAGCACCCCGACCACGAAGGCCTGGAAACGCAACGGCACCTTGTTCGAGGTCACGTGGATCGCCGCATGGACGAGGCGGCTTGCCACGAACATCCAGGACATCACCACGAAGAGCATGTCGGCCTTCCGGGTGATCAGCGCCAGCACCACCAGCACATAGAACAGGACCGGAAGCTCGAACTGGTTGTGGTACGAGTTCTGGACCTTCACGATGCCGCTGGGCCAGTTGCGTTCGCCCAGGGCGATGTCTTTCACCTTCACTTCGCCTGACCGAAGGCTGGCGAGGCGCGCGCTGCCCATCCAGAGCAGCAGGAGGACGGTCAGCGCGACCTGGACATAGACCGGGAGAAGGATGGAGGTGATGCTCATGAACGTGAACCCGACTGAAGCTTAACTGCGAGTCGGGTAGTTAGGGCTCTCCCGCGTGATCGTCACGTCGTGGACATGGCTCTCGCGCAGGCCCGCGCTGGTGATGCGGATGAACTGCGCCTTCTCCTGGAATTCCGGCAGGGTCGCCGCGCCCACATAGCCCATGGAGGCGCGAAGGCCGCCTGTGAGCTGGTGCAGGACCGCGGAGACCGGCCCCTTATAGGCCACCTGGCCCTCGATGCCTTCCGGCACGAGCTTGAGCGTGTCGCGCACTTCCGCCTGGAAGTAGCGGTCCGCCGAGCCGCGGGCCATGGCGCCGACCGAGCCCATGCCGCGATAGGACTTGTAGGAGCGGCCCTGGTACAGGAACACCTCGCCGGGAGTCTCGTCCGTGCCGGCGAGCAGGGAGCCGACCATGGCGCAGGACGCGCCCGCCGCAAGGGCTTTGGAGAGATCCCCCGAGAACTTGATGCCGCCGTCTGCGATCACCGGAATGTCCGCCTTTGAGGCCGCCTCGACGGCCTCCATGATGGCGGTGAGCTGGGGCACGCCGACGCCCGCCACGATTCGGGTGGTGCAGATGGAGCCGGGACCGATGCCGACCTTGATCGCATCCGCGCCCGCATCGATGAGGGCCTGGGCCCCCTCGCGCGTCGCCACGTTGCCGGCGATGACCTGGACGGCGTTGGAGAGCTTCTTCACGCGGGTGACGCTTTCCAGAACCTTCACGGAATGACCATGGGCGGTATCGACCACGACCACGTCGCAGCCGGCGTCGATCAGGCGCTCGGCGCGCTCGAGGCCCTGCTCGCCCGTGGTGGTGGCGGCGGCGACCAGGAGGCGGCCCTGCGCATCCTTCGCGGCGTTCGGATAGGCGACCTGCTTCTCGATGTCCTTCACCGTGATCAGGCCGATGCAGCGGTAATGGTCGTCGACGACCAAAAGCTTCTCGATGCGGAACTGGTGCAGGAGGCGGCGGGCCTCGTCCTGGCTCACGCCCTCGCGGACCGTGATCAGGCGGTCCTTGGTCATCAGTTCGGAGACCTTCTGGCCGGGATTGTTGGCGAAGCGCACGTCGCGGTTGGTCAGGATGCCGACGAGCTTGCCCTTGGTGCCGCCGGGCCCGCGCTCGACCACCGGAATGCCGGAGATGCCGTGGTTCTTCATCATCGCGAGCGCGTCGGCCAGGGTCTCGTCCGGGTGGATGGTGATCGGGTTCATCACCATGCCCGACTCGTAGCGCTTCACGAGGCGGACCTGCTCGGCCTGGGCCTCCGGCTCGAGATTGCGGTGGATGACGCCGAGGCCGCCGTTCTGGGCCATGGCGATGGCCATGCGGGCTTCCGTCACGGTATCCATGGCGGAGGCGATGATCGGCATGTTGAGGCGGATGGTCCGGGTCAGCCGGGTCGCCACGTCGACGTCGCCGGGCAGGACTTCGGAGCGGCCAGGCCGGAGGAGCACGTCATCGAAGGTCAGTCCTTCGATGATCTTATCGGCGATTACAGAGGCCATGACCAACTCCTTCAGGGGGTGCGGATTTGAGAGAATAACGCTTTGGCGAGTTGGCACGGGTCCGTAGCACGGGCTTGGCGTTTCGCAAAGGGTCGAGAAGCGCTTCTCCAGAAGACCTGCCTTGCGCCTATTTGCCCTTTGCAAGGGTGGTGCAGAGCGTTAAGTGCTGCGAGTCATGCGCCAATCCCGCCTTCTCCCGCTGATCATCGCCACTGCCCTGTTCATGGAGAACACGGATTCCACGGTGATCTCCACCTCCCTGCCGATGATCGCGGAGAGCTTGGGAACGGACCCGATCGCGCTCAAGCTGGCGCTGACCTCCTATCTGGTGAGCCTCGCCATCTTCATCCCGATTTCCGGCTGGATGGCCGACAAGTACGGCGCGCGGACCATCTTCACCGTGGCCATCGGCGTGTTCATGGCGGGGTCCCTCGCCTGCGCGGGCGCCAATTCGCTGGAATGGTTCGTGATCGCCCGCTTCGCCCAGGGCGCGGGCGGGGCCATGATGGTGCCCGTAGGGCGCCTCGTGCTGCTGCGGAGCGTGCCCCGCAGCGAGGTGGTGCAGGCCCTGGCGACCTTGACCATACCGGCTCTCGTCGGCCCCATCGTCGGGCCGCCGCTCGGCGGCTTCATCACCGAGTTCTTTCACTGGCGCTGGATCTTCTTCATCAACATCCCCATCGGGATCCTCGGCATCGTGCTGGCGACGATCTACGTGCCGAACATCAAGGAGGAGGACACGCCGCCGCTGGATTTCATCGGCTTCCTCCTCTCGGGCTTCGGCTTCGCGCTGCTCATGCTGGGCTTCGCATCGGGCGGACGGCACCTCATTCCGGCGGAGATCTCGACCGGCTGCGTGGTCATCGGCGCAATCTGCCTCGCTCTCTACGTCTTCCACGCCAGGCGCACCCCCTACCCGGTCCTGCATCTCAGCCTGCTGAGGATCCCGACCTTCCGGGCGAGCGTCGTCGGCGGATCGCTGTTCCGCATCGGCATCGGGGCCATTCCTTTCCTCCTGCCGCTGATGCTGCAGGTAGGCTTCGGCCTCAGCCCCCTCGCCTCCGGGTCGCTGACCTTCATCGCGGCCGTGGGCGCGCTGTTCATGAAGACCATGGCCAAGCGCATCCTGGAGCGGACGGGCTTCCGCCGGCTCCTGATCGTCAATGCCTTCATCGGGGCAGGCTTCGTGGCCGCCAACGGGTTCTTCACGCCCGAGACGCCCCATTGGCTCATCATGATCATCCTGCTGGTCGGCGGCTGCTTCCGCTCGCTCCAGTTCACCAGCCTCAATGCCATCGGCTACGCGGAGATCTCCAACCGGGAGATGAGCTACGCCACCAGCCTCGGGAGCGCCCTGCAGCAGGTGTCTCTCAGCATCGGCGTGGCCTTCGGCGCCTTAGTCCTGGAGACTGCAGCGAGCCTCGACGGCGACGCCACGGTCACGGCGGCGGATTTCGGCCCGGCCTTCTGGGCCGTCGCAGCGGTCTCCGCCCTGTCGGGCTTCGTCTTCCTGCGGCTCTCCCCGACGGCCGGCGCGGAAATGTCGGGACACAGGATTGTGAAGGAAAAACCTCCTTCCACGGGCCTCGGGGACGGTATCTCGGGTCGCTAGCTGCGCTACCTTCCGGGCGGGAACCAGGAGGCCACCCGATGGATCAGCGCATCATCGATCTCTACGACGACTTCACCCATGGCGGCATGAGCCGCCGCTCCTTCCTCGACAAGCTCGCCGCTTTGGCCGGCAGCACGGCCGCCGCAACGGCCCTTCTGCCCATCCTGCAGAACAACTACGCCCACGCCCAGACCGTGCCGGAGAACGACGCGCGGATCACGACGGAGACCGTGGACATTCCGGGCGCCCAGGGGCTCAAGGGCTATCTCGTGAAGCCGAAGGATGCCGCCGGCAAGCTGCCGACCGTGATCGTCATCCACGAAAACCGGGGTCTCAACCCGCACATCAAGGACGTGACCCGCCGCATGGCGACCGAGGGCTTCATCGCGCTCGGGCTCGACTATCTCTCGCCCATGGGCGGAACGCCCGCCGACGAGGACAAGGGCCGCGAGATGATCGGCCAGTTGAAGCAGCCGGACGTGATTGCCCACGGCAAGGCGGCCGTGGCCTATCTGAAGGGGCGCCCCGACGGCAACGGCAAGGTCGGCGCCGTCGGGTTCTGCTGGGGCGGCGGCGCGGTGAACAACCTGGCCGTCAACGAGCCCGGGCTCGACGCGGGCGTGGCCTATTACGGCGGCCAGCCCAAGGCCGAGGACGTGCCGAAGATCAACGCCGCCATGATGATGCACTATGGCGGGCTGGACGAGCGCATCAATGCGGGCATCCCGGCCTACGAGGCGGCGCTGAAGCAGGCCGGCAAGACCTATGAGATCTATGTCTACGAGGGCGCCAATCACGCCTTCAACAACGACACCAACGCGGCGCGCTACGACAAGGAGGCGGCGGACCTGGCCTGGAGCCGGACGGTCGGGTTCCTGAAGAAGAATTTGGCTTGAGGGCAGTCCTTAAGGATTCATCTCGGGACTGCGCAGTGGAGATCCGGGATCGCTGAACGAGTGTGGCGCGCAAGCCTCCTCCCCTTGTGGGGAGGGAAAAACGCTCCTTATTCGGCACCGATCCTGAACCGCCTCCCCCGTCCGGGATGATTGTGCTGAGCCCTAATCCTCGAACGCCTCGACCTGAACCCGCTTGCCGACCATGAACGCGTCGCCCACGAGGCGGAACGGAGCGTCGTCCACCTCCGACTGGCGGGCGTTCAGCAGCTGGTCGAAGCGTCGATAGATTCCCTGGTATTCCGCAGGCTCCTCCTGCACGACCTGCCGGCCGCCGATCTCCAGGCAGCTCCCGCCATGGGTGAGCTTGATGTTCAAGCCCGCTTCCGTCTCGACCTCGATGTCCCAGGTCTGGGGGCCGGTCTGGCGCCAGTCGAACACCGCCTCCAGGTCCCCCTGCCCGTGGCTCATGGAGAACGTCAGGTGAGCGGCGATCGGCGCGTCGCGGTTGGCCGGGAATTCCAGGGTCGAGGCCTTGATGAAGACCGGCTCGGGCATGATGCGGGTGACGATGGAGAGCGCGTTGATCCCCGGATCGAACACGCCGAAGCCGCCGGCCTGCCAGATCCATTGCTGGCCCGGATGCCAGTGCCGCACATCCTCCTTCCAGGTCACCAGAAGGCGCTTGATCGTCCATCCGGCGAGCGCCTTCTTGGCCTCCTCGACGGCCTTGTTGTACTGGGCGTGCCAGGTGGTGAAGACGACCCTGCCCACCTTCGCGGCAAGCTCCTTGAGGTCCTGGAGCTCGCTCAAGGTCGCTGCGGGCGGCTTTTCCAGGAGCACGCTCTTTCCCGCCAGGAGCGCCTCGCGGGCGATCTGGTGGCGGACCTGCGGGGGCGTGCAGATCGACACCGCCTCGATCTCGGGGATCTTCAGGAGCTCCCGGTAATCCTGGAAGGTGTACTTCGCGTCCTCATGCGTGAGCCCGCGCTGGCTCGACACGGCAAGCAGCTGGAAATCCGGGCTGGCCTTGATGACGGGCAGGTGCTGGTCCTGCGCGATCTTGCCGAGGCCGATGATGCCGATCTGGTGCGCCGCCATGGTCGTATCCTTCCCGTCAGAGGCCTCGAGCCGATCGTTCAGGCGTCAGGCGCCTGCTCCGCTTGTCCCCGGAAACCGGTGGCCATCACATAGAGTTCCGCCGAGTCGGCCCGGCTCGCCGCCGGCTTCACGTGGCGCACCACGGCGAAGTCGCGCTTGAGGTCGGCGAGCAGCTGGTTCTCCGTGCCGCCCTGGAACACCTTGGCGATGAAGGCGCCGCCGGGGGCGAGGATCTCGCGGGCGAAATAGATGGCTGCCTCGGCAAGGCCGATGATGCGCAGGTGATCGGTCTTCTTGTGACCGGTCGTGTTGGCCGCCATGTCGGACATGACCACGTCCGCCTGGCCGCCGAGCATCTCGATGAGCTTGCCGGGAGCGCTCTCGTCCAGGAAGTCGAGCTGAATGAACTCGACGTCCGGCATGGGATCGATGGGCAGAAGGTCGATGCCGACGACCTTGCCCTTCGACCCTACCTTCCGGGCGGCGATCTGCGACCAGCCGCCGGGCGCCGCGCCGAGGTCGACGATCCTCTGGCCGGGCTTGAGGATGTGATACTTCTCGTCGATCTCCAGCAGCTTGAAGGCCGCGCGCGAGCGGTAGCCCTCGCGCTTGGCGCGGGCGACGTAAGGATCGTTGAGCTGGCGCTCGAGCCACTTCTGCGACGAGAGGGTCCGCTTGTGGGCCGTCTTCACGCGCTGCTTGAGATTGCGGGCTCCGGAACCGGTCTTGGCAGTCACCGCTGGCCCCCTCGCCACACAGAGTCCTCACGCATCATGTTCATCAGAATTCCTTCGCGCAGTCCGCGATCCGCGATGCGCAGGCGCTCCGAGGGGAAAGCCCGCCGGATCGCTTCCAAGATGGCGCAGCCCGCGAGAACCAGGTCGGCGCGTTCCCTGCCGATGCAGGGGTTCTCGGCCCGCTGCGTGAAATCCGAGCGCAGCAGGCGCTGCATTACCGTCGAAATCTCGCCGTTGCGCATCCACATCCCGTCGACCCGGCGCCGGTCGTAGCGCGCGAGCCCCAGGTGAATGCCGCCGACCGTGGTGACGGTTCCCGAGGTTCCGAGCAGGTGGAAGTTGTGAGCCCGCCCCGCCGGGGCCGCCACGAGGGCGAAATCGAGCAGCAGTTCCGAGACTTCCTCGACCATGCCCTCGAAGGTCTCGGGCGTGACGTCGATTCCGCCGTAGCGCTCGGCGAGCGTCACTACGCCGACGGGCAACGAATCCCAGGCACGGATGCGCTTGCACGGATCGGCGAAGGCATGCGGCGCCTGGCCGTCGAGCCAGGCGATCTCCGTGGAGCCGCCGCCGATGTCGAACACGATCACCGAATGGGCCTTGGGATCGACCAGGGACGCGCAGCCCGTGACCGCGAGATAGGCCTCCGTCTTGCGGTCGACAATTTCGAGCTCCAGGTCGAGCTCGTCGCGCACGCGATGGATGAAGGACAGGCCGTTCTCGGCGAGCCGGCAGGCTTCCGTCGCCACGAGGCGCGCCCGCGTCACGCCCTTCGCGGCCATCTTCTCACGGCACACGCGCAACGCCTCGATCGTCCGCGAGATCGCATCGTCGCTGAGGCGGTTGCCCAGGCCGAGACCCTCGCCGAGGCGCACGATGCGCGAGAATGCATCGACGACGCGGAATCCGAAATGTGCAGGCTCAGCAATGAGAAGACGGCAATTGTTGGTGCCGAGATCGAGCGCCGCATAGCTTTTGGAAGAGCGCCGCCGGTGATCGAACCGCGTTGTCGAAGGACGCTCCGCGACCAGGGCGGCGCCGCTTGCGGATCCACTCAGCGGATCCGCATGTCGCTCTCCCGGTTCTGCTGCAACGTCCACTTTGACGGTCAAAACGAATCCCCGAACATCCCGATCGGATGCCTTGCTTGATCAAGAGAGTAACCATCGCGCTGCCATCCTGCCAAGGGCAGGAGCGCAGATTGTCGTCTCGCGCGGTGAGGCGTCTCAGAGCGTCAGGCCGCGAAATCGCTCCGTCAGGCCGGTCAGAACATCGGCTCCGACATTGGCGATGGCCACGCGCAGATGTCCATCCTGACCGGGACCGAAATAGCTTCCCGGCAGGCACAGGACGCCCCGCTCCGTCGCGAGCTTCTCGGCCACCTGCTGCGCCTTGGCGCCCCGGAACGGATGGCGCAGATAGGCGAAATAGGCCCCCGTCGACTCGATCTTCCACTCCGGCAGCGGCGCGAGCGCGTCCCGAAAAACCTGTGCACGCCGGTTGATCTCGGCCCGGTTGTCCTCGCGCCAGTCGCGCAGGGCATCGATCGCCCATGGCAAGGCCCCCTGGGCCGTCCGCGGAGCGCAGATCTGGATGCAGTCGAGAATCTTGGCCACCTGCTCGATGAGCCTTGCATCGGCCGTGACGGCCCCGGTGCGGTGTCCCGGGATCGCATAGGACTTCGAGAAGGAATAGAGCTGGATCACCGTATCGCGCCATTCCTTGCCAATGAACAGGCCATGGGCGCGGTTCATCCCCTGCGGCAGGAAGTCCCGGTAAGTCTCGTCGATCACGAGATAAATGCCGCGCTTGGCGCAGAGCTGCGCGAAGCTCTCGATCACATGCGCCGGATACACGGCCCCGGTCGGGTTGTTCGGCGTCACCAGGACGATGGCCCGGACCTTGTCGTCGATCAGCGCCTCCGCATCCTCCACCCGCGGCACGAAGCCGTTCTCAGGCCGGCACGGCAGCGGTCGCGGCTCGATCCCCAGCATGTCGAGGGTCATCTGGTGGTTGAAGTACCAGGGCGTCGGCAGCAGCACCGCCTCGTTGCGATGGGCGAGCAGCATCATGGCGGCGAAGAAGGCCATGTTGCACCCGGCGGTGATCGCCGTGTCCTCCGGCTCGATCCGGCCCTCGTAGAGGCGGGAGAGATCGGCCGCATAGGCCTGCCTGAGGGCGGCGTCGCCGTTGATGGGGCCGTATTGCGAACCGGCCGCGGAGCCCGCCGCGGCCGCCATCCGCTCCAGAAGACCGGGATGGGGCGCGTTGCCCGGAACGGCCTGCGAGAGATTGATCAGCGGCCCGAAGGAGCCGTCGTAGCGCCTGGTCCAGCTCTGCGCCTCGGGGATCGGAGGAGAGCCAACGTCTGAAACGAGACTGTTGATCATCAGAGTTCGCCTTTCCCAAGCCACATCGAAGTCTCTGACTGCTACTCGAATTGGCTGCCCCCTCCAAGTATGCAACTATGTATCTTGATGTGGGAAATACGGCACTTCAGCAGGAACCTTCATGATAATCTTTCGCAATCCCTCCACAGTTGCCCCACCAATCGGACGCTATACGCATTCCGTCGAAATCCCGCCCAATGCCCGCATCCTGCTTGTTTCTGGGCAAGTCGGGATAGCGCCAGACGGCACCGTGGGTGAGACCTATTTCGACCAATGGCGCTACGCCCTTCAAAACCTCGTCCTGAATGTCGAAGCTGCCAACATGGGAGTGAAGGACATCGTCAAATGCACAAGTCTCATGGTGGAGCGGTACCGACCGACGAGCGATGAAGACCGAGCCAAGCTCAACAAGATTTCTCAAGATATCCTTGGTGATCACGTTCCCGTATGGACAGCACATATCATCCCGGCTCTTGTCCGGCCTGACCTGATGCTGGAAATCGAGGCCATCGCGGCTGCCGTCTAAGGCGGCAAAAAGCGGCGCACCGGGGGCACGCCGCCTTGAATGTGCAATTTGCCAGGACCTTAGTCCTTCGCGCGCTCCACATAGGAACCGTCTTCCGTCATGATGACGACGCGGGTGCCGGCCTGGATGTGGGGCGGCACGAGGGTGCGCACGCCGTTCGACAGCATGGCGGGCTTGTAGGACGAGGACGCCGTCTGGCCCTTCACGACCGGCTCGGTCTCGGTGATCTCGAGGGTCACGCGGGCCGGCAGCTCGATGGCGATCGCGACGCCGTTATGGGTCGACAGCATCACGGCCATGCCTTCCTGGAGATAGGGCTTCTGGTCGCCGATGATGTCCTCCGGCACGACCACCTGGTCGTAGGTCTCCGGGTTCATGAAGTGAAAGCCCTCGCCGTCCTGATACAGGAAGGTGTGCTCGCGGTCCTCCACGAAGGCACGCTCGACCTGCTCTGTCGTCCGGTAGCGCTCGGAGACCTTCACGCCGTCGGAGATGCGGCGCATGTCGAGCTGGGTCACCGGGGTGCCCTTGCCGGGGTGGATGTTCTGGGCGGTGAGAACCACATAGAGCTTGCCGTCGATGTCGACGACATTGCCTTTGCGGAGCGTAGAGGCGATGACCTTCACGGGGAGCTTTCCTTGTGACAGATAAGGGCGCGTCGTGAGGGTCGGGTCATCCAGCCCCCAGCGGCACCGAAAACGGTTTTCGGTGCCGCAAGTAGCCTATCTTCGCGCAAATCGCCAGCCCGACCTGACGGAACGCTTTGGAATGGACAAGCCCGCATATGCCCCCTCGCCCTGGTGGACACCCCATGTCCATGCGGACAGGCGCCCGTTCCTGATGGGCCGGAACCGCATCCAGGCGGCGCTGCGAAGCTTCTTCGCGGCAAGGGACTTCGTGGAGGTCGACACGGCCACGCTCCAGACCTCGCCGGGCAACGAGGCCCATCTCCATGCCTTCGCGACGGAGGCCATCGGCCTCGATGGGTCGCGGGCGCCCCTCTATCTCCACACCTCGCCCGAATTCGCCTGCAAGAAGCTCCTGGCCGCGGGCGAGCCCCGCATCGCCTGCTTCGCCCATGTCTACCGCAACCGGGAGCGCGGCCCCCTGCACCATCCGGAGTTCACCATGCTCGAATGGTACCGGGCGGGCGAGAGCTACGAGACGCTCATGCAGGATTGCGGGGAGATCCTGGGCCTTGCGGCCGAGACGGCGGGCACCCGCACCCTGGCCTGGCGCGGCCGGGAGACCGATCCCTTCCAGGCGCCGGAGCGCCTGAGCGTGGCCGAGGCCTTCGAGCGCTTCGCCGGCATCGACCTCCTCGCCTCCATCGACCGGAGCGGCGCGACGGACAGGGACCTGCTGGCCGCGAGCCTGAAGGCGGCGGGCCTGCGGGTGGCCGGAGACGACACCTGGTCCGACCTGTTCAGCCGCGTCATCGTGGAGCGGGTCGAGCCCAATCTCGGCCTCGGGCGCGCCACGATCCTAGACGAATACCCAGTCGCGGAGGCGGCGCTGGCCCGCCCGACCGCCCATGACCCGCGGGTGGCGGAGCGGTTCGAGCTCTATGCCTGCGGCGTAGAGCTCGCCAATGCCTTCGGCGAGTTGACCGATGCGGCCGAGCAGCGGCGTCGGTTCGAGGCGGAAATGCGTGAAAAGATGCGGGTCTATGGAGAAAGCTATCCTGTGGACGAGGACTTCCTGACGGCGCTGGCCCAGATGCCCGAGGCGAGCGGCATCGCCCTCGGCTTCGACCGGCTCGTGATGCTCGCCACCGGCGCTGCCCGCATCGACCAGGTGCTCTGGGCGCCCGTGCCGGAGACAAGCCGTTGAATGCCGGTCGCCCCATCCGCACCCCTGCCGAGCTGGCCGAAGCGGGCCTCGTCGCGCCTGAGGAGCTCGCCGGGCTCGAGGCCGTGGCCGAGCGCTATGCCGTCGCGATCACCCCCGCCATGGCCGCCCTCATCGACCGGAGCGACCCGCACGATCCGATCGCGCGACAGTTCGTGCCGGATGCGGCCGAGCTCAACGTCACGCCCGAGGAGCGCAACGATCCCATCGGCGATCTCGCGCATTCGCCCGTCGAAGGCATCGTCCACCGTTATCCCGACCGGGTCCTCCTCAAGGCCGTGCATGTCTGCCCGGTCTATTGCCGCTTCTGCTTCCGCCGCGAGATGGTCGGCCCGCAGGGGCTCGGCACCCTCTCGCCCGAGGCCATGGACAGGGCCTTCGCCTATATCGCCGATCATCCGGAGATCTGGGAGGTCATCCTCACCGGAGGCGATCCTCTGGTGCTCTCGCCCCGCCGCCTCGCCGAGATCATGCAACGGCTCTCCGCCATCGATCACGTGAAGATCGTCCGCATCCACAGCCGGGTCCCCGTGGTCGAGCCCGAGCGCATCGACGAGGCGCTGATCGCGGCGATCAGGGCGAGCGGCAAGACGGCCTATGTGGCGCTCCACGCCAATCATCCGCGCGAGCTCACCCCGGCGGCCCGCGAGGCCTGTGCCCAGCTGGTCGATTCCGGCATCGTCATGGTCAGCCAGTCGGTGCTCCTGAAGGGCGTCAACGACGATCCCGATACCCTGGCCGCCCTCATGCGCGCCTTCGTGGAGACGAGGATCAAGCCCTATTACCTCCACCATCCCGACCTCGCTCCCGGCACGAGCCATTTCCGCCTGTCCATCGAGGAAGGCCGTGCCCTGGTGGCGGGGCTGCGCGGCCGGATTTCGGGCCTCTGCCAGCCGACCTACATCCTCGACATTCCCGGCGGGCATGGGAAGGCGGTGATCGGGCCCGACGCCATCCGCGAGAACGGCGGCGGCTACACGGTCTCGGATTTCAGGGGCGGCGAGCACGCCTATCCTCCCTCCGAGTGAGGAGCCGGCGCCGGTTTCGCCGAACGGACGGCCGGGAATTGAGGTAAGATCCCTCCCGGTCCGATGCTTTAGGCGGAGCCGGATGATGGCTAAGGATGCGGGCGAGCCGTTGGAACGCGAGGAACAGCGCGTCGATTCCACCTTCCGCAACGGCTCCATCACGGCCATCGGGGTCGTCGTCGGATTCTCCCTGGGTTTTTTGAGCCGTTGGGCGGCGCTCCCCGGAGACTGGGAGCATTCGGATCTTGTTTCGGTTGCCCTGATCACCCTGGGCCTTGCCCTGCAAGTCAAGGCGCTGGCGGATCTGCTCCTGGTCTCCTCGCTCCAGCTCAAGCGCTACAACCGCTCGGTCCGGTTCTTTCTGAGCGGCCTCGTTCTGGTCGGCATCGGAGTGGTGTTTGCCGTCTTCGCCGATCTTCTCGGCTTCGGCGGTGTCGTGCTTAACGGATGAATCCTCAATCGAAGCCGGGCTTGGCGCTGCGGCCCTTCTTGATGTCGGACCGGCGCCCCTTGGCCTCGAGCCTGCGTTTCTTCGAGGCCAGGGTCGGGCGCGTGGGCCGGCGCGCCTTGGGGCGTTCGGTCGCCTGCCGGATCAGCTCGACCAGACGCTCGACCGCATCCTCCCGGTTGCGGTCCTGGCTGCGGAAGCGCTGGGCCGTGATGACGAGAACGCCGTCATTGGTCATGCGCCTCCCGGCGATCCGCTCCAGCTTTTCCTTGACGTAATCCGGCAGCGACGGGGAGTTGCGCACGTCGAAGCGCAGCTGCACGGCCGTCTCCACCTTGTTGACATTCTGGCCGCCCGGGCCGGAGGCGCGGATGAAGCTCTCCTGAAGCTCCGCCTCGTCGAGCGCGATGGAATTCGTCACCTGGATCATCGGAACCTCGGACCGGACGGGAAAAACAAGTGGGGCGTCGGACCCGAATTCCAATGCAAGCTTATCCGGCGCTTGTCGATGGCCCCGAGACGCCTTAAGCGCCTCGTGCCCCCTCTTTGCCCGGGCCCATCCACCGGGCTCATCCCTGGCTCTCCATGTCCGCGATCCTCGCAAGCCTGATCCCAACCTTCCTGATCATCGCGACCGGCTGGCTCTGCCGGGTGACGAATTTCGTCGGCGAGCCGCAATGGTCGGGGCTCGAGCGGGTCACCTACATGATCTTCTTTCCGGCGCTCATCATCGACACCCTGTCCCGGGCTGACCTGTCCTCCGTCCCCGTCCTCGGCGTCGGCGGGGCGCTGGTCGGGGCGATTCTGACGATGGCCGCCCTCGTTCTGGCCCTGAGGCCCGTGCTGGAGCGCCGCTTCGGAATCGACGGCCCGAGCTTCACGTCCATCTTTCAGGGCGCCACGCGCTGGAACACGTTCGTCGGGCTCGCCGTCGCGGGGAGCCTGTTCGGGCAGCGCGGGGTTGCCCTGATCGCGGTCGCCATCGCGGCCATGGTGCCGCTCCTGAACCTGCTGGCCTTCTACGTCTTCATCCGGTTCGCGGGCAGGCCCAGGCAAAGCCCCTGGGACATCCTGCGCTCGTTCGTGACCAATCCCTTCATCTGGTCCTGCGCCATCGGGCTTGCGCTGAATTTTCTGTTTCCGCCCCTGCCGAAGCCCGTCGCCGGATACATCGAACTGACGGGCCGGGCGGCTCTCGCGGCAGGCCTGCTCATCGTCGGCGCGGGCCTCGACATCCGCAGGCTCGCCAGTCCCGGCCTGCCGCATGTTCTGGCTGCCGGCCTCAAGCTCGTCCTGATGCCGATCATGGCCGTAACCTATGCCGGCCTGATCGGCGTCAGCGGCAGCGACCTGACGGTGACGACCATCGCGGCCTCCGTTCCGTCGGCCAGCGCCGCCTATGTGCTCGCCCGCCAGATGGGCGGCAATGCGGGCCTCATGGCCGAGATCCTGACCCTGCAGACGCTGCTGGCCCTGGCTTCGATGCCACTGCTGATTTCTCTCCTGAATTGACTTTACAACTTAAGAGATAGTGGAATCATCTTGTTTTATTTATAGTTGTGTTGCTATCTAGGGAAACTGAAACAAAGAGACAGTGTCGTCCTCGATGTCCAAATCTCCGCGCCAAATCCTCAAAGTCCCGGCTTCGGATGACCGGCAGGGGGCCTCCGAGGAGAGGAGCACGAGTCACGAGGGCATGACGGCATCTGAAACGGCCCGGTACATTTCCGAGTTCTCGGCGGAGCTGTCCTATCTCGCCCGCGAGGCGCGGCTCGATCTTCTCGCCTATCTCCTGGACATGGCGCGGCTGGAAGCCATCAGGACCCTCCAGGATCCCGAAAAGGACCAGTAGAGCTGTTTCTACTTGCGTGGAATCAGCTCTCTTCTTGGGTTTGCCGCGTTTTTTGACAGCGAACCGGGGCCACTTCGCCGAAAAATGCGCTAGCGCATCGTGCGAAAAAGTGGATCCGGTTTTTCGCACTCAACGATGCGCTCTCTACAGAGCGGAGCATCGGATCCGATCCCAAAAGTGGGTCCACGTTTCACGTCCGATGCTCTAGGCGGCTCAGCGTCCGACGATCAGCGAGACCGCGTTGCCGCCGTGGCGCTCCAGGCGGCCGGCGATCTCGAGCTCCAGGAGGGCCATCTGGACGCTGCGGATCGGAAGCCCGGACTGCCGGACCAGATCGTCGATGGCGACCGGCGAGGGCCCGAGAAAGGCGATCACGTCGGCCTCGCCCTCGCCCGCTTCCTCGTCGAACCCAGCCTCGGGCCCGACCGGCCGCACGGGAGCGCGGGCAATATCGGGGAGGTCCAGCTCGTCCCAGAGCTCTTCGGAAGTGAGGATGCGATCCGGCTCCTCCGCGCTTCGGTCGAGGTGGGGGCCGGAAGCGATCAACGGCTCCAGGACGCTCGTCACATGCTCGATGCCGGCGCACAGGGTGGCGCCGTCGCGGATGAGGTCGTTCGTCCCCTCGGCGCGGGGGTCGAGGGGCGAGCCCGGAACGGCAAAGACCTCCCGTGTTGAATCTCATTAAGCTCGACTTTGAATTCTATTTTCCTTCAAGGGGTTAGAAAACTTTGTCTCAAGAGTGTGTCACTCTGAATCCTATCAAGCCAGGCACTCGGCCCACGGAATCTCATAAAGCCAGTCAGCGCGCTTTCGCAGATGAATTCGCCCTCCCCGTCGAGGCGAGCCCTTGATCTTGCTGCTGCCGCCCGAATGCACTCCCACCCCTGTCATCTGTTACCAATCTCGATCGGCACCGCTTCGAGCTGGTCGCGCCGATAGAAAGGGCACACGGATGTGGCCGTCGCCCTTATCGTTTCGAGGCCGGGGTACCTTTCGAGCATCCGAACCATGACCCGCGGCGTTCTGCCATTGGCCTTGGCGAGAGACTGGCCAGACACCCAAGTCTTGTGAAACGCCTCGGCCGATGCCTTGTCGACCCTGATCCAGCGGCCGGAATGGGGCGCAGCCTTGATATGCCCTCCGGCGATCAGACCGCGAGTCACCGTGGCATGGAGGCCGTAGTTGTCGCGAACCCATCTGAGCGTGACCCCCTCGCGGCCCCGATCCGATCGGCGGAATTCCTTCATGAACCGGCTTGCCTCTTCGGCGTCGAAGATCAGGGCGTTCAATCCCGCACCCTCCGGGATCTGCGTCAGCGGCGCTAGCTCGCCCGATGCCATGGCTCCGACGAGCGCTTTCGTTGAGTGGTCCCGGGTCGTCGTTGCCATGACTTGAGAGAAGGTCCACGTCTTTAGCGGAGCCTTCCGGCGCGGACGCCAGCCTGAATTCAGTGAGGCGACGAGGCGCTCGAGTTCCAGGTGCGTGAAATAGTAGTACCTTATCTTCCTCGCCCCATGACATACGGGTCCGAGTAACGGCTCGATCACCTGATCCTCGACAAGCCTCCTCGCAAGGTTATTCCTTATCCCAAGCCGCCGCTTCACCTCCGGATATCCGAGGAGCGGCTTGCCGGGCGGGCAGATCTCGTCCACGGACGCACGGTCGACTGCCATGTACCCGTTATGCCGCTGCCTTCTCGTGATCTTGAGGATCCCGGCTTTCCTGAGCGTGCGGTGCACGTCTGCTGAACGCCCGATACGCTTTTTCAAGTCGGAGAAGGAAAGGTATGGCCGCTCAGTCTCGCTCTCAGGCCCCGTTATCGAATTGCCGCGCGTGAGGATGCCGTCCCACTCCTCAAGCGCGAACCTCGCGACGGCCCGCCGGACGGTCGCCCAAGGTTCACAATGGTCTCTCGTCAGGAACCCCCACAATCCGCCGAGATGCGGGGCGAGCCGCGCGGAGCGCCTGCCCCTGGCTTTGCTCTCTGCGATGCGCGTGTCGAGGTAAGTTGAAAGCCCCTCGGGCCAATCACGGAGCGCTTCCCATCCCGCCTGCAGCTGCGCGACGATCCGTGTGAAGTCCTCGTACGTTTGCGCATACCCGAAAACCTGGCTCAGACCGCGAAAGCCGGCGTATCTGCCGAAAACCAGCACCGCGTCCATCAGTTCGCCGAGGCTGAGATGGGCGAGGCCGGCCGGAACGCCGCAGGTCCCGGCGAGGTCAGGGTGCACCGCGGGAAAGCCGGCTGCGAGCGCGATCATTGCCGTCCCCCGAAGCTGTTGTGACGGGATTTTCACCGGACGCGCGACGTCGATGCCGGCGGAGCACTTGGGACACGTGAAAAGGGGACCGAGCCGGCTGTAGCTCTTGCTGCACACGGGACACACCCTCACCAGCCGCCGCAGATGCAGCGGACACGCTTGGACAGCTTTGAGATCGAAGACGCCGGAGTGATATCCGCGCTCCACTAAGCAGTCGGGGCAGTGCTTGTACGTCGTGCGCTCGAGTACGCGCTCGTCGACCACATGGCAGAAGAACCTGCGCTGTCCGCCTGCTTTCAAGTAGACCCGCTGAGCCGCTTCGTCCTCAGGGATGGCTAGGAGAGCGGACGCTGCGCGGACGTCCGCCCCGGACCACTTGTAGAACGCGGCAGGCGTTTTCAGCACCGAAACCATCCAGTATGGCTCGTCATAATTGTTATGCGCCGCGACGCGTCCCATCAGACCTGCAAGGCTTTCGTCTGGATATGGCTTGAGCGGAAAGAGAACCGGGCAAATCGTTTCCATTATTCTGGCTCCTTGCGCGCCTGATGCCTGGTCGAACACATACGGGCCCCCTTCAGGAGGTCGGGCAGCGGCACCCGGGCGATATCGGCGCGCCTGTAAAACGGTGATCGATGCCGCCCCACCGTCAAAACGCCGACATCCTGCACTTTCGAGAGCGCGCGGTTCAGCGCGAGGGACGTCATTCCATGGTCGGCCGCGACGCGTCCCCCGGAGATCCACCCGGCGTCGAAAGCCTCGGCAGATCGGCGGCTCAGCCGGATCCACTTTCCTCCCCCGACACGCTCCAAGTGACCTGCCCTGATCAGTGCGCGCACGACCTCCGGGCGGACTCCGAGCAGCCGGCATGTCCAGGGAACCCCGACAACATCTCCGCCGGCCGCGCCTTGTAGCTCCGCCAGAAGCCGCCGCGCCTGGGTCGCGTCGAACGCTAACGCACCAAGACCGCGACCCGCCCCAGGCGTCGACCAAGCTGGCAGCCGGCCATTCCGGATCGCTGCGAGAACATCGACAGGGTCGACGCCGGCGGTCTCTTGCGCCTTCATCAATGACCGGAATGTCCAGAGTTTGCGCGGTTGGGCATCGCTGCCGGACCGCTTTACCAACTCGCGGACGAAAGCGTCGATCTGCGGTCGCGCGAAGAAGTAGTTCTTCAACCGGGCCGCGCCGGAACATGTAGGCCCCAGCAGCGGAGGGATCACACCTGACGCAACGAGCCTCTGGGCGAGCTTCATTGGCAGGCCGGCGTGCCGCGCCATCTCCTCCAAGCTCATGAGAGGCAGGTTCGGCGGGCAGACGGCGTCCAGCGATGCTCGGTCGAGGGCGACGACACGACGCCTGCGGCGTTCGCCGGCACGGTGCATCTTCACAATGCCAGAGCGGGTTAACGCGTGCCAGACCCGTTCGGAGCGCCCGACGCGCCTTCTCATCTCCTCTAGGGGCACATACGGGAGCGGCCTGTCCAACCAGCGCTCGATTGTATCGGCGGTTGGTCCGGCCACTACTCCGCTCCATTCGTCCGCGACATAGGCGGCAACCTCCCGGCGAAGCGTGAGCCAAGGCTCTCGCTCCTCGGCTGAGACGATCGTCCAGAATCGCCCGAGGTCGCCCGGCGACCTCCGGTGCCGCCGCGCCTTGTTACGAGCGGAAACGTCGCGCAGGAACGCGCGGAAGCTGTCCGGCCACTGCCCGACCGCGTCGTACCCTGCCTGGATCAGGGCGAACCGGTCATTCACGCGGCGGATCGCCGTGTATGCACCGCCGCTGAGAGGGACGCATTGAGCGATCGCTCCGAGCGTGATGAGCAACTCGGTGAGCTCGTCCAAGCTCAGATGCTCCAGCGCGTCTGGTATCCCATAACCCGTTTCTAGGTCGAATCCGGCCAACCGGGCGAGCCATGCCGTTCCCTGTAGCCTTTCCGGCGGCACCGACTCGGCGGCGGCATCCCGCCGATCTGCTTTGCACGCATAGCATGCGAACAGAGGCTGGCTGCGAAGATACGGCTTACCACACCGATGACAAGCGCTGGCGAGACGGCACTCGTGACGCGGACACGCGTCAATCGCGGCGAGATCGAAAGCCGCACGGTGACGACCGTCTTCAGCGAGGCAACGCGGACAGTGCTTGTAAGCCTCTTTCTCGATCGCTCGATCGTGCAGCCGGTGCCCCATAAAGTTACGAACGTCGTCACCACCCCTGAGATATATACGTGCCGCTACGTCATTATCAGGAACACCGAGGAGGCGTGCTGCGACCGCGACATTCCCTGCAGCCCACAGATGCTGCCGGCGCGGCGCGCCAATGACGTCGACGAGCCAGCCTGCATTGTCATAGTTGTTATTGTCCGCCGTCCTCGCGAGAAGGCTCGCGAGGCTCTCGTCCGGATATGAACGAATTGGAAACAGGACCGGTTGGAGGGGATGGTGCATCACTTCTTTTTTTTAGGACCGGAGCGCGGGTTGATGACGGTCGGTCCGCCCTTCGCGGACGGCTTTAAGCTCGGGTCAAACGGGTTCTTTTCTCTGCCGGTCTTCTGATACGCCTTGGCGAAGTCTTCCTTGGTGATCGTGTCGGGGCCGTCGCCCCGCTCAAGGCTCACGCGCGCCGCAGCGCGCACCAAGCGCGTCATCATGCCGATGACGCCGCCCGTAGCCTCATGGATCGGCTTCGCGAGTTCGGGCCGCCACATTTGCGGCGGCCGCTCGAAGCCGAGCTGATCCTCGTATCGCTTCAGGAACGCCTGAAACCGGACGGTCTTCTCGCCCCCGTCCCAGGCCATCGGTTCCAGTTCGATCACTTGCGCGGTGCGCCGCTCGAGCTGCTCGTTCCGGCTGATGATAGTCATCGAGTTCGGGAGCCCGGCGCAAACGACGGGGACCCGGGCAGCATCGAGCAGTTGCTTGAGCCAATCCGTGACGAGGAATGATACGCGGTCGCGGTCTTGGTCGAGCAAATGCTGAAATTCATCGAGGATGATAAGCCGCTTGCCCGTCCGGTGAAGCGCGCTGACGATCCTCGTCGAGTTTTTGGCGGCCGTGCTCTGCCGATCACTGACCGGATCGCCCAGAGCTTTCAAGAAAGCTTCAGTGATCGCCTTAATCGTTGCGTGAGCGGGTACGGGCAAGAAAAGAACTTCGTCCTCTCGGCCGAGTTTGCGGACTTGAGACAAGAAGTAGCGGAGAGATGTTGTTTTGCCGCAGCCGGACGGCGCGGTCAGCATCGTCAGCTCCGCGCTCTCTCCGTCCGACCCGGTCTCGAGTCGCTCCAGAATTTCGTCGCAGACGCGCAACATTTCATCGTAGCGTATGAAGAGCCCTTTTATCTTGCGGATACGCTCGGATCGTTGAGCCGCGGTGTATGGCCGGACTGGGACCTTATCGGACGGTGGGCCATTATCAGGCGGATTGTCGAAAATAATAGCGTCGTCGCTCATCACAATGTCTCCGTGTCGATGCCGAACTTCTCTTGTGCTTCGCGCAGCCGCGCTTCGAGTTCCTGGTCAGAAAGCGTCGGGCCCGCCTCGGGCTCAGGCGGCATCGGCGTTGCAGCCGGCGATCTTAGATCGGCCATGGCGAACGCCTCCCGCCCAGCGATCTGGTCGGGCGTGCCCGGCCGGTCGGCGAGCCGCGCGTCGCCGGACTTCGTCCTCTTGCGACGCCCATGCTTTTGGGCGTCGGCGGCCAGTTCGTCGTAGAACTCCGCTTTCGCGGCAAGGACCTCTTCCTCGGACGCGCCGCGGACCCGATCGCCCTTGGCTTTCATGAACGCCCTGTGCTGCCAGAGCGTGAGGCCGTCTGTGAAGTTCGGGGCGGTGCACGGTATGCGCTGGAACCGGCCGCTCTCGTCGTCGAGTACGAAGACAGCCGACAAATCCGTCGGATCGTAACGAATGTCCTCGAGCCTGAAGTTGCCGCGGCGCTTCACGCGCTGCTCGCGCAGCCAATCGCTGTGATAGTACAGGTTGAAGGCGCTGATGCCGGTTTTCTGGACTGTCCGCGGATCGAGCACGCCAGACGCAAGAATGGTCAAATCTTCGACGTTGTCCGGCATGCGGACGGGATACCGCTCGACGCCCTCGGCCCAAAGTTCCGCCGGGGCGCGGCCGTCGAGGCCGTTGTGCGTGTCGATCGAATAGATATCGACGATGAACCGATGTAGAAAGTAGTTGATCTCTTCGAGAGTGTATATGGCGGCCCGGGCGGGATCATAGCTGCTCTCAGCCGTGGTGCGGCTCAGCGTGACGCCCGACATCTGATCGAACAAAGCCGTTCGCAACGTGCGGAAGAAGCGCTCGATCTTTCCCTTCTTTTGCGGATTACGCGGCGGCGCGTAGTCGATCGAGATGCCCAGGCTCCGGCATGCCATGACAAAGTTCCTGGAGTGGAACTCCTGACCGTTGTCCACGACGATAACATCGGGCATGCCGTAACCGAGCCACTCGCGCCGGATCTTGCCGCCAAATGCTTCCTGGACATACAGCTTCGGCAGGATCATGTGCCGCAGCAATAGCATCACCGAGGCGAAACTCGGCCACTCCCATGTAAGGACGAAGCCTAAGACGATGCGCGAATAGCGGTCGATCGCGACCGTGAGCTTCGGCCGGCCGAGCAGCAGGCCGTCGCGATCTTGAGCGTTGATGTCCATATACCAATGGTCAATCTCAACCACGCTCAACGGCGCGACTTCGTCCTTGGCGCGGCGCACGATGTCGTACTTCAGCTTTGCGGCGCGCCGTCCGTGCATCGCAGCGGTGAGTTCTTCATCATTCAATTTGAGGCTCCATCTGTAAAAGGTTGCCCGGCTCGGTACAGGGAGAGGGTCATCGGGCCGGATCAGGTTGCGGCGCTTGATCGCTTGGACGAACCGCGGATACACGGCGCTGAGGTGTCGATACGGCGTGTTCCGCAGCTCCGCGCGCGTGAAGAAGCTCATGAAGATCTCGTCCACTTCCACGCTTTTCAAACGCTCTTCGCGAGGTCCTGGGTGACCAGGTACAAGCGCCCGTATGTCATTGCCGTGGTGCAGGCTCTTGGCGAGCCAGCGGCGAATGGCGCGGGTCGACGGGGGTTTGCCGCTCGGAAACAGATCGGCTAACTTCCGCGCCGCCGCGGCGAGCACGGCGTCGGAATACGGCCGCGGCCCGCACTCTTCTTGCAAGGCGCTCAGGAACTTCGACCGCGTCTCGGCCGTGGCCCGGCGATGCTCCGGGATCGCGACGTAATCGCGCTCGAGCGGATTGTACCGCCTCGCCGCGTCGGCGTCCTTCGGCACGACGTGCCGCAAGAGCCTGCCCTCGGTGAAGGCGGCGAGCAGGTCCTCGACGGAAAAGATGCGGAACTCGCCGGTCAGCGGCGACACGAACTGGTATCCTTCGGGGACGCGGCGGTGCATCGACCATTCCACCCCGTCGAGTTGCACCCGCTCGTTGAGCTCGAAACGGATGCTCATCGCCCGCCTCCGACGATCAGCTTGCTGGCGGGAGTAAGCGGCGCGTCGGGATCCGCGAGGCGGATCGCGCCGTCGAGGATCATCGCGTACACGGCGTAGCGTGCGTCCCGCGCAACTCCGAGAATCTCGGGGATGTCGCCGACCGCGACGCCGTTGGCTGACGCGAGGAGCAGCTCCAGCACTTTCTCGGCGAACTCGGGAGACGGCTCTGTTCCCCTTCCTCGCAAGAGCTCGACCGCGTTGCCGAGCCGAGGCTCGCGCCGAATCTCGTGCTCCGTCATCATTTCATAGGCGATGCCGCGGAGCGCCAGCTCGCGGGTCAAGACTTTGGTGCGGTACGCATACTTGGCCGCGTCGTCCGCGTATTTCGTCTCCACGATCACGGCCGCGCCATTCCGCACGAGCGCGAAATCAGGCGTGTGGTCACGCGTCACGCCGTTTTCGTCGGCATAAAACAGCGTGCACGGCTGCTCGCGCAAAAAGGTGACGGCAGGGTCGGCTTCACAGAGTCGGAGGAAGTCGCGCTCGAGGTGCGACTCGTAGCCGATTTGATCGAATTTTCGGCTCGCGAACCACCCGACGTGGGTCGTGTGCGAACGGCGCACGACTTTCCGCACGGGCGGGCCGCTCATTAAATACATGAACTGATCTGACAGCATCTGAACCCCTTCCAATGGAAGGCATTCGCCGCTCGATCCCACGCTCAACCCCAGTAGAATTTCGGGTTGGCGGGACCTGTCCCGCCTGCGTCTTTTAGGGATTCGAATGACATAGCCTTCACTCATCACAGAGGTTCTTTCCTCGGTGTTGATGAGTGAGAAGGCGCGCTTCATCCGCACCCTTCCCCTTATTAGGGCTGGCTCCGCCGGCTAACTTCCCCGCGCCGCGGCCAGCGCCGACAAGGGCCCGAGCATCAGTTGTGCCGCCGTTCAGATGCGGCTCGTGCTCGTCGACGGATGCGATGGTCTCGATCATGCTCGCAAGCTAGGGTCGAAGTCGTCAATTAATCGTAACTCTCGGTTGCGCTTCGCACCCAAAGATTGCGTGACGGTCCCCGTCCCTACCGCTCCAACCCTCTGGAATGCGGGTCTTTTCTTCCCATCCGCCATCCGCCCTGCCTCGGGCCGGTGCCCTGCCGCGTCCCTGTCCCCGGCCGCTCCGGTCCTCGCCGGCTCCCTTGGCTAGCCTCAGAATCGGCGCACGGCAGGGTTGCAATGTTGCGCCGCACTCTTTACCGTTACGCTTCAAAGGACGAGGTGACTGCCATGAAGAAGAGCCCGAGTGACGCCGACCGGCATGTCGGCATGCGCATCCGGTTGCGCCGGATCTCGATCGGCATGAGCCAGGAGCGGTTGGGCGAGCTCCTCGGCCTCACCTTCCAGCAGGTTCAGAAATACGAGAAGGGCATGAACCGGGTCGGCGCAGGCCGCCTCGTCGACGTCGCGGCCGCGTTGGGCGTGAACGTCGGCTACTTCTTCGAGGGCTACGTCAAGCCCGGAGCCGGCGACAGTCCCGGGGACGACGTGGAGGCGATTGTCAGCACGCCGGAAGGCCTCGCTCTTACCAGGGCCTTCGCCCGGATCGGGGAGCCGGCCGTGCGCAAGAGGATCGTCGCGATGGTCGAGGCCGTGGCCGACGCCCTGCCCGGCGACGCGACGCGCCACTAGAAGCGACGCGGCCTTTAGGAACCGACCTTGAGGATCATCGGATACCCCACCCCGAACTGCTTGTAGGCGACCTGGGCCATCTCGGTTTCGTTGACCTTGAACCCATGCCGTGAAAAGACCGGATAGAGGTCTGCGTCGCCCACCATCAGCGACAGCCTGCCGACGTCCCGCGACTTCGCGACCTGCTTCAGCCGATCGATGAATTCCCCGAAGACATGGAGCCCGTGATAGCTCCTGCGGCCTTTCCTCACCGATCCGTTGCTGATCGGCTTCCTGTTGTCGGCGAACTCGACGTCCGCGATATGCAGGTCGTTCGGATAACATTGGACGATGGTTGCGTCGGCGAAGGAATAGCCGTCGTCCAGCTCGTTATAGTACGAGACGGCATAGGCGTCTGACACCGGATCCCGGCCGAGCTGCCTCTTCACGAAGCGGTAGACCCCCTCGAAGTCGTTGTTCACGATGGGAGCGATTTTCTGAGGCTTCTTGACGACGCCCCGATGCACCATCTCGTCCCAGACGAACATGCAGATGCCCGGGATGTCTTTCGCCCGCGCGACTTCCAGCTCCTGCAGATTCGTGGCGAGAACCTTCTCCCGCACAGTCCCAAACGTTTGCTCAAAGAGGTCCTTCGGAACCGCTTCGCTCAGATGTTTCATTTCTACCCCTCCTCTGAGGCGCTTCTCTTTGATGGCGGCCGCTTGGCCTGGGAATGGCTAGCCCTTTCCGGCTTCGGCCCGTTTTCTTGTACGCCGGGGCATGGCACGCTCCTCGCCCCAGCCGATCTCGTCCGGCAGCTTTAACGCCGCCTCGATCACGCCTGACAGGCCAGGCACGGACCCGATCTGCTCCGGCGTGAACTTCTGCTTGATGTCCATGGCCTGGGCCCAAAGCTGGAGGATCTCGATCTCCTGCTCGGGGCTGATTGTTTCGGATCCGCGCGCCATCGGACTACCCCGCGAGCCTGACGGGCATGGTCTGCACCGGCTGCACAAGAACACGTTCGCTGTTGCCGCGCATCTCTTGCAGACGCGCCAGGGTACGCCGGTCGAACGCCGCCGTCACGGCGACCGTGTCAACCCCGCCGATCGGCTGCGGCAAGCCGAGCGGAATGGTACGGAAGTGCAACTGCACCAGGCGAAGGAGCCACAGCGGGTTCATCTCGATGATGATGGTGTTGACGCCGCTTTCCAGGCCCCACTCCACGATGCCTGACAGCAAGGCGTTGGCGACGGGGCTCAGCGCCCGGCCCCGCTCGCGGTGCGCCGGCTCGACGCAGTAGCGCGTCCATTCCCAAATGTGGTGGCCGACCGGGCGCTCGTCCTCGCACAGCTGCGGCAGCACGTCGGAGAGCAGGTGCGGCCGGGTCGACGGCAGCATGCGCTGGTAGCCCAGCACCTTGCCGCTTTCGTCGATGTAAAGCATGTGGACCGCGTGCTCGTCGTCGAACTGGTCGATCTCGCGCCCGTCCGGCTTGGTCAGGTCGGTCCACTTCATCTCGTCGACGAAGACGCGATGGCGGAGCCGGTAGGCCTGCTCCATCTCGCTCTTGTAGAGGTGCGCGCTCTCCGGCGTCACGACATGAATCATGGTGTTGTCCCCCATCAGTTATTTGGTGGGGCTATTTGCGCCGGCGGGCCGGCACCGCAAAAGTACGAAAAAGCGTACCCTCTATCTGATGAGGTTTTGCCGCAGCGCCTCGGCGACGGCGTGGGTCCGGCTCGCCGTTCCGAGCTTGGAGCGGGCGGCGCGAATGTGCTTGTCGACGCCGTGCTCCGAGATGCCCATCTTCTCGCCGATGTCGCTGTCACAAAGACCTTCGGCGGCCCACTGCAAGGCCTCCTGCTCGCGGGCGGTCAGGTCTGCGGCGGCATGCTTCGGCGATTGCCGCAACGGCAAGGCGCGGCCGAGGGCATAGGTCGCGACCAGCGCCAGCATCGGCCGTTCTTCCGGCGCGATCTCGAGGTGCTCGCCGGCGAGCGAGAACCCGGCGACGTCACCTTCAAGTGTCACGAGCGGGATCGTGTAGCCTTCCCGGAGCTTAAACTCGCCCGCCTCCGCCATGATGCGGCGCGCCGTCAGGTCGGATTGGTAAGCCGGCTCCAGCTCGCTCCACAGGAATGGCGTCGTCGCCTGTTGCACTCGGTTGATCGTCGGGTCGCGGAAAAGATAGCCGTGCGAGAAGTAGCGCCGCGCCCACTCATCCGGCCAGGCGCTCATGACGACGTGCGACAGCTGCGTGGTCCGGTCCGCGCCGGGAAGCGGGATCAAGCCTGCGAGCACCCGCTCTACGCCGAAGCGGCGGGTGATGTCGAGCAGCATCGCGCAGACGTCGCCTGGGCTGCGTGCCCGGTCGAGACGCTGGATGAACGCGATCGTGTCGCTGAGTGCCCTGCCCGCCATTTCTTACTCTCTTTCGCAGCACTTTGGAGCCGGCGCGGACACACGTCAACATTGTATTAAGGATGAGATCTACTACCCCAGCGGAAGGTTCTGCGCCGTTTGCGCCGGTCGGCTTCGTAGCGGTCCGCCGCCTTTTCGCCGATCACGTAGCCTGTCAATTTGGCGATCCGGACCGCGACGCGGCTCCAGTGCACGAATGCGCCGTGGTCGCCGGCTTGCCGCGCTTCGCGCGCCTGGTCGCGCGCTTTGGCATAGGCAAGAGCGCCGTGCTCTTCCATCGCCGCGCTTGCATCGGCTTCGACTTGACGCCTGGCATCTCGAATTCGCGCGATGATCGACAGCATCTTGGCCCCTCGTCCCAGTCGCCGCTGGTTCCTTGCATCGTCCGACCCTCCCATGAACGCGCCTCGCTGCCAAGGCGGCGAGCGACAAGGAGATGACGATGCACCCGAAAGACACGACAGACCATAATGACAGCGATTTGACCACGGCCTTGCTCAGAGCGCTCTTGGAAGACGAGGGCGAGGACGGAGGCGGCACGACTGGCGATTGCGAGGCGTTTGAATGGGAGCCCATACCCGAGCCGCCGCGCCGTGCCGCGTCGAACAAAGTTACCTTTTTTCGGGACGGGCCCTTGCCGCGAGCCGCGCGGAATCTACATCGCATGATTCCAACTCAACCGCAGATAGATAAAAACCAACCACCAGGGCCAGGAGCTGCAACCATGAACATTAGCAACCTCGCCGTCGCCGCCCTTGCCATGGCCGCAACGACCCCGGCCCTCTCCCTTGAATCCGACCTGCGCGCCGGGCTCGGCGCGAGCGTCGCCGCAGTCAAGGCCGCCTACGGCACGCCGCTCGACCCGACGCCTGACCAGTCGACGGGTGCCCGTGTGCTGAACTTGAAGACGAAGGGCGTCCACTATTTCTTCGACGACTCTGGGAAGGTCTACAGCGTCCGCGTCGAAGAGCCCTTCGCAGGAAAGGTTGCGGGCGTCGCGATCGGCGATGGGGAACGGCAGGTCGTCGAAGCGCTCGGCGCGCCCGTCGCGACGAAAAACCTCGCGGCCCTGGACATCGGCGGCAAGCGGACGCTGCGCTTCCCCATCGACGACGCCGTGACCCAGACCGTCGTCCTCGATCGCGACGGCAGGGTCGTGCGGATGTTCGTGACCCGTTAGGTCTCGCCGCCTGACGAACAGACAGAAGGGCCGTTACGGCCCTTCTTATTCCTGTTGTCTGATTTGCGATTAGGGCGTCTCGTGGGTCACAGCGGAACTCGTCTACTTCCTAGCCGTCCTCGATCTGGGCGCGATGGTCGCCCATCTTGCTGTCCTAAGGCGCACCAGCCTGATCGTCAGCTTCGTGATCTCAGGCCTCCTGTTCAAGGAGACTAACGTCAAGATGAAGGCGGTGATGATTGGGGGTCCTGATCGTGGGAATGGCCTTCATGATTTTTAGGGAGGTAACCGCGCCGGGGGCCGCTGGCGGCAAACCTCTCCGTCAACTTGGCACCGCCTCGCTCTTTCTTAGGAACCCGAAGGTGCCTTTTTCAGTTATTGCAGTTATTTGACAAGACCTCTATATTCCAAGGCTAGAGGAGATGATGATGACCGCCCAGGTTCTTGAATACATGCGCATGCCGGAGCGTGACCTGAAACAGGTCGGCGCGATGCCGAAGCTCGGCGGCGGCGACAAGGTCGAAGTCAGGCTGCGGACGGAGAAGGGTGCGGACCGGGTCGTCCCCCTGCCCCGCGAGGCCGTGATGCTGGTGGAGGTTCTGCTCGACCATCTCCTGCGGGGCGAGCGGGTTGCGGTGCTGGCCGAGGAGCAGGAGCTGAGCCCGAACGAGGCGGCCAGCCTCCTGGGGATCTCCCGCCCCTTGGTGGTTCACCGCATGGACGTCGGCGACCTGCCGTTCCGCCACGTCGGGACGCATCGCAGGGCCAAGCTGAAGGACGTCCTGGCCCTGAAGGACAAGATCGATACGCAGCGGAAGGCACTCGAGGCTTTGGCTGAGGATACAGAGGAACTGATGCGCGACTATGAGCTATAAGCCTCCCGTCGCCGTCTACGACGCGTGCGTCCTCTACCCTTTCCACCTGCGTAACTTGCTGATCCAGTGCGCCGCCGAACGTTTGGTGGAGGCGCGCTGGAGCGATGACATCCACGACGAGTGGATCCGCAACCTCCTAGCCAAGGAGGCCGGTGTGACGTCCGAACGCCTGAACCTGACGCGCGAGCGGATGGAAAAGGCCTTGCCCGGCGCGTCAGTCTCCGATTATCGCCAATATATCGACGGCATAGCCCTGCGCGATCCGGACGACCGCCATGTCGTGGCGGCCGGAATTGCCGCTGGCGCTTCCGTCATCGTGACGTGGAATGTCCGCGACTTTCCCAAGAAGGAACTCGCGCGGCACGGCCTCGCCAAGGTGGACCCGGACACGTTCTTGATGGAACTTTATGCGGCGGCTCAAGACCCGCTCGTCGCCGCCACCGCCAACGCCCGCAGGAATTTGAGCAAAAGCGGCTTGGGCGCGCAGGAGTTCATCGAGGCGCTCAAGCGGCAGAAGCTCGAGCGCTTCGCAGGGGTGATGATGGGTCACCTTCACGACCTATAGCTCCCGCCGTAGGAACGCATTGCGCAGCAGGGTTTCGACCACTGTGCTGCGATCTCTGAGGAGTAGGTGCTATTTGCCTAAATGATTCTGAAATATGCCAGAATTGAAGCTAGACAGCCAAGAGCGAATCGCCTAATGCTTAAGGTCCGCTCAATTCAACAGCAAGTGAGCGAACGCATGGTCTGAGTGCCAGCTCAAACCATGCGCCTTGATCAATCTGCCAATAGGGGGCAGACCGCTCTGAGAATCAGGGTGAATATGAAGCGTGGCCGAGTCCGCGTCAACCCCTATTGGCTTCTGGCTGAGGGGAATTGGCGTGGACAAGAATCAAGAGCCTACAAAGTTTCCGGTCGCTCGCTATGTCGAGGACGGCACAGCCGTTGATCTCGTCCGAGTGCCAGACAAGTACTTCTTTCATTTTGACCTGCAGGTCGCGTTGCTACGGCAGCTACGTCGGCTTTTTGGGAAAGAGCCCCTACTGATGATCGGCGGCTTCGGCCGCTCTGAAATCAAGTTTTTTGGGAACTCAAGGCTTGCCGCCATTTATAATGCCCGTGGTTTGCGATTTAGCGATTTGGACTGGACGAGGCAGCGCTTCGTAGCAGCATGAAGTGCAGATGAATTTGAAAGAAAGCGAGCGCCAAATGGCGCTCGCTTTCACTTGGGAACAACATCACGAGACAAATCAAATGACAAATAAATTTCAACCCTCTCCCACCACCAATGCTCCGTTGACGCCCAGCCAAAAAGGATTGTCCTCCGGCAATCTCCAGACGGCTTTACGCCCTGCTCCTGCCCCTGCAGCACCGTCCAGCAACCAATCAAGTGGCTCGTCATCGAACGCGTCGAAGAAATCCTGATTCCTTTCGCCTCGCCCATCAGCGCAATTTAGAAAGCCAGACCTCAATGATTAAGCGTATGTCCGTTTTTCCTGGTCGCCCCGGCGATCCCTCCATGCTCACCCAAGGCCTGAAAGTGCAAGGCGGCTTGACCTCCGAGTTGCTCAAGCAAGGGCTCTCATCAGGCTCCCAAGGCGGTTCGAAGCCCGGCACCGCGCAGACTTCTGCCGCTCCGAATGCTAATGTGCCGCTGAAATCGGATCGGAAGCGTTGAACGCCTGGGACCTCTTGACGAAGGAACAATGGGAGATTGTCTCAGCGATCGGAACGGCCGCCGCGGCCGTGATCGCAGCGCTCGGCTTGGGCTTCGTTGGCCTTCAGATCCGTGAGGCCAGAAAGTCTTCCGATATTCAAGCTCTCAGCGAATTCCTCCGCGGTGCGACAGAACGGGAAGAGGCCTTGCTCGTAGCGCAAGATGACGCGGCCAGGAAGAGAGCCTTCCTTGAGTTTGCGAACTTCCTCGAGGTCCAAGCGGCAGCCCTGAACGGGAATCTCTACCCTCGTGTCACCCGTGAGATCGTTCGTGAAAAGCTTTGGGATTCCCTCGCCGTCATCGAGTCGGCAGAACCCTGGTTCGACGAGCTGATGGCAGCAAAGTCGAGCCCGACAACCTTCAAACATCTCCTGCGCTTCCGGAAAAAGGAGCGTCGCAGGATCGACAAGGTGAAAGCTCTTCAGGAGCAGCTTTTGGAAGAGCAAGATGAGCCGGCTCAAAACATTGAGGCTCCACCTGTGGTAGAGGCGCAATCAGAGGGGCATCTCAGCGCGTCCGTACCCCAGCCCATGAAATAAGGCTCGCATTTCTGCTGATGCCGAAAACTCCTTTTAGGCTCCGTGAGCGCAGAGACTGTCACCTGGAGCTTCCAAGCGCTCGGTCATTCCGTAGTCGCGCATGACGGCAGCGACCCTCAAACGATATTTCGCGAACACGCCTGTCCGCCCCTTTGCTTGGGTCGCCCGATGTTTGGGCCGGTTGCGCCAGGCTTGGACAGCAGCTTCGTCCCGCCAGAATGAAAGCGAGAGGAGCTTGCCCGGCTCCACAAGGCTTTGAAAGCGCTCGACGGAAATGAAACCGTCGATCTCGCTCAGTTCGTCGCGGAGTTCCGCGGCAAGGTCGAGATAGTGCTGCTTTTGACCCTCTGCGGGCCACACTTCGAAGATGACTGCGATCATGGGTTTACCGATGCAAAATGGGCGCTACGCTACTTGAGACGAGATTAGTAGGGACATTCCAGCAGCTCGCCTTTTGCTACCACAAGTATAATACTTTGGGCTAATAAACCTACTAGCGGTAGATATTTCATGTTGACTGGGAAAATATAACATTCCACACAACTAGTGCGTTAGGCAAATCCCTTGCCTACACGCTCAACATGTAATGGAGAGAGCCATGAAGCTCGTTATCACCACGACGAAGACCAGCACTGCGCTGATGGCTTCTGAGGGCTAACCCTCGTGG
>JAEWKH010000142.1 GCA_023386155.1 Pseudomonadota bacterium
AGAACCTGCTCGGCAAGCGCGTCGACTACTCGGGCCGTTCGGTCATCGTGGTCGGTCCGGAGCTCAAGCTGCACCAGTGCGGCCTGCCGAAGAAGATGGCGCTCGAGCTGTTCAAGCCGTTCATCTACGCCAAGCTCGACGCCCGTGGCCTGTCCGCCACCGTCAAGCAGGCGAAGAAGCTCGTCGAGAAGGAAAAGCCGGAAGTCTGGGACATCCTTGACGAGGTCATCCGCGAGCATCCGGTGCTGCTCAACCGCGCCCCGACGCTCCACCGCCTGGGCATCCAGGCCTTCGAGCCCACCCTCATCGAGGGCAAGGCGATCCAGCTGCACCCGCTCGTCTGCGCTGCGTTCAACGCGGACTTCGACGGCGACCAGATGGCCGTCCACGTGCCGCTCTCGCTCGAGGCCCAGCTCGAGGCCCGCGTGCTGATGATGTCGACGAACAACATCCTGCACCCGGCCAACGGCCAGCCGATCATCGTCCCGTCGCAGGACATCGTTCTCGGCCTCTACTATCTCTCCATCGTGTCCGACGGCCAGCCCGGCCAGGGCAAGGCCTTCGCCGACATGGGCGAGATCGAGCATGCCCTGAACGAGAAGGTCATCACGCTCCACACGAAGATCCGCTATCGCTGGGAAGGCCTCGGCGAGGATGGCAAGCCGGTCACCAAGATCGTCGAGACCACCCCCGGCCGCGTGATGCTCTCGCGTCTCCTGCCCAAGCATCCGGCCCTGTCCTTCGACGTCGTGAACAAGCTCATGACGAAGAAGGAAATCTCCAACATGATCGATGCCGTCTACCGGCATTGCGGTCAGAAGGAGTCGGTGATCTTCTGCGATCGCATCATGGGCCTCGGGTTCTACAACGCGTTCCGTGCCGGCATCTCGTTCGGCAAGGACGACATGGTGATCCCGGAGAACAAGTGGCAGATCGTCGAGGAGACCCGTGCCCTCGCGAAGGACTACGAGCAGCAGTACCAGGACGGCCTCATCACCCAGGGCGAGAAGTACAACAAGGTTGTCGACGCCTGGGCGAAGTGCTCCGACCGTCTCGCCGCCGAGATGATGAACCGCATCTCGACAGTCCAGAAGGACGATCAGGGCCGCGACAAGCCGGTCAACTCGATCTACATGATGTCCCACTCGGGCGCCCGTGGTTCGCCGGCCCAGATGAAGCAGCTCGCGGCGATGCGCGGCCTCATGGCCAAGCCGTCGGGCGAGATCATCGAGACGCCGATCATCTCGAACTTCAAGGAGGGCCTGGACGTTCTCGAGTACTTCAACTCGACCCACGGCGCCCGTAAGGGCCTGGCCGACACCGCGCTCAAGACGGCGAACTCGGGTTACCTGACCCGCCGCCTCGTCGACGTGGCGCAGGATGCGGTCATCCGTGAGCCGGATTGCGGCACCGAGAAGGGCATCAAGATGCGGGCCATCATCGATGCCGGCCAGGTGGTCGCGTCGCTGGCCTCCCGCATCCTCGGCCGCTCGACGGCGGAGGACCTGCTCGCCCAGGACGGCACCGTCATCGTTCCGAAGGGCACGATGATCGAGGAGCATCATCTCGAGGCCATCGGCGCCGCCGGTATCCAGGAGGTGAAGATCCGTTCCGTGCTCGTCTGCGAGTCCAAGAACGGCGTCTGCGCCACCTGCTACGGCCGAGACCTGGCCCGGGGCACCCCGGTCAACCACGGCGAGGCCGTGGGCGTCATCGCGGCGCAGTCCATCGGCGAGCCGGGCACGCAGCTCACCATGCGTACCTTCCACATCGGCGGCGCGGCCCAGATCGCCGACTCGTCCTTCATCGAGTCGAGCTTCGAGGGCACGATCGGGTTCCGCAACAAGAACATTGCGAAGAACTCCGACGGCGACCTCGTCGTCATGGGCCGCAACGTGGCCGTCGTGATCACCGGTCCCGACGGCACCGAGCGGGCGGTTCACCGCCTGCAATACGGCTCGCGCCTGAAGGTGGACGAGGGCGACACGATCAAGCGCGGCCAGCGCATCGCCGAGTGGGACCCGTATTCCCGTCCGATCCTCACCGAGGTCGACGGCACGGTGGGCTACGAGGACCTGGTGGACGGCGCCTCGATGATCGAGTCGATGGACGAGTCGACCGGCATCGCCAAGCGCGTGGTCATCGACTGGCGCGGTTCGGCCCGTACGGCCGATCTGCGTCCGGCGGTGGTCGTCCAGGGCGCCGGCGGCAAGGTGGCCAAGCTCGCTCGCGGCGGCGATGCCCGCTACCTGCTGCCCGTGGATGCGATCCTCGCGGTCGATCCCGGCTCCAAGGTCAAGGCTGGCGACGTCCTGTCCCGCGTCTCGACGGAGAGCGCCAAGACCCGCGACATCACGGGCGGTCTGCCGCGCGTGGCGGAGCTGTTCGAGGCTCGCCGTCCGAAGGATGCGGCCATCATCGCGGAGAAGTCCGGCACGATCCAGTTCGGCCGTGACTACAAGAGCAAGCGTCGCCTGACGCTGAACCCGCACGATGGCTCCGAGCCGGTGGAGTACCTGATCCCGAAGGGCAAGCACATCCACCTGCAGGACGGCGACGTGGTCGAGGTCGGCGATTTCATCGTCGACGGCAACCCGGCCCCGCACGACATCCTTGCGATCAAGGGCGTCGAGGAGCTGGCGGCCTACCTCGTGAACGAGATCCAGGAGGTCTACCGCCTCCAGGGCGTGCTCATCAACGACAAGCACATCGAGGTGATCGTTCGCCAGATGCTGCAGAAGGTCGAGATCACCGACGGCGGCGATTCCGAGCTGCTCAACGGCGAGCAGGTGGATCGTCTCGAGTTCGAGGAGATCAACGAGCGCCTCGTGGCCGAGAAGAAGAAGCCCGCCGAAGGCGTGCCGGTCCTGCTCGGCATCACCAAGGCCTCGCTGCAGACCCGCTCCTTCATCTCGGCGGCGTCCTTCCAGGAGACCACCCGCGTCCTCACCGAGGCGGCGGTCAACGGCAAGGTCGACACGCTCGAGGGCCTCAAGGAGAACGTCATCGTCGGCAGCCTGATTCCGGCCGGCACCGGCGCCCTGACCGCTCAGGTGAAGGCCGTCGCGACGCATCGCGACGAGCTGATCCTGCAGCAGAAGCGCTCCGAGTCCCAGGCTCAGGTCAGCGAGCTGCCCCCGGCGGCGGAATAAGCTGCCAGGCTTGGCGAAACTGGAAAGGCCGCCTCCGGGCGGCCTTTTCTTTTGGGTCCATCCGCAATCCCGATCCGTCACCGCCGGCCCGTGCTGATCCGTCCGACGCTGGGAAGCGTGGCCTATCTGCAATCGGCGCGACCGGGGGGAGCTTGACCATTACGATAGGGAATGCGCGCGGCGCGGAAGGATGCAGAGGGGCAGGGGTATTGGCCCTTGCACCGGCCGCAGGATCCCCCAAATAGAGGCAAAGCCCGGCCAGAGCCCCCGAAAATCGGAACCTTTCCGATTGGTTAGCGGAAACCTGTTGACTTTCCGCGACTCGGACGCTAGAGAAACCGGACTTTCCGGCTGGCCGTAGGTTTTCGCCAGTCGAAGCGCCTAGCTTCGACCGATGCCACCTAAACGCTGCCGAACTCAACCTTGACTGACACATGTCAGATTTAGGGCACGACCGCGGTGATAAAGATCGTGGTCCTCTGCAATCGCACCGCGCCAGGGGCTTACCCGAGTCAATGGCGTGGCTTCGTTTTGTGCAGCCTGAAAAGGTCCGCAGGGGCGAGGCGCAGCGTTCAACCGTTGAAGTCATTTGAAAGGCCACCGCGTCGGTGGCTGGTGGAAGAGGGCACAGGATGCCAACGATCTCTCAGCTGATCCGCAAGCCGCGGACGGCGCAAAAGAGCCGGAATAAGGTTCCCGCGCTTGAGGCCTGCCCGCAGAAGCGCGGCGTGTGCACGCGCGTTTACACGACGACCCCGAAGAAGCCGAACTCGGCTCTCCGTAAGGTCGCCAAGGTTCGTCTGACGAACGGGTTCGAAGTCATCGGGTACATCCCGGGTGAGGGTCACAACCTTCAGGAGCACTCCGTGGTCATGATCCGCGGCGGTCGCGTGAAGGACCTTCCGGGTGTCCGCTATCACATCCTCCGCGGTGTCCTCGACACCCAGGGCGTGAAGAATCGTAAGCAGCGTCGTTCGAAGTACGGCGCGAAGCGGCCGAAGTAAGCCGTCAACTGTCATTGAGGTCAGCTCATGTCCCGCCGCCACAGCGCCGAAAAGCGTGAGATCATCCCGGATCCGAAGTTCGGGGATATCGTCGTCACCAAGTTCATGAACTCCATCATGTACGACGGCAAGAAGTCCGCTGCCGAGAGCATCGTCTACGGTGCCTTCGACACGATCGAGAGCCGCGCCAAGGCGAACCCCCTCGAGGTGTTCAAGCAGGCTCTCGACAACGTCGCCCCGGCGATCGAGGTGCGTTCCCGCCGCGTCGGCGGTGCGACCTACCAGGTTCCGGTCGAGGTCCGCGCCGAGCGCCGTCAGGCTCTCGCGATCCGCTGGATCATCCAGGCTGCTCGCGGCCGCAACGACAAGACCATGGTCGAGCGTCTCTCCGCCGAGCTGCTCGATGCATCCAACAACCGCGGCAATGCCGTTAAGAAGCGCGAAGACACCCACCGGATGGCGGAAGCCAACCGCGCGTT
>JAEWKH010000105.1 GCA_023386155.1 Pseudomonadota bacterium
TCGACTGGTACATGGAGGGCAAGATCAACATCGACGACCTGATCACCCACACCATGCCGCTCGACGAGATCAACACCGCCTTCGACCTCATGCACGAGGGAAAGTCCATCCGGTCCGTCATCGTCTACTGACGGGAAGCCCTGGTCCCTGGAAACTGGAGGGGCTGCGTGCAGCCCGGACGTCCGGGCTCGACGCTTGCCGACTTCAGAAAAGCGATTGCTCGGCGGCCGGGCCGCCGAGGAGTGCCGTGCGAGCCCTCTTTAGAGACATGGATCATCCGCTTTTGCGTCCAATCTCGATAAATTTTTCGGCTTGGCTCTCATAGTACGGCTCTGGGCGTGGTAAGCTGCGCCGGTTAGGCGAGTAGACTTTCATGGGGGCAAAGGAGCGTCCAATGAATGCAACTCTCTCGATCCACCCAGCAGTCGATAATGGCGTAACGCCCGGTGAAACCAACTTCGCCGGTGGCCGGCTCACGTGTAAATGCACCGACAATCCCGTCGTTGTGGAGATCAAGGGCAACAGCATGCACAACCACCTGTGCGGCTGTACCAAGTGCTGGAAGCCGACGGGCGCCACGTTCGCGATGGTCGCCGTCGTGCCGCGCGACAGCGTGACCGTAACGGCCAATGCCGACAAGCTTAAGGTCGTCGATCCGTCCGCGACGATTCAGCGGCATGCGTGCCAGGTTTGCGGCGTTCACATGTATGGCCGCATCGAGAACAAGAATCATCCCTTCTATGGCCTCGATTTCATCCATACGGAACTCTCTCCCGAGCGTGGATGGTCGGCTCCGGGATTTGCCGCGTTCGTCTCGTCGGTGATAGAGTCCGGCGTGGATCCGGCTCAGATGCCCCAGATCCGCGCTCGGCTGAAAGAGCTTGGACTCGAACCCTACGATTGCCTGTCCCCGGAACTGATGGATCTCATCGCGGCCCATACGGCCAAATCCAAGCAGGCCGCGGCCGCCTGAGGGGCGGGATAGCCGTTGACGCTCGTGACCGCGCGGCCTGAAGGTCGCGCGGGATCTCGAAGAGCCGCGGCAGGACTGCATGGTCGCGTTCCATCGGCATGCCGCTCAGGGCTCACGATGCCCGTAGCCACTGGCGCGGGTTCTTCTGCTCAGCCGCCTTGCCTGATAGGGACCGGCAGAGATCCTCCATCGATGCCAGCTTGTGAATCGGGCGGAACTCGTCCACATGCGACAGCATCGCCCTGATGCCGGAGGCCCGGGCCTCGAAGGCGTCGAACCGGAGAAGCGGATTCAGCCAGATCAGGCGGCGGCAGGAACGCTTGAGGCGGTCCATCTCGAAGGTCAGCTCACGCGTCACCTCCCGTTCGAGCCCGTCCGTGAACAGGAGAACGATGGCGCCCTGGCCGAGCACGCGCCGGGACCAGTAACGGTTGAACTCGTGCAGGGAATAGGCGATCCGTGTTCCGCCTTCCCAGTCCTGGACGCGCTTCGAGGCGCGCGCCAGGGCCTCGTCCGGATCGCGGCTCGTCAGTTCGCGGCTGATATTGGTCAGGCGCGTCGCGAACACGAACGAATAAACCCTTCGCCTCTTCTCGGCGATGGCGTGAAGGAAGTGCAGGAAGAGGCGAGAGTAATCCGCCATCGATCCTGAGATGTCGACGATGGCCACCACCGGCGCATGCCGGACCGCTGGAGAGCGATAGGCCAGGTCGATCAGGGCGCCTCCTCCGCGCAGCGACCGCCGGAAGGTTCTGCGCGGATCGATCCGCCTGCCCCTTGGATCCGTCAGAAAGCGGCGCGTCGTCACCTCGTCTTCCGGTAGGGACATTTCGGCGATCATCCGCTTCGCCATGGCGATTTCGGAGGCCGACATCTGCGCGAAGTCCTTCGTCTTCAATACCTCCCGGTCCGAGACCGTAAGGCGGGCGGAGAATTCGGTTTTCTCAACCGGCTCGGGCTTCTCCTGGCGGGGCGTGTTCAGGGCCTCGGCCACGCGCAGGGCTCCCGCCTGCGGCTTCTTCTCCTCCTGGCCTCCAGGCGCCAGCGGCGACATCTGCGCGATGAGCTTCTCGATCAGCGCGCGCCGTCGCCAGAAGATCCGGAAGGCCTGGTCGAAGAGGATGCTGTGCTCGTGCCGCTTCACGAAGACGGCATGGAGCGTCCAGTAGAAGTCCTCACGCGTGCCGATGCGGGCGGCTTCGACCGCCGCGATCGCATCGAGAATCGCACCGGGGCCGACAGGCAGTCCGGCATGGCGCAGCGCGCGTGCGAAATAGGCGACGTTGTCCGCGAGGCGGCCTTGCCCTCGCGGAGCGGCGGGGTGGCTCACGCGGATGTCCTCAGCGTGTCCCGGATCCGGTCGAGCATTGCCTTCGCCCGGCTGCCCTGCATCTTCTGGATATCGTCCTGATACTTCAGGAGAACGCCGAGCGTGTCGGAGACCAGGGCTGGATCGAGCGCCACCGCGTCGAGCTCCACCAGGGCGGACGCCCAGTCCAGGGTCTCGGCGACGCCGGGCGCCTTGAACAGGTCCTCCTTGCGGATCGCCTGAACGAAAGCGACGATCTCCTGAGACAGGCGTTCCGGTGCATCCGGCACGCGGCTTGTGAGAATGGCGAGCTCGCGGTCAGCATCCGGGTAATCGACCCAATGATAAAGGCATCGGCGCTTGAGTGCGTCATGAATCTCGCGGGTGCGGTTGGACGTGATGACGACCACCGGCGGGTGCTCCGCGCGAACCGTCCCGAGCTCGGGAATGGTCACCTGGAAGTCCGACAGCACCTCCAGAAGAAAGGCCTCAAAGGCTTCGTCCGTGCGGTCGAGTTCGTCGATCAGGAGAACCGGAGCCCCGGCCGTATCCGGCTCGAGGGCTTGCAGGAGCGGTCGTTTCACCAAGTACCGCTCTGAGAAAAGATCGCTTTCGAGAGAGTCCCGATCCACCGCGCCACCAGCCTCTGCCAGCCGGATCGCCATCATCTGCCCGGCATAGTTCCACTCGTAGACCGCCGAGGCGACATCGAGCCCTTCGTAGCATTGCAGGCGGATGAGGCGCCGTCCGAGCGCTGTCGACAGCACCTTGGCGATTTCCGTCTTGCCGACGCCGGCCTCGCCCTCCAGGAAGAGGGGGCGTCCGAGCTTCAATGCGAGGAAGAGCACCGTCGCGAGCGGGCGGTCGGCGACATAGCCTGCACCTTTCAGCAGAGACAACGTCTCGTCGATGGAACCGGGTTGGTCGGCCACGGGCTCAGCTGCTCCACAAGAGGATGATGCCCGGGCAGAACCCGGGCATCGACTGCGATGATCGTCCGATTGCGCGTCGCTCAGCCCCGCGAGGTGGCGGCCTGGACGGCCCGACGGGCCATGACGCCGACGAGATGGGCGCGATAGGCGGCATCCGCATGGATGTCGCTGTTCATCTCATCCGGCGGCGCGGAGATGCCGTCGAGAGCTTCAGGGGCGAAGTTTCGGGAAAGCGCCTCCTCCATCTCCGACACTCGAAAGACGCCGTTTGAGCCTGCGCCCGTCACGGCGACCCGCACCCCATCCGCGTGCCTGGCCACGAACACGCCGACCAGGGCATAGCGCGAGGCCGGATGGCGGAATTTCGCATAGGCCGCCTGAGACGGGATCGGGAACAGGATCTTGGTGATGATCTCTCCCTCGTCCAAGGCCGTCGTGAAGATGCCCTGGAAGAACTCGTCGGCGGCGATCTTCCGCTTGTCGGTGACGATCGTCGCGTTCAAGGCGAGGCAGGCCGCCGGATAATCCGCGGAGGGGTCGTTGTTGGCGACCGATCCGCCGATAGTGCCGCGGTTGCGCACATGCGGATCGCCGATCAGCTCCGCCAGTTCGGCGAGGGCGGGAAGAGCCGCCCGTATCTCGGCCGAGTTGGCCACCTCCGCATGTCGGGTCATGGCGCCGATGCCGAGCGTGTCGGCGGAGCGCTCGATCCCGTGAAGTTCGGCGATCTGGCCGAGATCGATCAGATTGGCCGGTGACGCGAGCCGCAGCTTCATGGTCGGCAGCAGGGTGTGGCCGCCGGCAAGGAACTTGGCCTCTTCCGACCGGGCCGCGAGGTCGGCCGCCTGCTGGACGCTTGCCGGATTGTGGTATTCGAAAGCGTACATGCTGTCCTCCTCTATTCCGCGGCCATCGGCATGCGCGCCTTCTGCGCAGCTCGCCAGACGGCCTGGGGCGTCGCGGGCATCGCGATGTCCTCGTGGCCCAGCGCGTCCGTGATCGCGTTGATGACAGCCGGAGGAGCCGCGATGGCGCCGGCCTCGCCGCAGCCCTTGATCCCGAGCGGGTTCGAGGGGCAGGGCGTCACCGTCATGCCGATCTGGAACGACGGCAGGTCGATGGCGCGCGGCATGCAGTAATCGTTGAAGCTGGCGGTCACGAGCTGGCCGCCCTGATCGTAGACGGCGCCTTCGAGAAGCGCCTGCCCGACGCCCTGGGCGATGCCGCCATGGACTTGGCCTTCCACGATCATCGGGTTGATGATCACCCCGAAATCGTCCACGGCCGTCCAGCGTTCGATCTTGGTCACGCCCGTCTCGGGGTCGATCTCCACCTCGCAGATATGGACGCCGGCCGGGAAGGTGAAGTTGGTGGGATCGTAGAACGCCCCCTCCTTCAATCCGGGCTCCAGATCCTGGCCCGAGAACTTGTGGGCGATATAGGCCTGGAGAGCCACTTCGCCGAAGCCGAGAGTCCGGTCCGTGCCGGCAATCCCGAACTTGCCGTCCTTGAACTCGATGTCGCCCTCGGAGGCCTCGAGAACATGGGCCGCCACCTTCTTGCCCTTGGCGATCACCTTGTCGAGAGCCTTGGCGATGGCCGACATGCCGACCGCGCCGGAGCGCGACCCATAGGTGCCCATGCCGAACTGCACCTTGTCGGTGTCGCCATGGACGATGCTGACCTGATCGATGGGAATGCCGAGCCTGTCGCAGACGAGCTGGGCGAAGGTGGTCTCGTGGCCCTGGCCATGGCTGTGGGAGCCGGTGAGCACCTCGACGGAGCCCGTCGGGTTGACGCGCACCTCGGCGGATTCCCAAAGGCCGACGCCTGCCCCGAGGGAGCCCACCGCCTGCGAGGGCGCGATGCCGCAGGCCTCGATGTAGCTCGAGAAGCCGATGCCCCGCAGCTTGCCGCGGCGGGCGCTCTCCTGCTTGCGCTGCTGGAAGTTCCTGTAGTCGGCGAGCTCCAGCGCCTTGTCGAGCGAGGCGGCGTAATCGCCCGTGTCGTAGGTCATGATGACGGGCGTCTGGTGCGGGAACTGGGTGATGTAGTTCTTCCTGCGGAATTCGGCCGGATCCTCACCGAGCTCGCGGGCGGCCCTTTCGACGAGCCGCTCGACCACGAAAGTCGCCTCGGGCCGGCCTGCGCCTCGATAGGCATCGACCGGGGCCGTGTTCGTGTAGACCGCATCGACCTCGCAATAGATCGCCGGGATGTCGTATTGGCCCGACAGGAGCGGGGCGTAGAGATAGGTCGGCACGGATGACGAGAAGGTGGACAGGTAGGCGCCGAGATTGGCGATGGTGTGAACCCGAATGCCCAGGATCCTGCCGTTCTCGTCGGTCGCCATCTCCGCATGGGTGACGTGGTCGCGGCCATGCGCGTCGGACAGGAACGCCTCCGTGCGGTCGGACGTCCATTTCACCGGGCGCTTGACCTTCTTCGCCGCCCAGACGCAGACCGTCTCCTCGGCATAGATGAAGATCTTGGAGCCGAACCCGCCGCCGACATCGGGAGCGATGACGCGCAGCTTGTGCTCCGGCGCAATGCCGATGAAGGCCGAGAGGACGAGGCGGGCCACGTGGGGGTTCTGGCTCGTCGTGTAGAGCGTGTAGTTGTCGGTTCCGGAATCGTACTCGCCCACCGCCGCGCGCGGCTCGATGGCATTGGGCACGAGCCGGTTGTTGACGAGATCGATCTTCGTCACGTGCTTCGCCCGTGCGAAGGCCGCCTCCGTTTCGTCCTTGTTGCCGAGGTGCCAGTTGAAGACGGTGTTGTCGGGCGAGACGTCATGCACCTGCACCGGCGCTTTCGTGGCCTGCGCGGTGTCGACGACGGCGGGAAGAACGTCGTAATCGACCGCGATGGCTTCCGCGGCGTCCTTGGCCTGGGCCAGGGTCTCGGCGATCACGACCGCCACGTGGTCGCCCACGTAGCGCACCTTGCCCTGCGCCAGAGCCGGATGCGGTCCCGCCTTCATGGGGGAGCCGTCCTTGGAATGGATCATCCAGCCGCAGATGAGGCCTCCGATCTTGTCGGCCGCGAGGTCGTCTCCCGTGAAGACGGCCACGACGCCGGGCATGCTCCTGGCCGGTCCGGTGTCGATGGACCGGATCGTGGCATGCGCATGCGGCGAGCGAAGGAAATAGGCGTAGGCCTGGCCCGGCCGGTTGAAGTCGTCCACGTAGCGTCCCTGGCCGGTGACGAAACGCTGGTCCTCTTTCCGGCGTACGGGTGCGCCGATTCCTGTTTCGGTCATGGTGTCCTCCCTTGTCTTCTTGCGCTCTCATCAGGAGGCGGAAGCGGGGGTCTCGAATGGGCGCCGGGGAGGCGACGCCTCCCTCGAGGCCCGCCGGCAGCCAGCACCCGTTGACGAGGACGTCGCCTCTTCGACGAGCGTATCGGTCTATTCAGCCGCCTGCTGCACAGGCGCCCGGCCCATGGCCTGCGCTCCCGCGGCCACGGCCTTGACGATGTTGTGATAGCCCGTGCAGCGGCACAGGTTGCCTTCCAGCTCGGTCCGGATGGTCTGCTCGTCGAGAGCATGGCCCTTCCGGTTCACGATATCGATGGCGGCCATGATCATGCCCGGCGTACAATAGCCGCATTGCAGGCCGTGATGCTCGCGGAAGGCCGCCTGCATCGGGTGCAGGTCGCCGCCCTGGGCAATGCCCTCGATGGTGGTGATCTTGGCCGCGTTCGCCTGGACCGCGAGCATCGTGCAGGCTTTCACGGCCTGATCGTTCACATGAACGACACAGGCGCCGCACTGGCTGGTGTCGCAGCCCACATGGGTTCCGGTCAGCCGAAGATTGTCGCGTAGGAATTGAACAAGAAGGGTGCGGGGATCGACGTCTGCGGTGACGGGTTGACCGTTCACCGTCAGGGAGACGGTGGTCATGCGTTCTTTCCTCCTCAGACGCCGGCCGCCCAGCCAACCTTAGGGTGGTCTCAGGCGCCGGCAGGTATTCTTGTTGGACGATCGCAAGGATGCGATCCATCGAGGTCAAGTGTGGACCGCCCCATTCCGGCGGTCAAGTATCAGGCATCCATATGAAATGGGCCGGTCTGCCCGGTCACGCGGGGGTCTCGGCGGGCGAGAGGATTCTGGCGAAGTTGGCGAAGAACTCGTCCGCGTATTTCTTCGCTACGCCGTTGACCAGCCGGCCGCCGAGCTGGGCGATCTTGCCGCCCACATTCGCTTCGACGTCGTAGATCAGCCGGGTCCCACCCTCGGCATCCTCCAGGCGCACCTTCGCTCCTCCCTTGGCCCAGCCGGCAACGCCGCCCTGTCCTTCGCCCGTGATCGTGTAGCTGTTGGGCGGGGCGAGGTCGGTCAGCGCCACGTTGCCCTTGAAGGTCGCCTTGACAGGCCCGATGGAGATCTTCGCCGTGGCCTGGAACTCGGTGTCGCTTACCTTTTCCAGCTCCTGGCAGCCCGGAATGCAGGCTTTCAGGACCGCAGGATCATTGAGCGCGGCCCAGACGGCGTCCCGGCCCGCCGGCAGCGTCACCTCGCCTTGCATCGTCATCGCCATGCTGAGTCCTCCCTCGATTCCCAGTATCGACTGCAAAGTATGATGCAATTTGCCGGGAGTGCCAGAGCCGGCGCATTGCTGCGGTGCGGGATCAATGTGCCCTCGCATCCTGACGGCTTCGAATCTGGTCGAGCGCATCGACGACGGCATCGAAGGTGAGAAGGATCGAGGCATGGCGGGCCTTCAGGTCACGCGCCGGTTCCAGGCATGCGAGGTCGGACCACTTCCCCGAGGGGGGAGCGCCGCCGGCCTTCAGCATCCGGTGCATGTCCTCCCGTATGGCACGAAGCTCGGCAGCGGCCGATCCCACCACGTTTCGGCCCATGATCGATGACGACGCCTGCCCCAGGGCGCAGGCTTTCACCTCATGGGCAAACCCCGTGACCACATCGCCATCGACTTTCAGGTATACGGTGACCGTCGACCCGCACAGCTTGGAATGCGCCGTGGCGCTGGCATCGGCATCCGGCAGTGTCCCGAGGCGCGGAATATCGGCTGCAAGATCCAGTATGCGCCGGTTGTAGATATCGTTGAGCATCCTGCCTGCGAGCCATACGACGTGTTTGCGGCTTCCTGCTGAATCAGACGCCCCGATCCGGCCCCTGTCAATGGTCCGGGGCCGTCTGGCGTTCGCCTGGAGGTGCCTCCGCATTCCAGTTGCGGTTCAAGGGGGCGCGATGGCAGTATCGATCCGGGCTGGCCCTCTGAAGTCGCTCATTTCGCCGGGGAATCTCATGTTCTCGACCGATACGGACATCCTGAAGACGGCAGAGGCCTGGAGGCGCGGGGGCAGGGGCGTGGCAATCGCGACCGTGGTCGAAACCTGGGGGTCTGCCCCGCGCCCCGTCGGCAGCCACCTGGTGATCGACGAGGACACGAACTTTCTCGGGTCCGTCTCCGGCGGCTGCGTCGAGGGGGCTGTCATCACGGAGGCTCTGGACGTGATTGCCGATGGAAAGCCACGGATGCTGGAGTTCGGCGTTGCCGATGAAACCGCATGGCAGGTCGGCCTCTCATGCGGCGGGCGGATCAGCGTCTATGTGGAACGGGTGGACTAAGATGGGCGGATATCCTCTGCAGCCGTCGTTCCTCTCCGGTCTTCCGGATGGCGAGGGCATCGCATGCGGCTGAGTCTTCTATCCGAGCTGAATGCGGAGCGCGCCGCGCGCCACGCCGCCGTGCTGGTGACCGACATCGCATCGGGCGAACAGCGCCTCGTCCGCGAAGAAGAAGTTGGACACGACCCTTTGGCCCAGGACATTCAGGAACGCCTGCGCCAAGGCAAGAGCGGCCTCATCGAGTGGAACGGCCGCCAGTTCTTTCTCACCGTGCAGACTCCGCCGGTGAGGGCGGTCATCATCGGGGCCGTCCATATCAGCCAGGCCCTGGCTCCCATGGCCAGGAGCCTCGACCTCGACGTGACCATCATCGACCCTCGCTCCGCCTTCGCGACTCCTGAGCGCTTCCCGGATGTGCCGGTGAGAGCCGAGTGGCCCGATGCCGTCCTGCCCGAACTCGGAATCGACCGGTATACGGCCGTCGTGGCCCTGACCCATGACCCGAAGATCGACGATCCCGCGCTCGCCGCCGCGCTCAGGTCGCCATGTTTCTACATCGGCGCGCTCGGCTCGCGCAAAACGCATGAGCGCCGCGTTCAGCGTCTGACGGCATCGGGCTTCACCGACGCGGATCTTGCCCGCATCCATGCTCCGATCGGGCTCGACATCGGGGCCGTTTCGCCGGCGGAGATCGCCGTTTCCATCCTGGCCGAGATCGTTGCGACCCTGCGCAAGGAGCGGAGGCGCGCGGCGTGAGATTCGGTCTTGTTCCAGTCGAGGAAGCGATCGGGGCCCTGGCGGCTCACAGCGTGCGGGCCGGCGGCACGCTGGTGAGGAAGGGAACCCTCGTCTCGCCCGAGATCGCGATGCAGCTGAAGCAGGCCGGCGTCGAGACGATGATCGCTGTGCGGCTCGAACCGGGAGACGTGAACGAAGACGAGGCGGCCTGGCGGCTCGCCCGGTCCCTCGCCGGCGACAACGTCGTCGCCGAAGCTCCCTTCACCGGACGTTCCAATCTCTATGCCGAAGTCGCGGGCGTGCTTCAGATCGATGCCGATGCGATCAATGGCCTCAATGCGGTCGACGAGGCCATGACGGCTGCCACCTTGCCCGCCTGGAAGCCGGTGGTCGCGGGGGAGATGATCGGCACCGTCAAGATCATCCCCTATGCCATTCCGGAGATCCTGCTGCAGAAGGGACTGGCCGCGATCGGCAGGGAAGCCTTGCGCGTTGCGCCCTATACCCGCCGCTCGGTCGGCGTCGTTTCGACGATCCTTCCCGGGTTCAAGCCGAGCGTGATCGACAAGACCGTGACCGTGCTGGCGCAGCGCCTGGGGCCCGCGAATGCGAGGATCATGCAGGATCGCCGCGTATCCCACGATGCGACCGTACTGGCGCGGGAACTTTCCAGTCTGGCGCAGGGCGATGCCCAGATCGTCATCGTCTTCGGAGCCTCGGCGATTGCAGACCGTCGTGACGTCATTCCATCGGCCATCGAGATGGCTGGCGGAAAGGTGGAGCATTTCGGCATGCCGGTCGATCCCGGAAACCTGCTTCTCATCGGATCCATCGCCGGCAAGCCGGTGATCGGAGCGCCCGGCTGCGCCCGGTCGCCCAAGGAGAATGGATTCGACTGGATCCTCCACCGGCTCCTTGCCGATGTTCCCGTGACACGGGCTGACATCGTGTCCCTCGGCGTCGGAGGGCTTCTCATGGAAATCGTCTCCCGGCCGCAGCCGCGCGAGGGCGGCGAAGGCGAGGCTGAGGAATGAGCGATGTGGCGGCCATCGTCCTGGCTGCCGGGCGCGGCACCCGGTTCGGGGACGAGCCGAAGCTGCTGGCCCGGCTTGGCGGCAAGGCTCTCGTGCGCCATGTGGTCGAGGCGGCGGTCGGCTCATCGGTCGATCCGGTCATCGTCGTGACCGGCCATCGATCCGAGGAGGTCGAAGCCTCCCTGCATGACCTTCCCGTTCAACTCCTCCATAACGCTTCGTTCGCCCAAGGGCTGTCCACGTCGCTGAAGGCCGGGTTCTCCGCTCTTCCGCCGCAGGCGCGGGCGGCCGTCATCCTCCTCGGGGACATGCCCTTCGTGACGTCCGGTCTCATCGACGCTCTCGCATCCGGATGGCGGGAGGGAGGAGGGCCGGCGGCCCTGGTCCCCACCTTGAACGGCCGGCGCGGAAACCCGGTCGTGCTCTCCAGCAAACTCCGGGCCGAGGTCGAAAACCTGTCCGGCGATGCCGGTGCGGGCCCAATCCTGCGCGGAAGGCCCGATGTTGTCGAATGGCCGACCACGGATCCTGCCGTGGCTCAGGACATCGACACGAGGGAGGAGTTCGCCCGGCACCGGCTGTGAGCGGTTCCTCTGACTTACGTGTGATGCTCGCGACGGGATGCGTGGGACGAGCGGCGTTCTCTGCGCGCCCGTCCCACGGAACGCCCTCAGAGCGTGTCGGTCACCGACTGCACCGCTGCTTTCGTGGCGGCCACGATGGTGTCGGCCTCGTCCCTCGTCAGGCAGAGGGGGGGCGCAAAGCCGAGAATGTCGCCTTGCGGCATGGCCCGGCCGATGACGCCTCGCTCCAGCAGGGCCGCCGTGATGCGCGGCCCCACCTTCTCGGACGCGTCGAAGAACACGCGATCGTCGCGGTCACGCACGAACTCGACGGCGGCCATCAGGCCTTCGCCGCGCACCTCGCCGACGAAGCGGTTGGCACCGACGGCATCTTTCAATGCCTTGTTGAAATAGGCGCCGACCTCGCGGGCGTTATTGACGATATCGAGCTCGTCCACCAGCTCCAGGTTGGCAACGCCCGCCGCCGCGCAGAGCGGGTGGGACGAGTAGGTCCAGCCGTGGCCGATGGGGCCATAAGTGTCGGAACCCTGTTCCAGGACCCGCCAGACCTTCTCGGACACGATCACGCCGGAGAGCGGCGCATAGGCCGAGGTCAGGCCCTTGGCGATGGTGATGAGGTCTGGCTTCATGCCGTAGTGATCGGAGCCGAACATGGAGCCCAGGCGGCCGAAGCCGGTGATCACCTCGTCGGCGATGAGAAGGATGTCGTGCTTCGCCAGCACCGCCTGGATCTTCTCCCAGTAACCTTTCGGCGGGGGCACGATGCCGCCTGTGCCGAGCACAGGCTCGCCAATGAAGGCCGCGATGGTTTCCGGACCCTCGGCCTGGATCATCTCCTCGAGCTTGCCGGCGCAGTACTGGGAGAACTGCTCCTCGCTCATGGAGCGGTCGGGGCGGCGGAAGTAATATGGCGCTTCCGTATGGAGGATCGGCGGGCGCGGCAGGTCGAACAGGTTGTGGAAGGCGGCCAAGCCGGTGAGGCTGCCGCTCATCAGGCCGGACCCGTGATAGCCGCGCCAGCGCGAGATGATCTTCTTCTTCTCGGGCCGCCCCAGCACGTTGTTCATGTACCAGACGAGCTTGATGTTCGTTTCGTTGGCGTCCGAGCCCGACAGGCCGAAGAACACGCGGCTCATGCCGTTCGGGGCGCGGTCGATGATCATCTTCGCGAGACGGATCGACGGTTCGGAGCCGTGGCCGACATAGGCATGGTAATAGGGCAGGGCGGCCGCCTGAGCCGCGATGGCATCGGCGATCTTGGTCCGCCCATAGCCCACATTCACGCAATAGAGGCCCGCGAAGGCATCGAGGCTGCGCTTGCCGTGACGGTCGACGATGTAGACGCCATCGCCGCCGGCAATGATGCGGTTGGGCGTTTCCCCGCGCGCATGCTGAGCCATGTGGGTGGAGGGATGGAAGAAGTGATCCCGGTCCCAGGCGTTGAGTTCGTTGTCGAGGTTGGTCGCTTCGTTCAGCATGGCAGGCTCCAGGTCATTGAACATCGATGCAAAGGTACTTGAGGTCGGTGAAGGCTTCGAGGCCATGGCGCGAGCCTTCGCGGCCGAGACCCGACATTTTCAGGCCGCCGAAGGGAATGGGAGCGCCGGTGATCTTCACGCGATTGATGGCCACCATCCCATATTCGAGCGACCGGCAGAGGCGCAGGGCGCGGGCACCGTTCTCGGTCGCCACGTAGGCGACGAGACCGTATTCGGAGGCATTGGCCCGCGCCACCACTTCGTCTTCCATGTCGAACGGCGTCACGGCGGCAATAGGAGCGAAGGTCTCCTCGCGCATGATCAGCGCATCGTCCGGCACGTCCGCCAGCAGGGTCGGCGTCACGTAGAGCGGGCCCGGAGCATCGCTGTCCGGTGTGATGCGCCTGGCGCCATGCGCGAGCGCATCCTCGACCTGCGCCTTTGCCTTGGACACGGCGTTGGCATGCATGAGCGGGCCGATCTCCGTCTCAGGGTCGAGCCCCGCTCCCATCTTCAGGTCTGCGATGCGCCGGCCGAAGGCTTCGCAGAAGGCCGGGTAGATCGAACGCTGGACATAGATGCGGTTGGCCGCGAGGCAGTCCTGGCCCGAGGTCGCGAACTTCGCCGCCATGGCGATCTCCACCGCCCGGTCCAGATCGGCATCGTCGAACACGATCAGCGGGGCATGGCCGCCCAGTTCCATCACGAGGCGCTTCATCGTGGGCGCGCACCGCACCGCGACCTTGCCTCCGATCTCGGTGGAGCCCGTGAAGCTGACAACGCGCACGCGCTCGTCGTCGCAGAAGCGGTTGGCGATGGGCTCGGCATCGCCCGTGACGATGTTGAGGACGCCGCGCGGCAGGCCCGCCCGCTCCGCGAGCTCCGCCAGCGCGAGGGCGGAAAGCGGGGTGTAGGACGATGGGTGCGCCACCACGGTGCAGCCGGCCGCGAGGGCGGCGGCAGCCTTGCGCGTCAGCATGGCGGAGGGAAAGTTCCACGGCGTCAGCAGGGCCGCGACGCCGAGGGCCTCGCGGCGCACCAGCATCTCCGCGCCGGGCAGGTGGCTCGTCACGCTCTCGACGTTCAGGCGCTTGGCTTCTTCCGCATACCATTCCACGAACGAGGCCGCATAGAGGATCTCGCCCTGCGACTCGGCCAGGGGCTTTCCCTGCTCGAGGGTCATGATGAGGGCGAGGTCGTCGCGCGCTTCCAGAATCAGCGCATGCCAGGCGCGAAGGCGCGCGGCCCGCTCCTGCGGCAGCAGGGCCTTCCAGGCGGGGAAGGCGCGGGCGGCCGCATCGACGGCCTGGCCCGCGGCGTCGGCGTCGAGGCGCGACACGCGGGCCACGGTCAGGCCTGTGGCCGGATCGTTGACCTCGAAGCGCGCATCGCCCGCGGCCGCGGTCCAGCGCCCGTCGATATAGGCCATCTCGCGCAGCAGGCGCGGATCGTGCAGGCGGCTCAGCGCCGGGTGGGTATCCCCTTTGACGGGGACGGGAGCGGTGGTCTGCGTCAGCGCGTTCATGCGTCGCCCTCCTCGGAATGCGATGCAGGGAGACTATCGCGGCAGGCGACGAGAGGTTTTCGGTTCTGCCGATCCCGGGCAGAGAAAGTCTCGGTTTTTACTGAACGCACCTGATATTCTCTCGCGCCGGCTCCTGATCGCCCAGGATGGAGCTCAGGAACTCCCGCGTGCGGGGCTGCTGCGGGTTGGTGAAGAAGCGCTCCGGCTCTCCCTGCTCGACGATGCGGCCCTTGTCGAAGAAGCAGACGCGATCCGACACCTCGCGGGCGAAGCGCATCTCGTGCGTGACCAGGAGCATCGTCAGGTCGTGCTCGCGCGCGAGATCGCGGATGACGCCGAGGACCTCGCCGACCAGCTGCGGGTCGAGCGCGGAGGTCGGCTCGTCGAACAGGAGAACGCGCGGGCGCATGGCGAGCGCGCGCGCGATGGCGACGCGCTGCTGCTGGCCGCCCGAGAGCTGGCTCGGGAAGTGATCCTTCTTGTCGGAGAGGCCGACCATGCGCAGCAATTCGGTGGCGCGGCTTTCCGCCTCGTCCCGCTTCATCTTCAGGACCGCGACCGGCGCCTCGACCACATTGCGCAGCACGGTCATGTGCGGGAACAGGTTGAAGCTCTGGAACACCATGCCGACATTGCTGCGGATCCTGTGGAGGTGCTTCTCGCTCGCCTTGAAGGGGCCGCGCCCATTGGGCTCGTGATAGCCGATCCCGTCGATCTCCAGGAGGCCTTCCTGGAAAGGCTCCAGCGTCATGAGGATGCGCAGGACGGTGGACTTGCCGGACCCTGACGGGCCGATGAGCGTCACCTTCTCGCCGCGCTGGACCTCGAAGTTGAAGTTGTCGAGCACGGTCAGGGCGCCGAAGCGCTTGGTGACGTTCTGAAAGCGAATGATCGGGTTCATCTCAAGGGAATCCCACTTTTGGGCAGGGCTCTTTCGACCGCATAGATGAGAGCCGAGCAGATGAGGGTCATGGGAAGGAAGATCAGGCCGACCATGGAGAGCGGCACGAGATAGTCGAAGGTCCGCTCGCCGATCATGTTGGCGAGGCCGAGCATGTCGAGCACGGTCACGACGGAGAGGACGGGGGTCTCCTTCAGCATCGACACGAGATAGTTGCCCAGCGCGGGCACGATGCGGGGAATCATCTGCGGGATCACGACGTCGCGATAGACCTGCATGCGCGTCATGTTGAGCGCCGTCGCGGCCTCCCACTGCCCGCGCGCCACGGCGTTGATGCCGGCGCGATAGACCTCGGACGTATAGGCCGAGTACTGTAGCCCGAGCGCGAGGGCGCCGGTCATGAAAGCGGGAAGGACGATCCCGAAATCGGGCAGCACGTAATAGAGGAAGAAGAGCTGGACCAGCAGGGGCGTGTCGCGGACGAACTCGGTGAAGCCCGCCACCGTCCAGGAAATCGCCTTGATCCTGCTGCGCCGCAGCAGCGCCAGCACGAGGCCGAGCACGAGCGCGATGGCATAGCCCACGGCCGCCGCCTGGAGGGTGACCAGCAATCCGTGCCCGAGGATCGGCAGGATGGACAGCGCGAAGGTCAGAGGCGTCGACGTATCCCAGGCATAACCGTACATCATGTGTGGGCGCTCCTGGGAAAGGCCGGGCCGCGCCTCAGCTTCATCTCGATGAAGCGCACCGCGAGCATCAGGCAGAGAGCGATGAGGAAGTAGCCGACCAGGGTCAGGGTATAAACCTTGGTGCTGTCCAGGGTGATGTTGCGCAGGGACTGGGCCTGGAACGTCAGGTCGGCGATCGAGATCAGCGAGACGAGCGCCGTATCCTTGAGGTTCTGGATGGCGAGATTGCCGAAGGGCGGCATCATCTCGATGATGGCCTGGGGCATCGCGATGTGCCAGAGCGTGTAGGTCTTGCTGAAGTTGAGCGCGCGCGCGGCCTCGAGCTGCGAAGGCGGCACGGCGACCAGGGCTCCGCGCACCACTTCGGCCCCGAAAGCCCCGGTGAGAAGCGACAGGGTCATGATGCCGGTGGTGATCGGGTCGAAGGAGATGCCGATCAGCGGCAGGGCATAGTAGAACCAGAACAGCTGCACGAGCAGCGGCGTGCCGCGAAAGAGCACGATATAGACGAAGGCGAGGCCCGACAGAAACCGGTTGCTCGACGTGCGGGCGATCCCGGCGGCGAAGGCCAGGATCACGCCGAAGAAGATCGATGCGACCGAGATCATCACCGTCACCTGCGCCCCTTTCAGCAGGGGAGTCAGATATTGCGTCCATGTCATCGTCGATTCCTCCTGACCGGCATTCCACCCGGCCGGAGCGCCTTGCCCCGGCCGGGTGGTTCAAGCGATGCGACGGGTCACTTTCCGGCGCAGAGGTCGGCGACGTTCTTGGCGGCGGCCGCCTTGATGCTCTCCTCGCTCAGGCCGTAGGACGTGAGGATCTTCTTGTAGTCGTCCGTCTTGCGGAACTCGACCAGCTCCTTGTTGAAGGCGTCGCGAAGATCCTTGTCCTCGGGGCGGAACGCGAACCCGCCATAGTTGCGCACGGGCTTGCCCTCGACGACGGGATCCGTGAAGGGCTTCACCTGCTCGACGCCCTGGCTGCCTTCCGCGAGCTTGGACACGGTGAGCTCGGTCGCCGCATAGGCGTCCACGCGGGACTGCACGGTCGAGGGCGCATCGGCATTGGCCTGGATGATGACGATCTGGTTGTCCTTCACGCCCACGGCGCGCAGGAAGTCGATGTTGTTGGCGCCCGACACGACGGCGACCTTGAGAGACGGATCCTTGGCGATGTCCGCGTAGGTGGTCAGCTTCTTCGGGTTGCCCTTCTTCACGAGCAGTCCTTCGCCGTAGCTGGAGTTCGGCTCCGTGAACGACACCTGCTTGCAGCGCTCGGGCGAGATGTTCTGCTCGGCGGCCGCGAAGGCGAAGCGGCGGGCCTTCAGGCCGGGGATGAGCGTGCCGAACGGCGTCACCGTCCAGTTCACCTCGTTGACGCCCATGCGCTTGAGCACGGCGATCGCGACGTCGGGGCCGATGCCGGCGGCCGAGCCGTCTTCCTTCATATAGCCATAGGGCACTTCGTTGGCCGTGGCACCCTGGATGTAGCCGTTGCTCTTCACCTCGTCGAGCGTCAGGGCCTGCGCGCCCCCGATGGCGGCCGCAAGGGCGAGAGCGGCGATGCCATAGCGGATCATTGTGTTCATGTGGTCTTCTCCTCTGGTGTTATCAGGACCGCGTGCCGGTTGATCCGGCTTGCAGCATTTCTTGCTGGCGGAATTTTG
>JAEWKH010000146.1 GCA_023386155.1 Pseudomonadota bacterium
GAAAATGCCATCGAGGCGGAACATGTCACGGTCCGCTTCGGCAATTTCACCGCCGTTGATGACGTCAGTTTCCAGATTCAACGCGGCGAAATCTTCGGCTTTCTCGGCTCGAATGGCTGCGGCAAGACCACCACGATGAAGATGCTGACCGGTCTCCTCGAACCCAGCGAGGGCGAGGCCTGGCTGTTCGGCCAGCCTGTAGACGCCAGGAATATCGAAACCCGAAGGCATGTCGGCTACATGTCGCAGGCGTTCTCGCTCTACACCGAGCTGACCGTCCGCCAGAATCTGGAACTGCACGCCCGGCTGTTCGACGTGCCCGAGGATCTGGTGGCGGGTCGTATCGAGGCGATGGTCGGCCGGTTCGGCCTTTCTGACGTCGTCGATGTGCTGCCGGACAGGCTGCCGCTCGGCCAGCGGCAGAGGCTGTCCCTGGCGGTCGCGATGATCCATGAGCCGGCGATGCTGATCCTCGACGAGCCGACCTCCGGCGTCGATCCGATCGCGCGCGATGCCTTCTGGCAGATCATGGTCGACCTGGCCCGTCGGGATAAGGTCACGATCTTCATCTCGACCCACTTCATGAACGAGGCCGAGCGGTGCGACCGGATCTCGCTGATGCATGCCGGTCGGGTGCTGGTCAGCGATACGCCCGCAGGTCTCATTCGGAGGCGGGGCGTCGACACGCTGGAGGAGGCCTTCATCGGCTATCTGGAGGACGCCGTCGCCGAGGGCCAGGCGGACGCGGCGCCGGCAGGGCAGGGAAAGCCGCAGCCGGCTCCAGGCGGCCCGGGCAAGGTCGCCTCCGGCCCGTCCGGGGAGCGCGCGAAAGGCCGATTCCTCAACCCCCGGCGGATGATCAGCTACACCGTCCTGGAGACGCTCGAACTGAGGCGCGATCCGATTCGTGCCACCCTGGCCCTCGTCGGCAGCATCCTGCTGCTGTTCATCATGGGCTACGGCATCAGCATGGACGTGGAGGACCTGACCTTTGCGGTTCTGGACCGGGACCAGACCTCCGTGAGCCGCGAGTATACGCTCAACCTGGCCGGCTCGCGCTACTTCGTCGAGCAGGAGCCGATCATCGACTACGAGGATCTCGACCGGCGCATGCGCGCCGGCAAGCTCTCCCTGGCGCTCGAGATACCGCCGGGCTTCGGGCGCGATGTCGCCCGGGGACGGGAGGTTCAGATCGGGGCCTGGATCGACGGCTCCATGCCGCAAAGGGCGGAGACGATCCGCGGCTATGTCCAGGGCATGCATTCACAATGGCTCGCCTCCCAGATCGAGGCGGCGAGCCTCGCCACCATCGAGACCCGCTTCCGCTACAACCCGGACGTGGAGAGCCTGAAGGCCATCGTGCCGGCCGTCATTCCGATCCTGCTGCTGCTGATCCCCGCCATGCTGGCGGCCCTGAGCGTCGTGAGGGAGAAGGAGCTCGGCTCCATCGTGAACCTCTATGTCACGCCGGTCACGAAGCTGGAGTTCCTGCTGGGCAAGCAGCTGCCCTATGTCGGCCTCGCCCTGCTCAACTTCCTGCTGATGACGCTCCTTGCCGTGACGGTGTTCGGAGTGCCGATCACGGGGAGCTTCCTGACGCTTGTCGTCGGCGCGCTGCTCTACACCTACTCGGCGACCGCCATGGGTCTCCTGATGTCCTCTTTCATGCGCAGCCAGATCGCGGCCATCTTCGGCACGGCAATCGCCACGATGATCCCTGCCACCCAGTATTCCGGCATGCTCGATCCGGTATCGTCCCTGGAGGGAGCAGGGGCCTTCATCGGGAGCATCTATCCGGCGACCTACTTCCTGACCATTTCCCGGGGCGTCTTCTCGAAGGCTCTGGACTTCAGCGACCTTCGTTCCTCGTTCATCCCGCTGCTGATCGCGATGCCGGTCCTGATCGGCCTGAGCGCGATGCTCCTGAAGAAGCAGGAGACCTGACCGATGCGCGTGTCCCATGTGATGAACCTCGGCATCAAGGAACTGCGCAGCCTCGCCCGGGATCCGATGCTGCTCGTCCTGATCGTCTATTCCTTCACGCTCGCGATCTATACGGCCGCGACGGCGATGCCGGAGACCCTCAACAAGGCCCCGATCGCCATCGTGGACGAAGACCGCTCCCCTCTGTCCGCCCGCATCGTCGGCGCTTTCTATCCGCCTTCGTTCCTCCCGCCGGCCCTGATCACGCCCGCCGAGATGGATGCCCGCATGGATGCGGGGCTCGACACCTTTGCCCTCGACATCCCGCCCAATTTCCAGCGCGATGTCCTGGCGGGCCGTCAACCCACCATCCAGCTCAATGTCGATGCGACCCGCATGAGCCAGGCCTTTACCGGCAGCGGCTACATCCAGCAGATCGTCAGCGGCGAGGTCAACGGGTTCGTTCAGCGCTACCGCGCTGCCCAGACCCTTCCGGTGGATCTCGCCCTTCGCGCCCGCTTCAACCCCGAACTGAACAAGGGCTGGTTCGGGGCCGTCATCCAGGTCATCAACCAGGTCACGATGCTGTCGATCATCCTGACCGGCGCCGCCCTGATCCGGGAGCGGGAGCATGGCACCATCGAGCATCTTCTCGTGATGCCGGTGACCCCTGTCGAGATCATGACGGGAAAGATCTGGTCCATGGCCCTGGTGGTGCTCGCGGCCTGCGCGTTCTCTCTCACGTTCATCGTGCAGGGCCTGCTGGCGGTACCGATCGAAGGCTCGGTCGCGCTGTTCCTGCTCGGGGCAGCCCTGAACCTGTTCGCGACGACGTCGATGGGCATCTTCCTGGGCACCGTGGCCCGTTCCATGCCGCAGTTCGGGATGCTGTTCATTCTGATCATCGTGCCGCTCCAGATGCTGTCGGGCGGCATGACGCCGCGCGAGAGCATGCCGGATCTCGTGCAGACCATCATGCTTGCAGCCCCGACGACACATTTCGTGATGCTGGCGCAGGCCATCCTGTACCGCGGCGCCGGAATTGACGTGGTATGGCCGCAGTTTCTTGCACTCCTGGCCATCGGAGCGGTCCTGTTCAGCCTGTCCCTGGTTCGGTTTCGCAGGACCATCAGCCAGATGGCGTAGTGCATGCCACGTTTCTCGAAGGCAAGGAGATCGATATGCGCATCGCGGGAAAAGCAGCCCTCGTGAGGAGCAGGCGATGAGGCCTATCGACATTGTGTTCTGGGGCACGCTCTTTCTGCTCGCCGGATTGTGGTGGGTTGCCGATCCGCTTGCCCTGCAGCCTTCCGGATTCTTTCCCCTGCGCAGCGCGATGGTTCAGCTCAGCGGCGTCCTCGCCATGGGCTGCATGAGCCTGGCGATGATCCTCGCCCTTCGCCCGCGCTGGCCCGAGCACTGGCTCGGCGGCCTCGACAAGATGTACCGCCTGCACAAATGGTTCGGCATCGGCGGCCTCGTGTTCGCGGTCGCGCATTGGCTGTGGTCGCAAGGGCCGAAGTGGGCGGTCGGGTTCGGCTGGCTGGAGCGGCCGGCCCGTGGAGCGCGGCCTCCGGTCGGCAATGCGCTGGAGCAACTCCTGCTGACGCAGCGCGGCACTGCGGAGGGCATCGGCGAGTGGGCGTTCTATGCGGTCGTCCTGCTCATCGTCGTGGCGCTCGTCCGCTTGATCCCGTACCGGATCTTCTACAGGACGCATCGCCTGATCGCCGTCGCCTATCTGGTCCTGGTCTTCCATTCAGTCGTGCTGATGCACTTCAGCTACTGGACGACTCCTTTGGGTGTTCTCATGGCCGTCCTGCTGGCCTGGGGAACGGTGGCGGCCGTCCTGGCCCTGCTCCGCCGCATCGGCGCCGGACGCAAGGTCGAAGGCAGGATCGCCAGCCTTCATTACTACCCTGAGCTTCGCGTCCTTGAAGGGGATATCGACATCCCCGAAGGCTGGCCGGGGCACCGGACCGGCCAATTCGCCTTCCTGAGCGGGGATCCTTCAGACGGACCTCACCCCTACACCATCGCCTCGGCCTGGAACCCGGCCGAGCACCGGCTCACCTTCATCACCAAGGAGCTGGGCGACTTCACCCGCACCCTGCGCGACAAGCGCTATGTCGGGGAGCCGGTGACGGTGGAGGGGCCCTATGGCTGTTTCATCTTCGATGACGATTGCCCATTGCAGATCTGGATCGGGGCCGGGATCGGCATCACGCCCTTCATCGCGCGCATGAAGCAGATCGCCGGGGAACGCCATGCACGGCAGGGCCGGTTGCCCGCGCAGGAGATTCACCTGTTCCACTCGACGGCCGATTATAGCGAGGAGGCGATCGCGAAGCTGCAGGCCGATGCCGAGGCCGCCGATGTTCACCTGCACGTCCTCCACGACAAGCGCGACGGCCGCCTGACCGGCGATCACATTCGCGCGGCCGTTCCCGGCTGGCGTGAAGCCGGCATCTGGTTCTGCGGCCCGTCCGGGTTCGCAGCCGCGATCCGGAATGACTTCGCCAGGCATGGCTTTAACGTCGGGAAGCGCTTCCACCAGGAATTCTTCGACATGCGTTGAGGGGGGCGCGATAGCATAGCGCGACAACGTGATCCTGCTGCGCAGATGGTCCTCGCGCGCTTCGCGTCGTTCCCGAAGGCCAGAACCCGCTGATCGATCCCACGTCGCTTCCGGCGTTTCGGGCCGTGGCGCAATACTTGAAAACAAGGTGAGAGGAACCTAATGAACTCTTCTAGTGCATCGTGCGAAATAGGGGGTCCGGTTTTTCGCACGCAGCGATGCGCTCTTCATAGAGCGGAGCATCGGATCCGATCCCGAAAGTGGACCGCTTTTCACGTCCGATGCTCCAGCCAAGGGAGGAACAGTGAAACGGATTGTGACCCTGACCCTCAACCCTGCCATCGATGGAGCGGCCGAGGCCGAGAAGGTTCGGCCCATCCGCAAGATCAGGACCTGGGACGAACGTTATGATCCCGGCGGCGGCGGCATCAACGCGGCGCAGGTCATCAAGGAGCTCGGAGGATCGGCACTCGCGATTTACCTGTCCGGAGGCGTCACGGGGCCGATCCTCGACGATCTGGTCCGGTCCTCCGGCATCGAGAGCCGGCACATCCCCATCGCAGGCCCCACCCGCATCAGCTATACCGTGCACGAGAGATCGACGGGCCAGGAGTTCCGCTTCGTTCCAGAAGGGCCGGACGTCACCGAGGAGGAGTGGACGGCATGCCTGTCGGTGCTCGACGGCATCGACGGCGACTACCTGCTCGCGAGCAGCAGCCTTCCGCGCGGCGTGCCATCAGATTTCTACGCGAGAGTGTCGGCCATCGCGGCACGCAAGGGCATGAAGCTCGTGCTCGACACTTCGGGCGGGGCTCTCCGGCTGGCCGTCGGCAAGGGGCTCTACCTGATCAAGCCGAGCCTCGGCGAGATGGAGGATCTGGTCGGAAGGAAGCTTCCCGCTCCCCAGGACCAGGACGCCGTCGTGCGGGACCTGATCGCTTCCGGCGCGGCGGAGATCATCGCCCTGACCCTGGGACAGAACGGCGCGTTGCTGGGCACCCGCGACACGCTCCTGCGGATCGAGGGCGTGAAAGTCACGCCGAAAAGCGCCGTCGGCGCCGGCGACAGCTTCCTCGGCGCGATGACCCTTGGCCTGGCTCGGGGCTGGCCGGTGGAAGAGGCCTTCGCCTTTGGCATGGCGGCCGGGACCGGCGCCGTCCTGACGGCCGGAACGGAGCTCTGCCGGCGCGCCGATGTGGAGCGGCTCTACAGGGAACTCAGGCACGGCGTCGCGACGAGAGAAGGTTGACAACTGGTTCGGAGGAAGGCCGATGCTGCGTCCGCGCTACATTCCTCCGGGCGACATCTTTCCCCAAATCCCTGGGCCATCGAGGCCGTCCGCTACGACCCGAAGCTCGCAAGGGAGTTCACCCACCTTGCCCCGAAGACCCAGGCGTTCCGCGCCTTCCCGCCGGTGGCAGGGGAGCGCCCTCCGCGCAGGAGGATGCCCGCCTCAGGCAGACCCGAGACGGGGAGGTGGTGAGTATACGGGACGGGGAGGGCCGTTACGCCGCCTTCCAGGCCTGCTGGGCCGTCAGCTTCTCGATCTGCGCGTCCGCCCGCTTGGCGGCCGGGCGGTTGACGTGCGGCTCGATATAGGCCTCGAAGACGCGGCGCTTCTCGATCATGCCGCTCATCATGCCCCATTGCAGGTGGCTGGCGAGAAGCACGTCGGCGGCCGTGAAGCGCTCGCCCGCCACGTAGGTGCGACCCTCGAGCCAGGCGGAGAGCGTGTCGAGCACGCGCGGATAGGAGCCGTAGCCGAAGCGCATTTCCATCTCGGGCGAGGGATCCCAGCCGACCGCATGGTCCGAGGCGGCGGGCTCCAGGCAGCCGACGGTGAAGAACAGCCAGCGGTAATAATCCCCGCGATGCCGCGGGTCGGGCGCGAGGCCCGCCTCCGGGAAGGCATCGGCCAGATAGGCGCAGATGGCGGCGGCTTCGGTCACGACCGTCGCGCCGTGCTTGATCGCCGGCACCTTGCCCATGGGATTGATCGCCAGGTAGTCCGGCGCCTTCATGGTGGTCCCGTAATCCAGCACCCTGGTGCTGTAGGGACGGCCGACCTCCTCCAGCATCCAGTGCACGATGCCGCCGCGCGATTGCGGATTGGTGTAGAAGACGAGGTCTGCGCTCTTGGATTCCGTGCTCATGGGTGTCTCCCTGGTGTTGCCTGAACGGGAGACGTGATAGCGCATGCCACTGTCAGATTCTGGCAGCAGCGTTTCCCGCCATTCCTTCATGAGCTGCCGGCGCGGCCGGGGCAGGCGCTCGGGCAGGATCTCCGCCGCTTCGATCCGGTCGGCGCGGAAATGCCGGAAGCCGTCGCGCAGCTCGCACCAGGCCACCAGCACGCGGGTCGATTCGAAGAAGCCGAGCGACACGGGCCAGACGATCCGCTCGGTGCGTGCGCCCTTCTCGTCCGCATAGGCGAGGGCGAGCTTGCGCCCCTCGTTCAGCGCGCGCCGGAGCAACGCGAGGTCGACCGCCTGCGGCCGCTCCCAGCCGGGGCCGACCACCATGGCATCGTCCTCCATGCGCTCGCGCAGATCGGCGGGCAGGACCGCCGCGACCTTGGCCATGACGTTGCGGGCCGCCTGTCCCATGTCCTCGTCCGTGCGCCGCCCGACCCATTGCAGGCCGAGCGCCAGCGCCTCGATCTCCTGGGCCGAGAACATCAGGGGAGGGAGCAGGAAGCCGGGCTTGAGCACATAGCCGATTCCCGGCTCGCCCTCGACCTGCGCGCCGAGCGCCTGGAGCGAGGCGATGTCGCGGTAGAGCGTGCGCAGCGACACCCCCGCCTCCCTGGCCAGCGCCGCCCCGCTCACCGGGCGGCGGTGGCGGCGGAGGATTTGCAGGAGATCGAAGAGACGTTCGGCGCGGGACATAGCCTAAGCTTAGCACGGGATGCTGACAGAATGTGACAGCAGGGGCCGGATGGGCTGTGGGTGGTGGAGCATGTGCCGAGGTTCGTTGAACGGCTGGAATGTGAAATTTTGACACCGGGCGGACGGAAAGAGCATCTTGCGTCACTGGCCGCAGCTGACCCACTATAAGCACCCGCAAGCATTCCGGATCGCTGTCTTCGTGAAGATGGCCTGACGAGTTTGCCAATGTGACGCGTTTTCGAGGTTTGGACTGACACAATGATGGCCTCACCAAATCCGAACGGGGCTTCGACAGCATCGTCCGTTGTGCGAAACCGTGATCCGATTCTGGCCGTCCTGCGGCAGGTTCTTCCCGGCGCGGGAATGGTTCTGGAGATTGCCAGCGGGACTGGCGAGCATGCCGCCCATTTCGCGGCCGCGCTGCCTCGTCTGACATGGCAGCCCACCGACCAGGACGAGCAGGCCTTGAGCAGCATCGCGGCTCATCGCACGGCGTCAGGCTTGCCCAATCTCCTGTCGCCGTTGCGGCTGGATGCCGCCGCGCCGGATTGGCCCGTGAAGCGGGCCGATGCCGTTGTGGCCATCAACATGGTCCACATCTCACCTTGGCGGGCAACACAGGGGCTGATGGCCGGGGCACGGCGGGTGCTTCCGCCCGGCGGCCTGCTGTATCTCTATGGCGCCTACAAGGAGAACGGCGTCCACACCGCTCCCAGCAACGAGGCCTTCGATCAGGACCTCAGGCGCCGAAACCCGGAATGGGGCGTGCGGGACCTCGAAGCCGTCGCGGAACTCGCAACCGGCCTCGGGCTGGAACTCGTCGAACGCATTCCCATGCCGGCGAACAACCTTAGTGTCGTCTTTCGGAAGCAGGGCGCCTGAGGCCTTTGGCGCCCTGAGAACGGTCAGGCCGGGGCAGGCCGACCGCAGGCCGGTCGTGCGGGGGCGCAGGGCAGGCGCCTTCAAAACCTCTTCGACATCCCGTTCCGACCAGTTTGTGCAGCCGGCGCGCGCTCCATTCAGGAGGGCGTATATCAGCCCTTGCTAATTTATAAGAATGTACTAAATTAGACTTGTCTTAATTAATCAGGTGCGCCTATGCCCCGCCTCGACTTCGACCTCGCGACATTCGAACACAAGGCGACCGCGGTCGCCGACATTCTGCGCGCGCTCGCCAACGAGCGTCGGCTGATGATCCTGTGCAAGCTCGTGGAATGGGGCGAGGCGAACGTCACCACCCTCACCGAGGCGGTGGGCCTGTCGCAATCGGCCCTGTCGCAGCACCTCGCCAAGATGCGCGATGAGGGCATCGTCGCCACCCGCCGCGAGAGCCAGACGATCTGGTACCGCATCGCCGATCCACGCATCGAGCAGCTCTTCGCCACACTCTACGGGCTGTATTGCAAGCCCACCCGCGGAGACGAGTGAGTCTCGTCCGCCCGTCTTTCCCATCGCCAAGCACCGCATCTTTTCTCGAACCAGGAGCAAGCGTCATGTCGTCCAAAGCCTCGCCAACCTTGCAGGGCCGTCCGGTCGTAAAAGGCTTCTATGAGAAGCGAACCGGCAGCGTGCAGTACGTGGTCGCCGATGCCGAGACGAAGAAGTGCGCGATCATCGACCCGGTGCTCGACTTCGACCCGAAGTCCGGCGCGACCGCCACGATCCAGGCCGATACGCTCCTCGCCCACATCGAGCGTGAAGGCTACAGCCTGGAGTGGATCCTCGACACGCACCCGCATGCCGACCACTTTTCGGCGGCCGGCTATCTCAAGGACAAGACCGGCGCGCCGACCGCCATTGGCGAGAGGGTGGTCGAGGTGCAGAAACTCTGGAAGGCGATCTACAACTGGCCGGACAGCTTTCCGACCGACGGCTCGCAGTGGGATCGGCTGTTTGCCGACGGCGAGCGCTTCAAGATCGGCAATCTCGACGTCGAGGTGATGTTCACGCCCGGCCATACGCTGGCATCGATCGCTTACGTCGTCGGTGACGCGGCCTTCGTCCACGATACGATCTTCATGCCCGACAGCGGCACCGCCCGCGCCGATTTTCCCGGCGGATCGGCCCATGTGCTCTGGCAGAGCATCCAACGCATCATGGCGCTACCGGAGGAGACACGCCTGTTCACGGGCCATGACTACCGGCCCGGCGGGCGCGAGGCGCAATGGGAGAGCACGGTCGGGCAGCAGCGGCGCGAGAACAAGCACCTGGTGAAGGCGAAGACGGAGGGTGAGTTCGTGGCCCTGCGGGAGGCACGCGACCGCGAGCTCCCGATGCCGAATCTGATCCTGCATTCCTTGCAGGTCAACATCCGCGGGGGGCGTCTGCCGGAGCCGGAGGGCAATGGCAAGCGTTACCTCAAGATTCCGCTCGACGCGCTCGACGGCGCTGCATGGGATGAATGAAGGAGATGATCATGACGAAGACTGCAAAAGACCTCGTGGCCGAGGCCAACAGGAACATCGAAACCCTGTCGGCCGAGGAAGCCATGCGCCTCATGGGCGACCCGGGCGTGGTGCTGGTGGACGTCAGGGAAGGCGAGGAAGTCCGGAAGACCGGAAAGATTCAGGGGGCGGTGCATGTGCCCCGCGGCTTCCTGGAGTTCCAGGCCGATCCGACCAGCGCCTCGCACAAGCCGGAACTGGGCGGCGGCAAGCGCCTGGTGCTCTACTGCGCCTCAGGCAACCGCTCGGCGCTGGGGGCGAAGGCCCTGAAGGAGATGGGCATCGGGAACGTGGCGCATGTCGCAGGCGGCTTCGCGGCCCTTCAGCAGGCGGGAGCGCCCATCGAGGAGGCTCACTGAGCCATCAGGCCTGGTGCTCCACCCACCGGGCCACGTGGTTTGGACGATGCCGCGACAGAAGCCGAGCGGCTGATCGTGAAGGCGATGCCGAACGCGCCTCCGCTCGGCTTGTTGCAAGAGCCGGCCGCTCGCCGGGATCGTGCAAGTCCTGGGGCGGAGGAGGACACGCGGAAATGATGCGTCCGCTTTCCCGCCCCCAGACCGTCATCCCTTGCAGTGCGACTACTTTGCGATGAGCCGGTCGATTGCGCCCGTCAATGCCTCACGGGAGATCTCGCCAACGTGAACGGATCGGAGTTTTCCGTCCGCGCCGATGAAAAGGGTGATCGGCAGGCCCGGCGTGGCGTAGTGGCGTGGCACATCCATGCGCGTGTCGAGCAGCATGTTCGACAGCGTGAGCTTCTCGTTGTTCAGGTAGCCCTCGACCGTCGTGCGCCTCTCGCCGTCGCCATCTCGGCCATCATCGGCATCTCGCGCCGGCAGGGTGGGCACCAGCTGGCCCACAGGTTCATGACGACGGGTTTTCCCACGAACGCCGTCAGGGAGGTGTCGCCTCCCTTCATATTCGTCAAGGTCACGTCCGGCATCGGCGTCGATGGGGTGGCATTGGTCAGTTGCCATACGACGTTCCATGCAAACAGCGCGATGGCGAGACTGACGACCGCACCCATGGCGGCGCGGCGCGTGCGCGCCAAGGCCAGGGATATCGCGACGACGGCGGCAGCGGCCCATGGCCAGGAGAATCCGCCCTGCCAGACAGCCAGGATGCGCCAGGGCTCGGCGGCGAAATGAGAAGCGTTCTCGATCACGTGCCTAGAGCATCGGACCCAAAAATGGACCCACTTTTGGGATCGGATCCGATGCTCCGCTCTATAGAGAGCGCATCGTTGCGTGCGAAAAACCGGGTCCACTTTTTCGCACGATGCGCTAGACGCGCCGCAATCAGGCCTGCGATGAGGGTCCAGGTCGACCACCGCCCGATGCGCGCATCCAGGCGGGAGGACAGGATCGACGTGACGGCCATGAAGGCGCCGATGCCAATGATGGCCGCGAGGCGATCACCGGCGAAGAGGAGAGGACCAATGGAAACAGCTTGCATGAGCGCATTGGTTCAGGACCCAGCTTAAGGCAGCCTTAAGAGGATTGCCGGATCCAGACCTATCATCGTTAGAGCATTTTTCGGCGAAGTGGATCCGGTTCGCCGTCAAAAATGCGGCACAACAAAGAAGAGAGCTGATTCCACGTCAGTGGAAACAGCTCTAGCCTGTAGCCGCATTGATGGCGAACCCGGCCCGCACGCCGGGCCGGTCATGCCGGTTCCGAAGCACGAAAGAAGCCTTCGCCCGCTTGAGCGCCCCGTCGACGATGGCAAGGCCGAGACCGCTGCCGACGGCGCTGCGATGGCTGCCACGGAAGAACCGATCCGTCACGTGGCCGATCTCGTCCTCGGGAATGCCGGGACCGTCGTCTTCTACGGCGATTACCGGCGGGCTTGCGCCTGTATCGAGGAACCAGCGCACGAGGCCGCCTTCGGGTGAGTGCTGCATCGCGTTCTCGTGCAGATTGCGCACGACGAGATGGAAGAGTTCGCGGTTCATTCGGATCGTTGTTTGGTAGAGCGTGGGGTCTATCTCCACCCGGGTCGTGCCTCTGCCAAGGCTCGTGACGATCTCCTCCAAGGCCGGGCCGACGACGATGTCCTGAGGCTCGCCCTCGTCCGCGCCGGCATCGAGTTCGGACATGGCGAGCAGCTGGCGCACGAGGCGGCTGGTGCGGTCGACGGCGACCAATGTCTGCCGCAGGGCCCCTTCGCGGATCTCCGGATCCCTCGCCGCCAGGGCCACCTGGACCTGGGTGCGCAGACCGGCCAGCGGGGTGCGCAATTCATGCGCGGCAAAGGCCGTGAAGCTGCGCTCGTGCTCGCGCGCCGCCGCCACCTTGCCGAACAGGCCGTTGAGGGCATCGACCACGGGACGGATCTCCGACGGCGGGCTGCCGACGCTGACCGGGCTCAGGTCCTCGGGGCCACGCGCCTTGAGGCCTTGCGTCAGGCGCCGCAGGGGCCGCAACCCGCTCCCGACGCTGGCCCAGATCAGGAAGGCGAGCAGGGGGACCACGACGATGGCCGGGAGAACAAGCCCTCGGACGAGGTCGGTGACGAGGCGGTCGCGCAACCCGAGCCGGTCGCCGACCAGCACGCGGATGCCGCGGTCCCGGTCGGCGAAGGCATAGACCCGCCAAGGCTCGCCCGCGACCTCCTGCTCCGAGAACCCGCTGGTCTCGTTCGACAGCGCGGCCTCGGGGGCGCCGCTGGAGCGGCCGATCAACCGGCCGTCGAACGACCAGATCTGGCACGAGAGCTGGCGCTCGTAGCCGACATGGGTCGTCTCGGGGAGAGGGATGGAGGCTGGGTCCTGATCGGCGCGGGCCGACAGCGCGATCTCGCCGCTGGTGACGAGCGAACCAACCATGCGGGCCGCCTCCATGAGGCGGGTGTCGAGCACATGCTGCAGCTGGCGCTTGGTGTCGAGATAGATCCAGGCCGTCGCGAACAGCCAGATCAGGGTCGTGGCGGCGATGAGGATGATGAAGAGGCGGGTGCGGATCGAGCTCATGTCAGGCGCTCCGGAGACGATAGCCGAGGCCGCGCACCGTCTCGATGGCGTCGCGCCCGATCTTGACGCGCAGGTGATGGACATGGACCTCGACGGCGTTGCTCTCCACGTCCTCCTCCCAACCGTAGAGCCGGTCGGCGAGCTGGTCCTTCGAAGCACCGCGCCGGGATGCCGCATGAGAGCCTCCAGGATCGAGAACTCACGGCGCGAGAGGCCGACCGGTTCGCCGTCGACCGCCACGGTGCGGCGACCGGGATCGAGTTCAATCCCGTTCCACGACAGTGTGGGCGTCGCCCGCCCGGAAGCCCGGCGTGAGATGGCACGCAGCCGTGCGGCGACCTCGTCGAGATCGAAGGGTTTGCCGAGGTAGTCGTCCGCTCCGCTGTCGAGGCCGCCGATCCGGTCGGCCACTGTGTCCTTCGCGGTCAGCAGCAGAACCGGCGTTGCGTCCCGGCGCCGGCGCAACTCGCGCAGGATGTCGAGCCCCGAGCCGTCCGGCAGCATCAGGTCGAGGACGATGGCGTCGAACCCGGCCGTGGCCAGGGCCGCCCGGGCATCGCCGCATGACGCCACCGCATCGACCGTGAAGCCGTGGATGCCAAGGCCAACCTTCAGCCCGTCGAGCAGCACCGCATCGTCTTCAACCACAAGGATACGCATCGAGCACCTCCGCGGGTTCTGTGACCCGCTACCCTTAAGGCTGCCTTAAGGTTGGCCGGGAGTTTGGGGGCATTGTCCTGGTCGCGAGGATTCGCTTGTCCTACAACCTTATCCGAATTGTGTTCGCGTTCGTTGCGCTGGTTCTCGGCTCCGCCGGGGCGGGGGCGCAGTTCGCCATCCCCAGCGCCGACGAGGTGTTCAGGCTCAGCGCCTCGAAGAGCGCCGATGGTGGTATCATCCTCGACTGGGCGATTGCCCCGGACATGTATCTTTATCGCGACAAAGTGATCGTCTCGGCCTCTCCCGGCGACGCCAAGCCGCTGCCGGTCGAAACCAGCCCCGGCCAGAGGAAGGACGATCCCACCTTCGGCGTGACCGAGGTTTACCACGGTACGGCCCGGGCGACCGTGTCGGGCGACGCCCTGGCTGCCGCAGGCTCGCCGCGGACGATCCACGTCACCTATCAGGGCTGCGCCGAGAAACTCGGCATCTGCTATCCGCCCGAAACGAAGGCCATCGAGCTCGCCACGATTCCGGTGGCGGCAAACCAGGACGCGGCGCCCTCGAATGGAGCGTCATCCCGGAGCGCCGCGCCGAGCGCGCCTTCACAGCCGGTCGAAACCGCTGCCTCTGCCACAACCGCACCTGCGACGCCGCGAACCGCCTCGCAGGATAATGCCTGGGTGAGCGGCAGCCTGACGTCGGTCCTGGCGACCTTTCTCGGCTTCGGCCTGCTGCTGACCTTCACGCCCTGCGTGCTGCCGATGATCCCGATCCTGTCGGGCATGCTCGCCCGCAACGGAGGCCGGCTCTCGGCGGGGCGGGGCTTCGCGCTCTCGACCGCCTACGTGCTGGCCATGGCGGCGGCCTATGGCCTGCTCGGCATCGCCGCGGCCTGGTCGGGTCAGAACCTGCAGGCGGCGTTGCAGGCGCCGTGGGCGCTGGGCGCCATGAGCGTGCTGTTCGTGGTCCTGGCGCTGTCGATGTTCGGCCTGTTCGAGCTTCAGCTCCCCAGTTCCTGGACCAGCTTCGTCTCGGGCCGCACCGCGGGGATGGGCGGCTCGCTTCCTGGCGCGGCTGCCCTCGGCTTCACCTCGGCCCTGATCGTCGGCCCCTGCGTGACGCCGCCGCTGGCCGGGGCCCTGCTCTACGTCTCGCAGACGGGTGACGTGATGCGTGGCGCGGCGGCGCTGTTCATGCTGGGCCTCGGCATGGGCCTGCCGCTGATCGTGTATGGCACCGTCGGGGCCAAGGCCCTGCCGAAATCGGGTCTCTGGCTGGTGCGCGTCAAGCAGGCCTTCGGCGTCGTCTTCCTCGGCATCGCCATCGCGATGGTCTCGCGCATCGCACCGCCGCAGGTGTCGCTGGCGCTCTGGGCCATGCTCGCCATCGGAGCCGGCGTGTTCCTCGGCGCCTTTGATGCAGTTCCCACTTGTCCCGGTCGTCGGCTGGCGAAGGCGGCGGGGATCGCGGCTGTGCTCTATGGTGGCACTCTGGTCGTGGGCACTGCGGGCGGGGCGACGGATCCGCTCCAGCCGCTGGCCCCCTTGGCGCGGGGCTCGGCGCCTGCGACGACGACCGAGCTTGCCGCCACCCGCGTCACCACGCCCGCGGCGTTCGACGCCGCGGTCGAGACGGCGCGGGCGAAGGGCAAGCCGATCCTCGTCGACTTCACGGCCGAGTGGTGCGTGACCTGCAAGGAGATCGACCGCACCGTCTTCGCCGATCCCACCGTGCAGGCAAGGCTCAAGGACATTCCCTTCATCCGCGCCGATGTGACGGAGTACGACGAGGCGAGCCGCGATCTGATGCAGCGCTTCGGCGTGGTCGGGCCGCCGACGATCCTGTTCCTCGATCCGAAGACGGGACAGGAATTCGCCCCGGCCCGCACCATCGGGACGATTGATGCGGACGGCTTCCTCCGGAAGCTTGCAGCGGCGGGTGCGTGATGGCTTTCGGCTCGTCTCGTTACCCTGCTTCCCCTCGGACCGACGCATGGTCGCGCCGGACGATCCTGAGGTATGCAGCCCTGATCCCATGCCTGACGCTCCCGCCTCAACGAGGGCAGGCAGGGGCCACGGAACTGACCTTCGCTCATGTCACCAACCGCCGGGAGTTCGACGCCGCAGTCACCGAGGCTCGTGCTCGGAAGAAGCCGGCGCTGGCCTACTTCACAGCGGAGTGGTGCCCGATCTGCAAAAGCATCAACAGCCGCGTGTTCTCCAATCCTGCGATCAAGAGGCGGCTTGAGCGCATCGCCCTGGTGCGGGTGGACGTGACGGCTGTCGACGCCGGCACCCGGGCGCTCATGGAACACCTTCGGGTGTCGGGCCCGCCGACCATCTTCGTCATCGGTTCGAAGGACGGCCGAGAGATCCCCGGAACCCGCCTGACAGGCGCCGTCGACGCCAACCTCTTCCTCGACACGATCAATCTCGCAGGCCTTTAGGCGCGCGACCGTCCTTCACCGAATTCCAAGGAGTCGACAATGCTCTTCCTGACCAGGTCTCTCTTCGCCGCCGTTTTGGCCGCATTGTCTGTCGCTGTCGCCGTGCCCGCCGCACCGGCTCTGGCTCAGGGCATCTCGGTCGATGCGATCCTGAACGATCCGCAATCGCCTGTCGGTGGCAATCCCAAGGGCGACGTCACCATCGTGGCTTTCCTCGATTACAACTGCCCGTTCTGCAAGAAGTCGGCTCCGGACCTGGAGAAGCTGGTCAAGGCCGACGGCAAGATCCGCCTGGTCTACAAGGACTGGCCCATCCTCACGCCGGCGTCCATCCATGGCGCGCAGCTGGCGCTGGCCGCCAAGCACCAGGGCAAGTACGAGCAGGTGCATCACGCGCTGATGGCAATTCCCGGCCGCAGGATCAGCAAGGACACGATGACCGCGGCGGTTCAGAAGACTGGCGTCGACATGGAAATCCTGAATGCGGACCTGAAACAGCGCGGGGCGGAGATCCAAGGGCTGATCCAGCGCAATCTCGACCAGGCCGATGCGCTCGGGCTGTCGGGAACACCCGTCTACCTGATCGGCCCGTTCAAGGCCTCGGGAGCGCTCACGTACGAGCAG
>JAEWKH010000049.1 GCA_023386155.1 Pseudomonadota bacterium
CACCCCCACCCCGGCTGCCCTCGCAGCCCCCCCTTCCCACAAGGGGGAGGGAAAACAACGCCTGCGCCTCACAGGGAATGACGAGCCAGACATTCAGGCTGAGGGCGAAGAGTTGGCAATGGTTATGTGAATGTCCGGGAATGACTCCGGCTGGGTGAATCCCACCGCTCTCACTCCCGCCCGGCGAGAACCGACACGCCCGACGCGTCGAACACGTGCAGGGCGCGGCGCGGTACATGGGCCGTGTAGGATCCGCCCGGCGCCGCGTCGGTCTCGCCGGGGGCGCGGACGATCACGTCGTCGCCGCTGGCGAGCTTCATGTAGACATAGCTCGACTCGCCCAGCTGCTCGACGGCGTCGATGGCGCCCCGCAGGGGTGTGGCATCCGCCCCGCCCTCCTCCATGTGCTCGGGCCTGATGCCGACCGTCACGTGGTCTCCGGCCGAAAGGCTGCCTGATTTCACATCCACCAGCGCTTCCGTGCCGGCAAAAGCGACGGTGGCGCCGGTGCCCTCGACACGCAGAACCTGCCCCTTGATGAAGTTCATTCGCGGAGAGCCGATGAAGCCCGCGACGAACAGGTTGCGGGGATGGCGATAGAGCTCCAGCGGCGCGCCGACCTGCTCGATCCGGCCATGGTTCATCACCACGATCTTGGAGGCGAGCGTCATGGCCTCGACCTGATCGTGGGTGACGTAGATCATCGTGGCAGCGAGGTCCCGGTGGAGCTTGGCGATCTCGAGGCGCGTGTTGACGCGCAGCGCCGCATCGAGGTTCGAGAGCGGCTCGTCGAAGAGGAACACACTCGGATTGCGCACGATGGCCCGGCCGATCGCGACGCGCTGGCGCTGGCCGCCCGACAGCTCCCGCGGCTTGCGGTCGAGAAGCGGGGTGAGCTTCAGGATTTCCGCCGCCTGACGCACCCGGCGGTCCACCTCCGCCTTACTCGTCTTGGCGAACTTCAACCCGAAGGCCATGTTCTTGTAGACGTTCATGTGCGGGTAGAGCGCGTAGGACTGGAACACCATGGCGATCTTGCGATCCGCCGGCGGCAGCTCGTTCACCCGCCGGCTTGCGATCCTGATCTCGCCGCCGCTCACAGTCTCCAGGCCGGCGATGATGCGCAGCAAGGTGGACTTGCCGCAGCCCGACGGGCCGACGAAGACGACGAACTCCCCATCCTCGACCGAGAGATTGATGTCGCGCAGGATCTCCGTCGCTCCGAAGGATTTGGCAACATTGTGCAGGGAAACCTCAGCCATTGCGGTCAATTCCAACCATGAAACGTCACTTCACCGCGCCGGCGGTCAGGCCGCGCACGAGATAGCGCGAGAAGAGAAGGTAGAGGACGAGAACCGGCGCGATCGCCAGCGTGAGCGAGGCAAGCACCGCGTTCCAGTCGGTCACGTATTGCCCGATGAACTGCTGGACGCCGAGGGTGATCGTCTGCTTGCCGTCGCCGGGCGCCAGGATCAGCGGGAACCAGAGATCGTTCCAGACCGGCACCATGGTGAACACCGCCACCGTCGCGATGGCCGGGCTGATCAGGGGCAGGATGATGCTGAAGAAGATCCGATACTCGCTGACGCCGTCGCAGCGGGCGGCATCGCGCAGGTCCTTCGGGATCTGCTGGATGAACTCGCCGAGGATGAGGATGGCGAGCGGCAACCCTTGCGCCACATAGACGAGGATGAGCGCCGTCAGGGTGTTGACGAGGTTCAGCTCCACCATCATGCGCAGGATGCTGACGCTGCCCAGGCGGATCGGCACCATGATGCCGATGGCGAGATAGAGGCTGATCAGGGTGTTGCCGGGAAACTTGTATTCGGTCAGGGCCCATGCGGCCATCGCGCCGATCAGGACGATCAGCACGAGGGAGACCAATGTCACCGTCAGGCTGTTGAAGAAGTACAGGCCGAAATCCGCATTGGCGAAGACCCGGTCGAACCCGATGGTGGTGAAGGTCTGGCCGTTGGGAAGGCCGAGCGGATCGGCGAAGATCGCCCGCCTTGTCTTGAAGGCGTTGATCAGGATGAGAAGGATCGGGCCGAGGGCCAGGATCGTGTAGAGGATCAGGGCGATATGGACGGCGATGCGGCTCGGTCTGACGGTTGTTCCCATGGCGCCCTCAGAAGGTGTGCCGCTGCAGCCGCCGCTGCACGCCGAAGAGATAGATCAACACGCCGATCAGGATGATGACCAGCATGGCGGTCGCCACCGCGGCCCCCATGGTCGGGCTGCCGACCTGGAGCTGGAAGCCGAAGAAGGTGCGGTAGAAGAACGTGCCGAGAATGTCGGTCGAGAAGTTCGGGCCCGCGAGCGCGCCCTTGATCGCATAGATCAGGTCGAAGGCGTTGAAGTTGGCCACGAAGGTCAGGATCGACACGACGCCCAGCGTCGGCAGGATCAGGGGCAGGCGCACGAACCAGAACACGCTGAAAGGGCCTGCCCCGTCGACGGTGGCGGCATCCAGCAGATCGTCGGGAATGTTCAGGAGCGCCGCATAGATCAGCATCATGGGGATGCCGACGAACTGCCAGACCGAGATGAGGGACACCGTCAGCAGCGCCGTCGATTCCTGGCCGAGCCAGGGCCCGAAGAGGCTGCCCAGCCCTACCGCCTTCAGGAGGCTCGGCGCGATGCCCCAGAGCGGATTGAGGATGAGCTGCCAGATGAACCCGATGATGACCACGGACAGCATGGTCGGCAGGAAGATGAGCGTGCGGTAGACGCTGCCGCCGGTGAGACGCGGCAGGCTGAGCAGCATGGCGAGCCCCAGGCCGATGCCGTTCTGCACCACCATGTGGATGGCGAAGAAGATCAGGTTGTTGCGAAACGCGTTCCAGAACTGGCCCGACCAGTTGGGATCGCTCAGGAGCGTCCGGAAATTCTGCAGGCCGACGAAGCTGCGCGCGCCTGTTTCGTCGCCCGCGTAAAGGCTCAGGCGGATCGTGTCGATCAGCGGGTAGATCGAGAACAGCGTGTAGATCGCGAGCGCCGGCGCCAGGAACACGGCGATGTGCACAGGAAGGCGCGAGCGGGCGGGAATCACGTCCGCCGGCTGCGCGCTCGAAGCCGTTAGATCCGTCATGCTGCTCCAGGCGGAAGGAGAATGGGGGAACGGGCCACTCCGGTTCGGGCGGCCCGTCCCGATGTTTCAGCCCTTACTTCTTGTGCGGCTCGTACCAGCTGGCGAGGCCGTCCTGAACCTTCTTGGCCGCCTCTTCAGGCTTCATGGTCCCGTTCATCACCTGGGCGCTCACGTTCCAGAGCTCGTTCTCGAGATTCGGCGTGCCGCGGGACAGGATCTGGTAGGAGTTGCGGATCGAGCTTTCGCAAGTGCCGCGCCAGCCGACGAACTTGGCCGCCACGGGATCCTTCACCTCGACCTTGGCCTTGGAGAGCGGGAAGAAGCCCGGCAGCTCGTTGGCGTAGATCTCGGCGAATTCGGGCGACGCCACCCAGGACAGGAAGGTCTTGGCCGCCTCGACGTTCTTCGACTTGGCGTTGATGCCGACGGCGATGTCCGTATGGTCGCTGATGTAGCACTTGTCGCCGTCCTTCACGACCGGCGGAGCGAAGGCGTCGAACTCGAAATCGGCCTGCTTGCGGAAGATCGGCACGTCCCAGGAGCCGGCCGGGTAGATCGCCGCGCGGCCGAGGGTGAACAGGTTCTGCGTGTCCGGATATTTCTGCGCCTTATAGCCGTCGCCCATGTAGGGCGCCCAGCTCGCGAGCTCCTTGAACACGTCCACATAGGCCGGATCGGTGAATTTCTGCTTGCCGTCGATGAGCGCCTTGCGGCCTTCCTCGCCCTTCCAGTAGTTCACGCCGATGTTCTGGAAGCCCATGGTGGCGGCCTCCCACTGATCGGCCGTACCCATGGCGAGGGGCGTGTACTTGCCGTCGGCCTTGATCTTGTCGAGCACCGCATGGAACTCGGCCACCGTCTTCGGCGGCGTCAGCTTCAGCTCGTCGAAGATTTCCTTGTTGTAGACGAAGCCGTGGATCACCGAGGCCATCGGCATGCAGAAGGTGGTCTTGCCGTCGTCCGTGGACCATGCGCTCTTGGCCACGTCGGAGAAGTTCTCGATGCCCTTCACGTCGTTGACGGAGATCAGGCTGCCCTTCTTGAACAGGTCGAGGGAGGCGTCGAACGGCCGGCAGGTGATGAGGTCGCCCGCGGTGCCGCCGGCAAGGCGCGCGTTGAGGGCGGCGTTGTACTCGGTCGGCGGATCGGCCTTGAACTGAACCTTGATGTCGGGATGCTTCTTGTTGAAGGCCGGAATGATCTTGGTGTTCCAGACATCCGCATCGTCGTTGCGCCAGCTCTCGATGGTGAGCGTCTGGGCCGAAGCGGCATGGGCGAAAGCAAAAGCCGCCGCGGCCACCGAGGCGCCCGCGAGCAACCGCCCTGCGCGGCGCAGGACCGCTTTCGAGTGGAGTTTCGTCATCGTCATCATCCTCCGTGACTCAAGAGGCGCTTAAGGCGCCCCCGATCTCAAGTCCCTCTGATTGTCCCGTGCCGATTTTAGTGCATTCTATGCTTTCCAGCGGGCCGGTCTGACTGTTCCACCGGAAAGCGCTTCGGACAAGTGACCTCATATTGGTATCGGCAAAATTCAAAGACAACTCTTCTTTGAGGCCCACTTCCACATTTCGCCCGCTCCTCCTTTTCGCCCCTTTGCGCTCTTAAGCGATGAGGCCGATCCGGGCTGTGGACAAAGCGTTTGGGCATTCCGCGCCGGCGCCCCTTCCCGAACTGGACATTAAGTGGCATGGTGCCTGTCCGTAAGATCGCTTCCCGAGATCCGTTCCTCATGACCGACCTTCTGTTCCTTGGCATCGACGGCGGCGGCACCAAGTGCCGGGCGCGCCTGCGCGATGCCGAAGGGGCGCTTTTGGGGGAAGGAACGGGCGGGCCTTCCAATCTCCGCCTCGACCCCGACCTGGTCTGGACGTCGATCCTCACGGCCTGTCGCGAGGCCCTCGTCCAGGCAGGCCTCCACGAAAGCGATCTCGCGCGGATCCATGCCGGCATGGGGGCCGCCGGCGCCGGGCAGACCAGCGCCGTCGAGCGCCTGCTGTCGCGCCCTCACCCCTTCGCGTCCTTCGAGATCGAGACGGATGCGCACACCGCCTGGCTCGGCGCCTTCAACGGGGGCGACGGCGCCATCCTGATCGTCGGCACGGGCTCCTGCGGCTATGGCGGAGCCAGCGGGCAGTGCCATTATGTCGGCGGCTGGGGCTACGAGATTTCGGACGAGGGCAGCGGCGCTGCCATCGGCCGCGAGCTCCTGCGCCGCTGCATCTGGGCCCATGACGGCCGCGCCGCATCGACGCCACTCTCGGATGCGGTCCTCGCGGAGTTCAGCAACGATCTCGAAATCCTGGTGGACTGGGTCGGCAAGGCCCGCCCGGCCGATTACGGACGCTACGCGCCGCTCGTCCTGCAGCATGCCGAACGGCGCGATCCTCTCGGCATCGCCATCGTCGAGGCCGCCGCCGCCGGGCTGAGCCTGATCGGCACGCGCCTGCTCGATCTCGGCGCCCCGGCCATCTGCCTGTTCGGCGGACTGGCGGAGCCGCTCCGACCGTGGCTTTCGCCGCCCGTGCGGCGGACCATCGCGGAACCCATGGCCGATGCGCTCGATGGCGCGATCCTCCTGGCGCGCATGGCTCACCCGGGGAGGCAGCCATGAGCGAGCAACCCGGCGAATCGCTCGCCTTCGTTCCCCTGGACGAGGAAAATCCCACGCCGCTCTATCTGCAGCTTCAGCAATCCATCGAGGAGGCCGTGCGCAAGGGCGCGCTCAAGGCCGATGCGGCGCTCCCCGGCGAGCGGGATCTCGCCAAGCAGCTCGGCATTTCCCGCGTCACGGTGCGCAAGGCGATCACGGGACTGGTGCAGAAGGGCGTGCTCGTCCAGCGCTGGGGATCGGGCACCTTCATCGCCCCGCAGATGCGGCTCGAGCAGCCCCTCTCCCGCCTGTCGAGCTTCACCGACGACATGTCGGCCCGGGGCCTGAAATCCTCCGCCGTGATGCTGAGCCGCTCGACCGGCCCGGCCTCCACGGACGAGCTGATGGCGCTCGGCCTCTCGCCGGGCGATCTCGTGAGCCGCGTCAACCGCCTGCGCCTCGCCAACGGCATTCCGATGGCGATCGAGAATGCGGTCATTCCCTCGAAGGTTCTGCCCGATCCGTCCCTCGTCAAGCAATCGCTCTATGCGGTGCTGCACGACCAGGGCTACATGCCGACGCGCGCCCTGCAGAGGCTGCACGCGGTTCTGCTCAACGAGGAACAGGCCTCGCTGCTCAGCGTTCCGCCTCAAAGCCCTGCGCTTTACATCGAACGCCGCTCGTTCACCGCTGCGGGCGAAGTCGTCGAGTTCACCTCGTCCTATTACCGGGGCGACGCCTATGATTTCGTGGCCGAGCTGACCATCAGCCAGCCCGAACGGATGCACAATGATGATACCTGATACGAACGCTTCGTCCCTGACGGCCATGCTGCGCGAGGCCCAGGAAGCCCCGCAGGTGGTCGCGCGCCTGCTCAAGAGCAACGCGCCCCTGTGCCGCGAGCTCGGCGAGCGCCTGCGCGCCTCCCCGCCGCCTTTCGCCGTCACCTGCGCGCGCGGCCGCTCGGACAACGCGGCGACCTTCGTCAAATACCTGCTCGAGATCCATTCCGGCCTCGTGACGGCCTCCGTCGGCCCCTCGGTGACCTCCGTCTACGAGGCGCGCCCGCGCATGCGCGACGCGCTCTTCCTCGCCGTGTCGCAATCGGGCCGCAGCCCGGACATCCTCAATCTCGCCCAGGCCGGCCGCGACGACGGCGCGCTGACGGTGGCGCTCGTGAACGACACGAGCTCGCCGCTCGCCTCGACCTGCGAGGTCGTGCTGCCGCTCCATGCGGGGACTGAGAAGAGCGTCGCGGCCACGAAATCCTTCATCGCGGCGCTGGCCGCAGGCCTGCAGCTCGTAGCGCACTGGTCGCAGGACCAGGCGCTTCTCGATGCCCTCGACACCTTGCCGGACGTGCTCGCCCGTGCGTCCGCGACCGACTGGTCGGCGGCGCTTCCCGAACTGTCCGAAGCCAACAACCTCTTCGTCGTCGGGCGCGGCGTGGGCTTTGCCGTCGCGCAGGAGGCCGCGCTCAAGCTCAAGGAAACCTCCGGCATTCACGCGGAAGCCATGAGCGCCGCCGAGCTGATGCACGGCCCCTGGACGCTCGCGGGCGATCACTTTCCGATCCTGGTTCTCAGCCAGCGGGACGAGACCCTGAGCGGCGTCAGCGATCTGGTGACGAAGCTGAGCGAGCAGGGCGTGCCCGTCATCGTCGCCGGTGCGGCCGAAGGCCCCGCCAGCGTCACGCTGCCTTCCGTCGAGGATGCCCATCCCTACCTAGCGCCCATCGCCCTGATCCAGAGCTTCTATCCTCTCGTGAACGCCATTGCGCTGGCGCGCGGCCGCAACCCGGACAGCCCGCCGCGCCTGCGCAAGGTGACGGAGACCGTCTGATGTCCATCGCCCTCGTGGGAGCCCGCGTCTTCGACGGCGCGCACATGCTCGACGGCCGCGCCGTCGTCATCGACGACGGCCGCATCCTCGGCCTGCCGCACGAGCGGGATCTCGGCGCCGGAATCGAGCGCCACAGGATCGACGGCCTGCTGGCTCCCGGCTTCATCGACGTGCAGGTCAATGGCGGCGGCGGCGTTCTCTACAACGACGTGCGCACAGTCGAGGGCCTCAGGACCATCGCCGAGGCGCACAGGCCCTATGGCACCACGGGCCTGATGCCGACCTTCATCACCGACACCCGCGAGAAGATGGCGGAAGCCGTGGAGGCCATGCGGGCTGCGCTAGCGGCGCGCGTTCCCGGCGTTCTCGGCATTCACATCGAGGGCCCCTTCATCAGCCCCGAGCGCAAGGGCGTGCACAACCCCGCCTTCATGCGCCCGATGGAGGAGGAGGACATCGCGATCATGACCTCCCTCACCGAGGGCCGCACCCTGGTGACGCTGGCGCCCGAGCGCAACAGCCTGGAGGCGATTGCGCGCCTCGCCGGTTCAGGCGTGCTGATCTGCGCCGGTCACACGGCCAGCGACTATGACACCGTCATGGAAGCGATGCGCCATGGCCTGCGCGGCTTCACGCATCTCTACAACGCGATGCCACCGCTGGCGGGGCGCGATCCGGGACCGGTGGGCGCGGCGCTCGACAGCCCGGATACCTGGTGCGGCCTCATCGTCGACGGACACCACGTGAGCGACGCCGCTCTGCGTCTTGCCATCGCGGCCAAGGGCACGGAGCGGATGATGCTCGTGACCGACGCCATGGCGGTGACCGGCACGGATCTGACGAGCTTCGAGCTGCACGGCCGCACGATCTATCGCCGGGACGGCCGGCTCACCACGGCGGACGGGACGCTCGCGGGCTCCGACCTCGACATGGCTGGCGCCGTGCGCAACAGCGTGCAGCGCTTAAGTCTCGCCCTGCCGGATGTGCTGCGCATGGCCTCGCTGATCCCGGCCCGGTTCCTGCGCCTCGATCATGAGCTGGGCCGGATCGCGCCCGGCTATCGCGCCGACCTCGTCCTGCTCGACGAGAGCCTGCAGGTGCGGCAGACTTGGATTGGCGGACAGAACAACTGATCGGGGTCTTTCGATGAAGGCACAACGGGTTCTCGTGGTCGGGCTCGGGAACATGGGACTGTCCCATGCCCTCGCCTACGGCCGGATCGACGGATACGAGATCGCGGGTCTCTGCACGCGCAACATCGACAGCATGGATCTTCCGGTCGCTCTGAGAGATGCCCCGCGCTTCAGCGATTTCGAAGAGGCTCTTGAAGCCGTGAAACCGGATGTGGTGTCGATCAACACATGGTCCGACACGCATGCTCCCTATGCCATCCGCGCCATGGAAGCGGGCGCGCATGTCTTCGTGGAGAAGCCGCTCGCCGACACGGTGAAGGATGCCGAGCGCGTGGTCGAGACGGCGATCCGGACGAGGCGTAAGCTCGTCATCGGCTATATCCTCCGTCACCATCCCTCCTGGATCAAGTTCATCGAGATCGCCAGGACGCTCGGCACGCCCCATGTCTTCCGCATGAACCTCAATCAGCAATCGAGCGGAGCGGCCTGGGAGGCTCACAAGCGCCTGCTGCAATCCCTCTCCCCCATCGTCGATTGCGGCGTGCACTACGTGGACGTCATGTGCCAGATCACGCGGGCGAAGCCTGTCCAGGTTCACGGCGTCGGCACGCGCCTGACCGAGGACATGCCGGCCGGCATGTACAATTACGGCCACCTCCACGTGACCTTCGACGACGGCTCCGTCGGCTGGTACGAGGCCGGATGGGGCCCGATGATGAGCGAGACGGCCTATTTCGTGAAGGATGTGATCGGCCCGAAGGGAAGCGTGAGCATCGTCATGGCGGAGACCGTCGGGGACATCCGCTCCGACGACATCAACGCCCACACCAAGACCAACCAGATCCTGCTCCACCATGCCGCGCTCAAGGACGACGGAACCTTCGCGAAGGCGGACGAGCGCATCAGCACCACGGACGAGCCGGACCACGACGATCTCTGCGAGCGGGAGCAGCGCTTCCTCCTGAAGGCGATCCGGGAGGACATGGACCTGACGGATCACATGAACGATGCGGTGCGGTCGCTCCGCATTGTGCTCGCCGCCGACGAGGCGGTGCGGACAGGCCGGGTCATTTCGCTTTAAAGGCAGCAAACAAATTTGAAATCCTCATCCTGAGGAGCAGACGCAGTCTGTGTCTCGAAGGAGGGTCCAGTGCTCTCTGGATCCTCCTTCGAGACGGTCGCTGCGCGACCTCCTCAGGATGAGGTTATTGTAGGATTGCAGGGCTCTTTTGAACCAGAACAATCAATTCTTCTCATAAAGAACGAAGCTCCGGCTTCGTCCGGCGAACTCCCGTTCGTATTCCCGCGACACCCGCCAGCCGTTTCGCTCGTAGAACCGGCGCGCCCCGTGATTGTCGCGGAAGCATTCGAGGCTTCTCGCTCCGCGCGCTTCCGCCTCCCGCAGAAGCAGCGCGCCGCCGCCTCTGCCACCTGCATCGGGATCCATGAACAGCATGTCGATATGCCGGTCGGTCACGAGCAGGAAACCGATGAGCTTCTCGCCCGAGAGGGCAACCAGCATGCGCTCCCAGGAGGCCGCGAAGCGCGCGGCGAAGAAAGCGGCGCTCCTGCCATCGAGCACGTCAGCCTCCAGGATGCCCGCGAAGGCCGCGCGGTAGGACCGCTCCGCAATCGCCGCCAGGGCCGGGATGTCCTCGGCCCTGGCGGGCCGCACGATCACGGCTGTCCCCGCAGGCGTGGATCGAGGGTGTCGCGCAGGGCGTCGCCCAGAAGGTTGAAGCCGAAGGACAGGAACAGGATGGCGAAGCCCGCGAAGATCGCGCTCCAGGGCGAGAGCATGAGGAAGTTGCGGCCCTCCGACAGCATCAGGCCGAGCGACGGCGTCGGCGGCTGCGTGCCGAGCCCCAGGAATGACAGCGAGGCTTCGACCAGGATGGCGGCCGAGAGCAGCAGGCTCGTCTGGACCAGGATGACGGAGGCGAGGTTCGGCAGGATGTGCAGGAAGATGATGCGGGCGTCCGACGCGCCGATGGCCTTGGCGCCCGCCACATACTCGCTCTCGCACAAGACGAGCGCCGGGCCGCGCAGGAGGCGCGCGAAGATCGGCGTGTAGACGACCGCGATGGCCGCGGCCGCGCTGTAGGTGTGCGGTCCGAGCACCGCGATGATGCCGATGGCGAGCAGCATCACCGGAAAGGCGAAGAGCACGTCCATGACGCGCATGATGATGCGGTCGAGCCAGCCGCGGTAATAGGCGGCGACGAGACCGAGCGCTCCCCCGGCGAGCAGCGCGATGCCGACCGCGAGCAGGCAGGCGATGAGCGAGGTGCGATAGCCGTAGAGGATGCGCGTCAGCACATCGCGCCCGAGCTGATCCGTCCCGAACCAGTTGAGTTCCGACGGCGCGCGCAGGCGCCGCGCCACGCTCTGCGCCATGGGATCGTAGGGTGCGAAGAGCGGCGCCCCGATGGCGAGGATGATCTGGATCGCCACCAGGACGACGGCGAAAGTCAGCAGCTTGTTCTTGGCCAGACGCGACACGGATCAGGCCCTCACGCGGGGATCGACGATGATGTAGAGGAAGTCGACCAGGAAGTTCACGACGACGAAGCCCGCCGTCACCACCAGGATGGTGGCCTGGATCAGCGGGTAATTGCGCTCGGCGATGGCGCCGAGGATCAGGCGGCCGAGGCCCGGAATGGCGAAGACCTGTTCCACCACGATGGCGCCGCCGAGAAGATAGCCGGTCATGATGCCGACGCTGGTGAGGAACGGGATCAGGGCGTTGCGCAGGGCGTGCTTGTAGACGACGCGCCGCTCCGGCAGCCCCTTGGCGCGGGCCGTGCGGACGTAATCCTGGCCCAGGGCATCGAGCATGGCCGAGCGCACGAGGCGGGAGAGATTGGCCAGGATCGGCAGCGCCAGGGCGAAGGCGGGAAGCATCATGCGCTGGAGATTGCCGAGGGGATCCTCCGAGAAGGGCACATAGCCCAGCGAGGCGAAGCCCGGCGCCCAGCTGGACAGAAGCAGGATCAGCACGATGCCGAGCCAGAAGGAGGGAATCGTCAGGCCCGCGATGGCGGTGACGCGCATGACGACATCGGCCACGCCACCGCGGGTCTGCGCCATCAGGCAGCCGACCGGGACCGCAAGAACGGCGCCGACGACGAGCGCGAGGAAGGTGAGTTCCAGGGTCGGCCACAGGTGCAGGAGGATTTCGGTCGAGACCGGCCGGCCCGTCCAGAGCGAGGTGCCGAAATCGCCGCGAAGGGCGGAGCCGGCCCAGAGCAGGTATTGTTCGACGATGGGACGGTCGAGGCCGACGCGGCGGTTGAGTTCCGCCATGCGCTCGGGCGTGATCTCGGTATTCGCCCCGAGCATGATCGCCACCGCGTCGCCGGGGATCATCCTGATCATCAGGAACACGATGATCGACACGCCGAAGAGGACGATGACGAGATCGATGAGGCGTGCGAGCAGGACGCGGTTCATACGGGCAGGCTCTTCTCAAAAGACGATCCCGGCACCGCGCGAAGGCAGCGCCGGGATATCGGGTGACGGTCAGTAGGATGCGCTGCGCAGCATCAGGAGCGAGCGGTTCGGCATTGTCTCGAAGCCCTGCAGCTTGCCGTTCATGGCCGAGAACAGGGTGCCGTAGGTCAGGTGCGCCACCGGGCCCGAGCAGGCGAGCTTCTGCTGCACCTTGTCATAGGCCGCCTTGCGGGCCGCCTGATCCTGCGAGGTGCGGGCCTGGTCGAGCAGCCCGTCGATCTCCGCGTCGGAATACTTGAACACGTTGGTCGAACCGCCCGTGCGGAAGGTGCGATAGAAATAATCGTCCGGATCGGGCTGGCCTGCGTTGAGGGAGGCGAACAGGTCGAAATTGCTGTTGCGCCAATCCTGGATGAACTGGCCCTGCTCCTGGTTGATCAGCTCGACCTTGAAGCCCGCCTTGTTCAGCTGCTCCTGCACCACCTGGGCGATGTCCTTGATGTCCTGGCGCGGCAGGACCTTCATGGTGACGGCGACCGGCGTCGCGACGCCCGCCTCCTTCAACAGCGCCTGCGCTTTCGCCGGGTCGGGCTTGTAGCAGACGAACTGGTTCACATCGAGCGCCCAGGACTTCAGGGCCGGCGACAGCGGGCCGCCCGGCACGCCCGCGCCGAAGAGGGCCGCATCGACGATCTCCTGGCGGTTGATGGCGTAGTTCACGGCCTCGCGCACCTTCGGATTGTCGAAAGGCGGCTTCGACACGTTCATGCCGATGAGCGTGTAGGCGAGATCCATGGTCTCGGAGAGCTTCACGTTCGGCTTGCCCTTGAGCTGGAGCGCCGTGGCGGCGTCGATGTTGGGCAGAAGCGCATATTGCCCGTTGCTCAGGCCCACCTGGCGGGTGGCCGATTCCGGCACGATGTTGAACTTGAGGCCCGCGAGCTTCGGCAGGCCCTTGTCCCAATAGGCCTCGTTCCTGGTGAGCAGGATGAAGCCGTTGGGCTGCCATTCCTGGAACTTGAACGGCCCCGTGCCGACCGGCGCCTTCTGCAGGGCGTCCTTGTTCGCCTCCATGGCGCTCGGCACGATGGCGATGGTGGCGAGCGAGCTCAGGAGCGCCGCGGAGGGCTCCTTGAGCTTCAGCTCCACGGTCGCGGCATCGACCGCATTGGCGCTCTCGACCGCCGAGAGGCGGCTTGCGAGCGGCGAAGCGATGTCCTTGCTCAGCACGCGCTTGATCGAGGACACCACATCCTCGGCCTCCATGGCTGAGCCGTCATGGAATTTCACGCCCTGGCGCAACTTGAAGGTGAAGGTCTTGCCGTCCGGCGCGACGGTCCAGGACTCGGCGAGGCCGGGGATGATCTTCAGGTCCTTGTCGACGGCGGTGAGGCCTTCGTAGACGTTGCCGTTCACCACCATGAAGCTTGGAAAGGCCGTGATGAGATGCGGATCCAGGCCCGTGGGGCTGTTGTCCGCTCCGATCTCCAGAACCTGAGCCGAGGCGGAGGCCATCGCCGCCACCATGAAACCTGCACCGATTGCGCTGCGCAGTGCTGACCTGACCATGCGTCTTTTCTCCCTTGGAAGCCGCCGGGGATTTATAGGCCATCGCCGGGGCCCTGTCATGGTCCAATCTCATACCACTCTGGACCCCTTGGCCGCCTGTGCTATGGTCGCCTCCCATCAAGAGCATCCGGAGCAGCCAATGTCGCAACGCCCCCTCGTCAAAGCCATCGGCGTGATCAGCGGCACGTCCATGGACGGGATCGACGTCTCCATCGTGGAGACGGACGGCGACACCGTCGTGAAGCCGGGGCCGGGGCGGACCTTCTCCTATCCGGACGATCTGAGAAAGACCCTCCAGGCGCTTATCGCCCAGCCGGAGCGGGCCCAGAGCGAGCCGCTGGTGGATCTCGAGCAGGCGGTCACGGATGCGCATGTCGAGGCCATCCGGCGCTTCATGTCGGAAACCGGTATCCCGGCCGGCGATGTCGGCCTGATCGGCTTCCACGGCCAGACCGTCTATCACCGGCCGGAGGCCCGCTTCACGCGCCAGCTCGGCCTCGGCGACCGGGTCGCCAAGGCGCTCGGCATCGACACCGTCTATCGCTTCCGCCACGCGGACGTGGCCTCGGGCGGCGAAGGCGCGCCCTTCGTGCCGCTCTATCACCGCGCCCTGGCGAGCGGGCTTGCGCAGCCCGTCATGATCCTCAATCTCGGCGGCGTCGGGAACGTCACCTATATCGACAGCGATGTGGTGATCGCCTTCGATACCGGCCCGGCGAGCGCACTGCTCGACGATTTCGTCCTGCGCCGGCGGGGCCTGAGCTTCGACGAGAACGGGCAGCTGGCGGCCTCCGGCAAGGCCGACGCCGCGCTCGTGGCGTCGTTCATGACCAACCCGTTCTTCGACCGTCCCGCTCCGAAATCCCTCGACCGTCAGGATTTCCACGCCCGCGCCAAGGGCGTGGAGGCGCTCTCCGACGCGGATGGCGCCGCAACCCTGGCGGAGTTCACGGTCCAGTCCGTCATCGCCTCCCTGCGCCACGTTCCGCGCGCCCCGCAGCGCTGGCTCGTCACCGGCGGCGGGCGGCGCAATGCGCATTTCATGACGCGCCTGCACGAGGAGCTGGGTGTGACCGTCGATCCTGTCGAGGCGGTCGGCTGGGATGGCGATTTCCTGGAAGCCCAGGCCTTCGGCTATCTCGCCGTGCGCTCGACCCTCGGGCTGCCCCTGAGCCTTCCCACGACGACGGGCGTGCCGCACCCGATGCCCGGCGGCGAACTGCACCGCGCCGCGTGACCTGCCATGGCTCTGACAGCGCTGATCGAACAGGCCTTCGCACCGGCCGCCGCCGCCGTGCGTGACGGCAACATTCCCTGTGCCGTGCTCGGCATCGTCACGGCCGATGGGAAACGTGCCGTGCAATGGGCGGGCCATGCGCAGATCGAGCCGGAGCGAGAGCTTGTTTTCCGTGAAACATGGTTCGATCTCGCTTCTCTCACCAAAGTCATCTTCACGACGACGCGCATTCTGCAGCTGGTGGAAGCGGGCAGGATTTCCCTCGACGATCCTTTGGTGACCGTCATCCCGGACCTGCGCCAATACGACATGAACGCGGCCGAGCGGCGCCTCACCTTCCGCCAATGCCTCGCGCACCAGACGCACCTGCCGGCCGTCGAGCCGCTCTACACCTACGGCCAGGACCCGAACACCCTGCGCGCCTTCATCCTGCAGCGTGTCTGGCAGAGCGGACCGCCGGTCTATTCCGACATCAACTTCATGCTGCTCGGCATCGCCATCGAGCGCATCACCAGGCTGGCGCTTATCGACCAGCCCCTTCCCGAACGCTTCTCCTTCCGGCCCGATCCGAAGCTCTGCGCCGCGACGGAGAAGGACAGCTGGCGCGGGCGCGTGGTCCGCGGCGAGGTGCATGACGAGAACGCCTTCGCGCTCGGCGGCGCCTCGGGCCATGCGGGCCTGTTCGGCACCATCGACGGCGTGCTCGACTTCGCCCATTCGCTGCTCGACGGCTCCGGCCTTTCGCCCGATTCCATCGAGGCCATCAGCACCCGGGAATCGGAGAAGCGCACGGTGGGCTGGGAGGCCTTCTATCCGGGCTGGCACGGAGGCGATGCCTGCTCCCCCGATACCATCGGCCACACAGGCTTCACGGGCACCGGCTTGTGGCTCGATTTCGAGCGCGGCCTTGCCTGGTCGCTCCTCACCAACCGCGTCCATCCGAGCCGGCACAGGGACAGCGGGATCGTGGCGCTTCGCCGTGCAACGGGCGAGCAGGTTATCGCGTTCTTTGATCAGCACGCGCGACTTTAAGGATGCCGACAGAAAGTTGGTCACGGCCCTCGCCGGGCTCTCCTCAGACCATTGTTAGGATTTTCAACTGGTCCTATATTGGTCTGGAAGAAAGTTGGCACAATGGCGACAGAACATTTCAGCACCCGCTACCAGGACCTCGACACCTGGCCGAGCCTCGACGTCCTCTCGGCTTTCTATGAGGGCCAGCTCTCGGCGGTGGCCGCCGTCAGGCCGTCCCTGCCGGCCATCGCGGCGGCGGCGGAAGAGGCGGTCGAGCGCCTGCGCCGCGGCGGGCGGCTCGTCTATGCGGGCGCGGGCACCTCGGGCCGCATCGGCGTCCAGGACGGAACCGAACTGCCGCCGACCTTCAACTGGCCCGACGACCGGGTGGTCTACCTGATCGCCGGCGGCACGGGCGCCATCATGCAGGCGGTGGAGAACGCCGAGGATTCGGTCGAGGAAGGCATTGCCGGGATCCGCGCCAACAGGATCGGCCCGGACGACGTGGTGATCGGCGTGGCGGCCAGCGGCCGGACTCCCTTCACCATCGCGGCCCTGAAGGAGGCGGCCTCGCGCGGCGCGCAGACCATCGGCATCTCCAACAATCCCGATGCGCCCATTCTCGAGGCCTGCTCCCACCCGATTCTCGCCGATACCGGCGAGGAGGTGATCGCCGGCTCGACCCGCATGAAGGCCGGCACGGCCCAGAAGATCATCCTCAATCTCCTGTCCACCCTGATCATGGTCCGGATGGACCGGGTCTATCGCGGCCTCATGGTCAACATGCGCGCGACGAACGCCAAGCTGCGCCGCCGCAGCGAGATCATGGTCTCGCAGATCACCGATTGCGACGATGCCACCGCCGTCGAGGCGATCCGGCAGGCGGACGGCGACCTGAAGACGGCCGTGCTCATCGCCCTGGGCGCCGGCCCGGCGGAAGCGCGCGGCGCGCTCGAGCGAAACGGTGGCAATCTGCGCAAAGCCCTGGCAGACTTCTCCAGGTCGTCCTGACGGGAATCGCCCTGGCCAGGACGACAGCATGGAGGGCCGGAACGCCGGCTGAGCGGAGGGGCAAGGGGTCATGGGGCTGGGGCTTGGCATCGACGCGGGCGGCACCGCCACGCGCTGGCGACTTGCGGATACGAGCGGCCGGTGCGCGGCCCAAGGCACCGTCGCCCCCCTGACCGGCCACCTCTTCTCCGCGGCCGCCGAAGAGCGCGCCCGCCAGATCGTCCTCGACATGGCGCAGGCGGTGATGAAGCAAGGCCGGCCGCTGGGCATCATCGCGGGCATCACGGGACTCACCCGCGACACGCCGGCGGAAGCGACCATGCGGGCCCTGTTCGCCGAAACCTTCGAGCTGTCCGCCGACAGGGTCTTCGTCGCCGAGGACATGTGGATCGCCTACCTGTCCTATTTCGCGCTGGGGGAAGGCATCCTGGTCTATAGCGGCACCGGCTCCATCGGCTATTACCTGTCCGAAGACAAGGAAGTGATCCGGGTCGGCGGGCGCGGCAACCTGATCGACGACGGCGGCTCCGGCTTCTGGGTCGCCCGCGAAGCCCTCAAGTCCGTCCTGCGCGCCGAGGAGGAAAGCCCCGGCGCGGGCTGGACGACGATCCTCGGCACCTGCCTCGCCCAGGCGCTGGGTGGCACGGACTGGAACATCGTGCGCTCCTTCGTCTATGGCGGCGACCGGGGCAAGATCGGCTCCCTCGCCCGCGCGGTGGGCGAAGCCGCCCGCGCCGGCGACGGAACCGCGCTGGACATCCTGAAGGAGGCGGGCGGGGAACTGGCCCGCCTCGCCAATGCCCTCATCAAGCGTCTCGGGCCCCGGCCCGTGGCCCTGGTGGGCGGGACAGCCCGGCTTCATCCGGTCCTGTCCGAGGCGTTCCGGAAGGAACTGGCGGCGCCCGTCGAGTTCATCGCCACCGACCTGGACGCGGCGCTCACGGCGGCCCGGCTGGCTGCGACGCTCAACAAGATGTGACAGATCCTCGAGGGCTGGCTCCCTTCGCTTTATCCATCCAGAAAGGGCACCCTCTGACATCATGGCCGGGCTTGTGCCGGCCATAGGGGATGGGGCCATCCCTTGCACCGCCCCGGAAGAGCTTGCCTAATCGGCCCCGCTCGTCCAAGACTTCCGGCATCGTATCCAGATCCGAGACGATTTTCAGCGATGCATGCTCTCTTCGTGGGCCAGACCTATATCGACGTGACCTTCCTGGCGGACGAGCTTCCGACGGGAGACGAGAAAACCGTGGCGCGGGACTACGCGATCTCCTTCGGCGGCAACGCGGTCACGGCCGCATTCGCCTGCGCCAAGCTCGGGATCGCGCCCGACCTCCTGACCTCCATCGCGGATGACTGGCTCGGCCGCATGTTCATCGACATGGCGGCGAAATACGGCATCTCGGTCCATCACCGGAAGGTCCACGAATCGTCCCTGTCCTTCATCATGCCCCGGGGCGGCAAGCGCGCCATCGTCCGCTGCCGCGACGACCATTACCTGCATCCGGTGCCGCCGCTGAACCTCCAGGGCTGCAGGGCCCTGCACCTGGACGGCCACCAGGCCGATGCGGCCATGCACTATGCCCGGGCCTGCCGCGAATCCGGCATCCTTACCTCCCTCGACGGTGGCGGCCTGCGCTCGAACACCCATGAGCTCCTGGAATTCATCGACGTCGCCATCGTGGCCGAGCGCCTCTGCGAGCAGATGGACCTGACGCCGGCCGGCATGCTGGGCTACCTCAAGAGCCGCGGCTGCAAGATCGGCGGCGTGACCTTGGGCGAGCGCGGCCTCGTCTGGTACGACGAGACCGGCCAGGAAAGCGTCCTGCCGGCCCTGAACGTCCCCAGCGAGGCGGTGGTGGACACCAATGGCGCGGGCGACATCTTCCACGGCGCCTATGTTTATTCCGCCATGGCCCGTCCCGACCTGCCCTGGCGCGAGCACTTCATCTTCGCCCGCGCGGCCTCGGCCCATGCCATCCAGCATCTCGGCAACGAGGCGAGCCTGCCGACGGTCGGGGATATCGCGCAGGTGCAGGAGCAATATGCCGAGCGCAAGCTGGCGGCGTAGGAACGCGAGTTTTCGTCATCCATCATGTCATGGCCGGGCTCGTCCCGGCCATCCGCGTCTTCGCCCAACTCTCCACTTTCATCCTGAAAGTCTGGCTCATCATTCGCTGTGAGGCGCAGTCGCTATTTCCCTCCCCCTTGTGGGGAGGGATTAAGGGTGGGGGTGTGAGCGATAGCCTATCTGGGTTAGGCGCCCACACCCCCACCTCCACCTCCTCCCCACAAGGGGGAGGAGAGCAGGACGGCGCCTCAATCCATCGAGATCATCGGCACTGATCCCCGGAACAAGTCCGGGGAGGCGGTGACGCGGGAGAGTCTTAAGCCGCCTTCTTCTGATAATCCTTCACGTCCGAGAACCGGATCGCCTTGTAGCGGTCGACCTCGTATTGAAGGTTGAACATGTTCGGCGCCATGAAGACCGGGGCGTCGTCGAGGTCCCGCGCCATGGACGACAGGTGGCTCTCGATAAACTTGTCGAGCTCCCGCGGATCGTCCGCCGTGATCCAGCGGCAGATGGAGAAGCGCGTCGGCTCATAGTCGATCGGCAGCCCGTATTCGGCACCCAGGCGCTCCTTCAGCACGTCGAGCTGCAGCGCGCCGACGACGCCCACGATGGCGCCGGAGCCGTCCTGCGGCACGAAGAGCTGCACGACGCCCTCCTCGGCCATCTGCTGCAGGGCCTCGCGCAGCTTCTTGGCCTTCATGGCATCCTGCAGCTTGATGCGGCGCAGGATTTCCGGCGCGAAGCTCGGCACGCCGCGGAAGACGATGTCCTCGCCCTCGGTGAGCGTGTCGCCGATGCGCAGCGTCCCGTGGTTGGGAATGCCGACCACGTCCCCGGCCCAGGCCTCGTCCGCGATGGCGCGATCCTGGGCGAAGAAGAATTGCGGCGCGTTCAGGCTCATGGGCTTGCCCGTGCGCACGAGCTTCACCTTCATGCCGCGCTGGAGCTTGCCCGAGCAGATGCGCATGAAGGCGATGCGGTCGCGGTGGTTCGGGTCCATGTTGGCCTGAATCTTGAACACGAAGCCCGACATCTTGGGCTCGCCCGCCTCGACGAGACGCTTGTCTGCCTCCTGGCCGCGCGGCGGCGGCGCATAGGCGGCAAGCGCATCGATGAGATCGCGCACGCCGAAATTGCGCAGGGCCGAGCCGAAGAACACCGGCGTGAGATGGCCTTCGCGGAACGCCTGAAGATCGAATGGCTTGCAGGCTTCCTGCGCCAGCATCACCTCTTCCTGCCAGGCATCCGCCTCTTCCGGCGGCAGCAGGCTCACCACGGTCGGATCGTCCGGGCCGGAAACCGATGTCGGCTCCTCGTCGGTGTCGATGCGCCGGACCATGTTGCGGCGCAGATCGAAGGTGCCGGCGAAGCTCCTGCCCTGGCTGATCGGCCAGGTGACGGGCGCGGTGTCGAGCGCCAGGGTCTTCTCGATCTCGTCGAGCAGGTCGAAGGGGCTGCGCGCCTCGCGGTCCATCTTGTTGATGAAGGTCACGATCGGGATGTCGCGCATCCGGCAGACCTCGAAGAGCTTGCGGGTGCGCGCCTCGATGCCCTTGGCCGCGTCGATCACCATGATGGCGGAATCGACGGCGGTCAGCGTCCGGTAGGTGTCCTCCGAGAAATCCTCGTGGCCCGGCGTGTCGAGCAGGTTGAAGACGCAGCCGCCATACTCGAAGGTCATGACCGAGGTCACCACCGAGATGCCGCGCTCCTTCTCGATGCCCATCCAGTCGGACCGGGTGGAGACCCGGTTCTTCTTGGCCTTCACCTCGCCGGCGAGCTGGATCGCGCCTCCGAAGAGCAGGAGCTTCTCGGTCAGCGTGGTCTTGCCCGCGTCCGGGTGGGAGATGATCGCAAAGGTTCGGCGGCGGCCCACGGGGGCCGGAAGATCGGTCATGGCGGTCAAAGAATTCTCTGGGAACGAAGGTGGGGGACAGAACGCCGCAGCGCACCGCCCTTCTGCTGGGCTCTTCTGACCCCATATGGGGGTTTCCCGTCAACAGCGAAAGGAGGTGATCCAGTGTCTCATTGTCATACCCTACGGTCCCCGGTTGCCGTGACCTGGATCTTGGCCTCTGCCGAGATTGGTGCGTAACGCACAGCGCATCGCGCGGAAAAGTGGAATCCGGTTTTCCGCATCGAGCGATGCGCAGGTTAAAATGAGCATCGAATGGATCCCAAAAGTGGTGTCCACTTTTGGGATCCATTCGATGCTCAAGGAGCGGCTCCCCAAGGGCCGTGGAACCGACAATGGAAAGGCCGCCTCTCGGGGCGGCCTTTCTTTTTGTTCGACCAGATCCTTTTACGCGCCGAGCAGCTTGCCTGTCCGCTTGGCCGTGGTGCCGGCCACCTTGGCGACCCGCATGCCCTTCGTGGCGAAGCGCACGGCGACCCGGGCGAACATCACGCCGTCGGACGGCGCCTTGGCCGGGGTCACGGCGCCGGTCAGCGGATCGATCACCTCGGCGATCACCTCGCCCGCCTTCACCTTCGCCCCGACATCCGTCCTGAACACCAGGATCCCGTTGGCCGGAGCCTGGACCGGCTCCGAGGCCGCCAGCGGGGTGGCCTGGCAGTGGGCCTCGGGCACCCGGGGAGCCTCGCCGGCAACGGCGCCGCGCAGGATCATGTAATCGATCAGGGCCGCGGCATCGGCCCGGCCCGTCTCGTGGGTCACGTCCCGCTCGCCTCGGAACTCCAGCGTCGTGGAATGGCAGGCGAACGGGATCGGGTGATCCGGGAAACGGTCGGCCAGCTCGGCCCAGGGGCGGCTGCAGGCCTCGTCGAACGGCTCGTCGCCGGAGACATCGGCGACGAGATAGGCGTGGGAGCCGATGAGCGCGGAGAGCGGGGCGAATTCCTCCGCCGAGCGGCTATGGGTGTAGAGATGAACCACGGCCTCGGAATCGCAGTGCATGTCCAGCACGATATCCGCCTCCTGAGCCAAACCCAGCAGCGCCTTCTTCATGACCTCGGCGGCGTTCGACGGCTGCCAGGCCTCGAGCTCGGCCCGCAGGGCCTCGCGGATCAGGCGGACATTCGCCTCCCCGTCCGTCGTGAGCCTGCCCTCGATCCGCTCGGCGACCTTGGGGACGAGATACGGATAGCCGCGGTTGAAATTGACCCCGTCCGCGAGGTGGAAGCGCCCGATGGGGTCGCCCATGACCCGCTGGGCAAGGCCGATGGGATTGGCGGACGGCACGAGGACGATCTCGCCCTCGATCATCCCGTCGGCCTCGAGTGCGGTCAGGCGCTCGCGCAGGTGATGGGCGGCGATCATGCCGGGGATCTCGTCGGCATGGAGCGAGGCCTGGACATAGATGCGGGGGCGGGCACCCTCACGGCCGAAGCGTTGAACCGTGAGGGAAAGGTCGGCGCCGGGCGCCAGGGGGGAAAGGGCGATCTGTTCTGTTCTCATAGCCAATCAAATGGGTTCGGGCAGGGAGAAGCGCCTCGCAAGGCTCCCCGTCCACGACTTCAAGCAGGACCTCAGGTAGCCTGCCACCCTTGAGATTGGAAGACGAAACGCTGCGGATCCGACACGATGGCGGCAAGCCCCTGGAGGGCGGGCTCCGGATTGACGATGACATAAACCGGCACCCTGCTCGCCCAGGCATCGTGCGGCGCCTTGCGGTCGAACGCCTCCCGGAAATCGCCGGCCTGCAGGAAGTCGACCATCCGGGGCGCGATGCCGCCGGCGATGAAGACGCCGCCGGCGGATTCGAAGGTCAGCGCCAGATCGCCGGCATACCGCCCGAGGAAGCGCGCGAAGAGCGCGAGCGCATCCCTGGCCAGCTCGCTGCCCTCGCGGGCCGCCGCCAGCACGTCGTTCGGGATCGTGTAGGGGCAATCCACGCAGCGATGCGCCGCGAGCGCCTTGGCGATGCGGAACAGGCCGGGCCCGGACAGAACGACCTCTGCCGAGATCCGCCCGCCGACCCGCTCGAGATGCGGCCAGATGGCGGTCTCCTCGTCGTTGGTCGGTCCGAATTCCATATGGCCCGCCTCGGTCGCAAGGATCGCCAGGCGATCCTCGACCGGCACGAGAGCTCCCGCCCCGAGGCCCGTGCCGGGCCCGAGCACGACACGGGCTCCAGGCTTGGGCTGCGGGAACGTTCCGATCGGGGCGAGGTCGCCCCTGGCCTCTTCGAGCACCGTCACCGAGGCGGCGACCGGCGTATAGTCGTTGACGAGGCTGACGCGCTCGAGGCCGAGCGCCGTGCCGATGGCCTCGGCATCGACCACCCAGGCGGCGTTGGTGAGGCGGATCGCGGGAGCGTCCACCCGGGTCGCCACCGCGATGATGGCGGAGCGGGGGGCCGGCCCCTCATAGGCTTCGAGTGCAATCCTGATCGCTCCGACCGGATCGGGCGTCTGCGCCGTCAGCGTGCGGGGAAGGAGCTGGACGGGCGCTCCGGGCGCGGGCAGCACGGCGAAGCGGGCATTGGTCCCACCGATGTCCCCGAGCAGGACAGGAAATGCGAACATCGAAACCTATCGTCCTTTCCGCCTCTTTCAGCCCCGACCGCCTGCGATCAGAATGCTTCCTCCCAGCTCCGGCTCAGGCGCACGGCGGAGTTGATGAGACCGACCATGGAGTAGGTCTGGGGGAAGTTGCCCCACAGCTCCCCGGTCGTGAAGTCCGCATCCTCCGAGAAGAGCCCGAAGGAATTGCGCAAGCTCAGGATCTGCTCGAACAGTTCCTTCGCCTCGTCCTTGCGCCCGATAGCGTTCAGGGCATCCACGTACCAGAAGCCGCAGATCATGAAAGCCGTATGCATGAGGCCGAAATCGTCTTCCACATCATAACGCAGAAGAAGGTCGCCGCGCCTCAGCTTCGCGCCCACGGCCTCCACGGTCGCGATGAAGCGCGGGTCGTCGGCCTTCACGAAGTCGAGTTCCGCGAGGAGGAGGAGCGTCGCATCGAGATGCTCGCCGCCGAACGATGAGACGAAGGTGCCTGTGTCGGGGTTGTAGGCCTGCTCGTCGATGACCTTGTGCATGCGATCGGCGTTCTCGCGCCAGAACGCGGCCCTGTCCTCGCGCCCCATGGCCTCGGCGATCTTGATGAGGCGGTCGCACGCCGCCCAGCACATCACACTCGGGAAGGTATGGACGGCCGCCTTGGTGCGCAGCTCCCACGGACCGGCATCGGGCTGGTCGAAGACCTCGATGGCTCTGTGGCCCAGCTTCTCCAGATGGGCGAACAGGGCCCGGTTGCCCGTGCGGATCAGGCGCTTGTCGAGGAAGGCGTGAACCGAGGCCAGGACGACGCTGCCGTAGGCGTCGTTCTGGATCTGGGTATAGGCCGCGTTGCCGACGCGCACGGGTCCCATCCCGCGATAGCCCGCAAGCGCCGTCGCCTCCCGCTCCTCGAGATCCGGCGAGCGCGTGATGCTGAAGAGCGGCGGCATGTCCTTCTGGTCGGGAATGGCTTCCATGTCGTCGACGATGTTGGTGATGTAGGTGAGGTATTCCTCCATCGTCTTGGTGGTGCCGAGCCGGTTGAGGGCCTGGATGACGAAATAGGCGTCACGCAGCCAGCAATAGCGGTAGTCCCAGTTGCGCTTGGTGTGCGGAGCCTCCGGCACCGAAGTGGTGAGCGCCGCCACGATGGCGCCCGTCTCCTCGTAGTTGCACAGCTTGAGCGTGATGGCGGCGCGGATCACGGGCTCCTGCCAGTCGAACGGGATGGAGAGCGACCGCACCCAGTCGCGCCAGAAATCGACCGTGCTGTCGAGAAAGGCGCGGGCCGTGGAATCCGTCTCGGACCGGAGCGGTTCGTCCTCGCCGAAGAAGAACGACAGGGGGCGGTCCACCACGAAGGGCCGTTCGTCCTGCACGTAGGACACGGACGCGTCGGTGGTGAGCCGCAGCGAATAGGCCGGCCCGACGAAGCGCAGGTGGTTGCTTCCGCGGGTCAGGCTCGGCGGGCAGCCGCCCCAGTCGTAATGGGGCCGCAGCCGCACGCGGATGCGCGGGCGGCCCTTCACGGGATAGACCCGGCGGATCAGCATCGGCGGACGGAAGGTGCGGTCGTAATGCTTGAAGCGCGGCGCGAAATCCGTGATCTCGAGAATATTGCCGAAGGAATCCGTCAGGCGCGAGACGAGAACCGCCGTGTTCTGGAGGTAGCTCTGCTCGCAGCTCACCATGCCGACCATGTCGATGGCGAAGATTCCCTTCTGATCCGCATCGGCCCGGCCTTCGGGACTGTCGAGAAGCGCGGAAAAGACCGGATCGCCGTCGAAGCGGGGAAAGCAGCTCCAGACGACCTGCGCGCGGCGATCCACCAGGGCCGAAATCGTGCAATTGCCGATAACGGCAAGGTCTAGCGAACTCATGTCAGCAATCATCCCCGTTGAAAGGAAGGGCCCCCTCTAAAGCCCATGCGGACAGGCAATGTCGCAGGTCCGCAGGCGTTCCAAGGCGAACCTTGGCAATGGTGTCTCCCTCGCCGATGCGCACGGACCACCCGCCATGCGCATTGACGGTCTTGAAGCCGTTCTCGTCGGTCAGGTCGTCGCCGACGAAGATCGGGCACCGCCCCTTGTAGGGAAGCTCGTGGAGAAATCTCTCGATCACTTTTCCCTTTCCTGCCGCCGAGGGAAGGATTTCTGCCACAGCTTTCCCGTATTGAACACGGTAATCCGAGCCCAGCGCCTCGATGGCGGCGTGAGCCGTCGCCAAGGCGAAGTCCTTCTCGTGGGGAGCAAGCCGCCAGTGAATGGCGACCGAGCAGCCCTTGTCCTCGATCAGGACGCCTTCCTTGTCCGCGACGATCCTGCCCAGGCGCCCGATCATCTCGCGCAAGGCCGGGTGCTCGTCGGGATCGCACATGGAGAGCCGCCCGGCGATGCGGTGCTCGAGGCCATGGAGTCCCGCCATGTCGAACTCGTGCGGCCTGAAGCGCCCGTCGAGGAATGCGACGGGGCGCCCGCTGATGATGGCGAGCGCCCCCCCGAGCCGCTCCCGCAGCCTGGTGAGGATGGCGGGCAGGGCCGGATCCACCACGACCGCGTCCGGGCGCTCGACGATATCGACGAGGGTTCCGTCGAAATCGAGAAAGAGCGCGTAGTCCTCATTCACGTCGGGCATCGGGCCTCGTCCTGCAGGAGCGTCACGCATTGGCCGCAGCAAGCCTCCGCCCCTTCGCGATCAAGCGCCTGATCCGCTGCTGCTTGCGCAGGCGGGATGCGGCCAGCAGCATCTGGCCCGCCCAGCGATAGACGTTGCGCTCCTTGACCTGATCGCGCATCAGCCGCATCCGCTCGCGCTGCTCAGGCTGGGGCATCGTGAGCGCCCGGTTGATGGCCTTGCCCATGGCATGGGCATTGTAGGGATTGACGATCAGCGCCTCGGACAGCTCGCGGGACGCGCCTGCGAAAGCCGACAGGATGAGCACGCCCTGCTCGTCGTCCCGCGCCGCCACGAATTCCTTGGCGACGAGGTTCATGCCGTCGTGCAGGCTCGACACGATGCACAGGTCCGCCGCGCGGAAGAGCTCGAAGACCTGGTCCGGCTCATGATGGCGGATGAGGAGCTTGATCGGCTCGTATCCATTGCCGCCATGTCTCTCGTTGATGTCGCGCGCCAAGGCTTCGGCCTCTTCCTGGAGCTGGCGATAATTGGACAGCTTGCTTCTGGTAGGCGCAGCCACCTGAACAAAGGCAAAATTGCCGTGCCATTCCGGGTGCTCGGTCAGAAGCGCGTCGATGGCCTGCATGCGGTCGATGATGCCCTTCGTGTAGTCGAAACGCTCGATGCCGACGCCGATGCGCATGTCCTGGGACAACCCCAGCCGCTCGCGCACGACCCTGCGGCATTCCTCCACGGGCTTTTGGCCCTCCATGGCGGTGGGCGGCCATTCGATGGAGATCGGATAGGGCCGGATCAGGGTTTCCTCGCCGCCGAAGAAGACCGAGTCCTTCTCCCTGTCGATGCGGCTCTCCACGTAGGAATCGACCGAATCCAGGAAGTTGTTGCAATGGGCCTGGGTATGGAAGCCGAGGATCGACGAGCCCAGAAGCCCGTCGATGATCTCCTCGCGCCACGGGCAGATGCCGAAGGTTTCGGCATTCGGCCACGGGATGTGCCAGAAGGTGACGATGGTCGCCCGGGGGAGCCGGTCGCGGATCATGCGCGGCAGGAGGGCGAAATGGTAGTCCTGCACGAGGATGATCGGATCCTCGCGCTTGGCCTCGGCCACGATCGCCTCGGCGAATTTCTCGTTCACGGACCGGTAGTACTGCCAGTCCGCCTCGCGGAAGATCGGCCGCACGAAGGCGATGTGGCACAAGGGCCAGAGGCCCTCATTGGCTGCGCCGTAATAATATCCGTCCTGCTCTTCGTCCGACAGCCAGACGCGGCGCAAGGTGTAGGACGGGTGATTCGGCGGGACGGGCACCCGGTCGTTGGCGTCGACCGTATCCCGGTCCGCCGTGCCGCTGCCATGGGCGACCCAGGTGCCCCCGCAGGCGCGCACCACCGGCTCCAGAGCCGAAACGAGGCCGCTGGCCGGGATCTGCAGGACGATCTCGCCGGTGTCGGTGCGGTTGTGGATATAGGGCTCGCGGTTCGAGACCACGATGACCTCCGAGCCCGACAGCTCGTTCGACAGGGCAGCCCTCAGGGTGTCCGGGCTCCAGTCCGTGTGCGCCGCGTCGATGGTCCGCCGCGAGGCCTCGAGCTCCTGGAGAACGTCGCGGATCTCCTGGCCCAACGGGATGATGTTCTCCTCGACCGGCGGATTGGCGTTGCCGGCTCGGGCACTCTCCAGGGCCTGCCGGATGGAGGCCAGCCACCGGCGCATGATGATGGCCGCGATCATGGCGGCCAGGGCCGCGGCCCCGAAGGCGACGCCGGCCAGGGCAAGGAAGAGATAGTTTCTCGCCTCCCCGCCGCGCTGGTCGGCATAGCTCAGGTCGTGCAGGACCACGAGATGACCCGTGCGCCCTCCCACGCTCAGGGGGAAGGAACTGACCAGGACATTGTGGTCCTGGTTCCTGACCACCGAAAAGCTCTCTGCATCGGACCGGGATGCCTCGGAACAGGAGAACGACGGGGGCATGTTGCTGGTGGGGAAGCGCAGGTCCTGCCCGTCGCAATAGCCGATGGCGAGGACGCGCTCGTCGGAGGCGATGCGCTCGAACAGGATGCCGGCCTGCTGGATGTCGTTCCGGGCCAGAAGCCCGCTGACCTGGTCCCTGACGGAGTTGAACACGAGACGGGATCGCAGCTCGACATCACGGCGCGACCATTGTTCCACGAAGGATGTAGCAAAGGGCAACACGGCCAGGATGACGATGGCCGCCACGAGCATTGCGATACCGCCAAAGCGGAAGATGATCCTCAAAACGCTAAGTTCCTCAAGAGATTCGACACTGTCATCGAAGCCGTCAGGCTGGACCGAGGGACGAACCGTTCGGCTTCGGCTTCAATGGAAGGTCGCAGGAGAACGCGGCCTTCGCCCCTGTTATGGGTTCGCAGGCGGAACTTTCCAGGCTTGGGCATGAGAGGAAATGTGCGGAAGGTATGTTCGAGACGCAAACCGCGGCCGGCGCTGTCGGCGCCGGCCGCGGTTCACCGATGTCTCACGGCGGGGCGGATCAATGCTCGCGGAAGGCGCGGGCGATCTGCTCCTGCATGGGCTTGAAGAAGTACTCGAACGGGGTGCGCTGGTTCACCTCGACGAAGACCTCCGCCTGCATGCCGGCGATGAGGTGAAGGTTCTCGAGCTTCTTGATCTCGTCCTGGGGCAGCTCGATCCGGATCGTGTAGAAGGTCGCGCCGGTCTGCTGATCCCGCGACACGTCGGCCGAGATCCGGCTGACGGAGCCGTGCAGGTCGGGCATCATGCGCGCATTGGAGGCGTGGATCTTCACCGTCGCCTTCTGGCCGATCTTCACCTGGTCGATCTCGTTGGGCAGCACCTTGGCCTCGAGCTCGAGCTTGTCGTTCACCGGAACGATGTTCATCACCGGCTCGGCCGGCGAGATGACCCCGCCGATCGTGTGAACGTTCAGCTGGTGGACATAACCGTCGCTGGGCGCACGAATGTCGATGCGCTTCAGCTGATCCTCGGCCGCCACGCGGCGCTCGGTGTATTCCGCGATCTTGCCCTGGATCTCGCGCAGCTCCTGCATCGCCTCGGCACGCATCTGCTCGTCGATCTGGATGATCTGGAACTGGGTTTCGGCGATGCGGCTCTCGGCCTGGGCGACGGCCGCGATGAGCTGGCCGCGCTGGCCCTCGATGCTGGCGGCGTCGCGCTCGAGCGCGTTCAGCCGCGTGATCGGAACAAGGTTCCGCTCGTAGAGGTCGCGAACGCCCTTGAGCTCATCCACGATCAGCGCAGCCTCGCGGGCTTTGGCTGTCTGCTGAGCCTTCAATCCCCCGATCTCGTCCTGGGACTGGGCGATGCGCTTGCGGAGCTGCTCCTTCTGCGCGTCGCGGGAGGCGGCGCGCGCCGTAAACAGCGTGCGCTCGGAGGACATGATCTTCTGAACGGCCAGATCGTTGAACCGGTGGGCGAATTCCTCCGGGGTCTTGACCTCGGGAGTGCCGTCGCGCTCGGCCTCCAGGCGAGCCTGGCGACCGATATACTCGTCGAGCTGCTTGGCCACGACCTGCAGGTTGGCGCGGGTCAGCGTCTCGTCCAGGCGGATCAGGAGGTCGCCCTGGGCGACCCGATCGCCTTCCTTGACCTTCAGCTCGCCGACGATGCCGCCGGTCGAGTGCTGGACCTTCTTGACGCTGGTATCGACCACGAACTGACCGCCGGCGACGACCGCGCCCGACAGGGTCGAGGTGGCCGCCCAGAGACCGATCGTTCCGCCGAAGAGGGCGATCATGGCCACGCCGCCGATGGTCGACTGGCGCAGGATCCGCTGGTGGACGGAGGGTTTTTTGGGAGCTTGAATGACCAACATTTAACCAACCTCTCGCAGGTTCGCAGCCTGGGCGGCGGGTGCCTGCTGCGGCCGCGCCGGGGCTTGGGCCGGGGCCGGCGTCGCATTGCGTTTCATGACGGACTGCAGAACCTCGTCGCGCGGTCCGATGGCCTTGATGCGGCCCTCTTCCATGATGGCGACCTGATCGACCTGGCCGAGGGCGGCCGGGCGGTGCGTGATGACGACGACGACGCCGCCCCGCTTGCGCACCGACAGGATGGCCTGGTTCAGAGCCTCGTCGCCGGCGCCGTCGAGGCTGGCATTCGGCTCGTCGAGCACGACCAGGAACGGGTTGCCGTAAAGGGCGCGGGCAAGGGCCACGCGCTGGCGCTGGCCGCCCGACAGGGAGGCTCCGCCCTCGCCGATGCGGGTGTCGTAGCCCTCGGGAAGGTTGAGCACGAGCTCGTGCGCGCCGGCCGTCTGCGCCGCGGCGATGACGTCCTCCGGCTTGGCGTTGGGCTGGAAGCGGGAGATGTTCTCGGCGATGGTGCCCTCGAACAGCTCCACGTCCTGCGGCAGGTAGCCGATATGGCGGCCGAGCCCGTCCGGCTCCCACTGGTCGAGAGCGGCGCCGTCGAGGCGGATCTCGCCGCGCAGGGTCGGCCACACGCCGACGAGGGCGCGGGCGAGGGTCGACTTGCCCGAAGCGCTCGGGCCGATGAGGCCGAGACCCTGGCCGGCCCGGAGCTGGAGCGAGGCGGCCTGGACGATCGGCAGCGAGGCGCCGGGAGCGCCGATATAGACCTCTTCCACCGACAGGGCCGCCTTCGGGCCGGGCAGCGGCATGCGCTGGCCCTGGGCCGGCACGAGCGTCATGATGTGCTGGAGGCGGCGATAGGCCTGACGGGACGCGGTGAAGCCCTTCCAGTGCGCCACGGCGATCTCGATCGGCGCGAGCGCGCGGGACATCAGGATCGAACCGGCGATCATCAGGCCGCCCGACATCTCCCCGTGGATCACGTAATAGGCGCCGAGGCCGAGGACGGCCGATTGGATCACCATGCGGAAGACCTTGGCGAAGGCGCTGATGCCGGCCGAGGATTCGCTGGCAAGCAGGCCATCGTTGACGTGGCGGACATGCACCTCGTCATAGCGCTTGGCCAGGAAGCCGAGCATGCCGTTGGCGCGGATGGTCTCCGCGTTGCGGCGGCTGGTCTCGGCCATGGCGTGACGCTCGGCACCACTCTTGGTCACCTCGTAGGAGGGGCCCTTGCTCTTGGCGTCCGTATAGATGGTCAGGATGATGATCACGACGCCGCCGACCACGGACAGGACCCCGATGCCGGGATGGATCATGAAGCAGCCGATGAGGAAGAGCGGCATGAAAGGCATGTCGAACAGGGCCGTGGGGCCCAGGCTCGACAGGAAGCCGCGGATCGTGTCGAGGTCGCGGATCGGCTGCATGCTCTCCGCCTGCTTGGCGCCCTTGAGCGGCATCGTGGCCACCAGATCGAAGACCCGGTGGGACAGGAGCTCGTCGAAGCGGGCGCCGATGCGCGCCAGCATCCGGCCGCGCAGCATGTCGAGGCCGCCCGACAGCGAATAGGCCGCGAGCGTGATCAGCGAAAGGCCGATGAGGGTGGGAACGCTCCGGCTCGACAGCACCCGGTCATAGACCTGGAGCATGTAGATGGAGCCCGTGAGGGCCAGGAGGTTGACCACCGCAGAGAATACGGCAACCCCGGTAAAGGAGGGGAAGCAGGACTTCAGAGCGTCTTGGACCTCTGTGCTGTCTTCCCGATTTCTCGATGCCTGCTTCATATTGTCTTTCCATAGGCCGACCAGTCGCCCGGCGCCTTCGTGGTTGTAGTGTCACAGAGCCATTGTGCAAGGTTATACCTTATCACAATGTTTGCCATCTGGCGATGGCCGCGATGCTGGGCTGTGGTCCCCGAAGAGTATCTCGTTATAGTTAGGCCCGGAAGGCCATGTTTCTCAGCACTCTTATGGGTATCGAGATGCCCCTAAGGTGGTCGCTTTCCGTTACGCCACCTTTTGTAACCCTATTCCATGTAACTATGTCAACAAAAAGTTCTGATTATCGGTGCTTATTGTTGCATACCCTCGATTTGGATAGGGCATGCAACGTAAGCACTTAACTTGAAAGATAACGCTTTGGTAAACTTTTAGGGTTAATGGTCTCTGACCTGAAAATGAGGTCGGAATATGGACATCAATGGACGTTCTCAGGATCGCGGCGCAGCGAAACCCGCCGGCACCGTCCAGATCGACCCCAAGGCCAATGCAGCCCTCGAAGAGGCCATCAGAAGCGCGAAGCTCGGCCTGAAGACCTCCTTCCCCGAGGGAGCGTCGAGCGAGAGCGTTGCAGCCCGCAGCCGAACCTTTTCCATCAAGGTCCTGCGCCAGGCCGCCGTGGCCCTCCTTCTCGTCGGGGCCGGCTGGTCCGCTTCCTACATGGGAACGCTTGCCAACCAGGATGTCATCGGCAGGATCGAGGCCGAGACGGCCCGCAGCCAGGAGATCCTTGCTCGCTTGAGCACCGACCTCGCCTCCCTGCGGGAGACGGTCGTCGCGTTCAGGGACATCGAGCAAACCGCCTCCACCTCCTCGGCCTCCGAACGGACGGAGTTGACCGAAAAGATCGAACGCCTCGCCATCGGCCTGCAGGAACCCGGGCAGAAGCTCGCCGCCCTCGAGGGCAGGATAGACCGGATGGAGAGCCAGATCCTGACCACCCTGGCGGGACTGAATGCGAAGCCTGCCGCTCCTGCCGCGCCCGCGGCTCCGGCCCCTGTCGAGGCCGCGACCCGCGAGGAGGCCCCTGCCCCCAAGCCGGCGAAAACCGAGCCTGTCGATGGCTGGGTGCTGCGCGAGGTCTATGACGGCGCGGCCCTGGTCGAGAACCGCAACCGCCGTCTCTACGAGGTGATGCCCGGCGGCGTGCTTCCCGGGGTCGGCCGCATCGAGGCCATCGAGCGTCGTGGGGCCCGCTGGGTTGTCGTCACGGACAAGGGCTTCATCGGAACCTACCGTTAACGGGGAATGATGCCCCGCAGGCCATAGACCAGCCCCGCGAATACCGCGAGGCTCGCGACATACAGGAACACGAACCAGAGCAATCGTCTGGAGCCTCGGCCCCAAAAGTGGACACCACTCTTGGGTTCGATCCGATGCTCCTCTTCTTGAGAAACGCGGCGTTCCGGCGGACGGGTTTCGGCCGGCATCAGTGATATCCGTATCCGCCGCCGGAAATCTCTTCCGCCACCTTCCCGCGGAAGACATAGTAGCAATAGGCCGTATAGGCGAACGTGATCGGCAGCACGATCGCGAAGCCCACCAGGGCGAAGAGCTGGGAGTGAACGGTGTTCGCCGTGTCCCAGATCGTCAGGCTCGGCGGCACGATATAGGGGAAGAGGCTGACGCCCAGACCTAGATAGCCGAGCAGGAACAGGCAGATAGCCAGGAAGAACGGCCGGTAGTGGCGCCCCTCCTCCAGATCGCGGAAAAGCCGGTACGCCACGTAGATTGTGACCAGCGGAATCGGCGCGAGAAAGGCGATGTTGGGCCAGGAGAACCAGCGCGTTTCGATCTGCCTCCCCAAGAACGGCACCCAGACCGACACGACGGCCATGGCGAGGATCGTGCCCAGGAGGAACCGCACGGCCATGCGGCGGGCCCAGATCTCGAGTTCGCCCGTGGTCTTCATCACGCACCACGTCGCACCCAGCAGCCCATAGCCGAAGATCAGGCTGACGCCGGTGAGCACGCTGAACGGGGTGAGGAAGTCGAAGGTGCCGCCGGTGAACTGGCGCCCGTCGGTGGAGAAGCCATGGACGAAGGCGCCCAGCACCATGCCCTGGAAGAAGGTCGCCAGCAGCGAGCCGAAGAAGAAGGCGTTGTCCCACAGGAATTTCGAGCGGTCCGCCTTGAAGCGGAACTCGAAGGCGACGCCGCGAAAGATGAGGGCGATGAGCATGAAGATGATCGGCAGGTACAAGGCCGGCATGAGCACCGCATAGGCAATGTGGAACACCGCGAAGAGGCCGCCCCCGCCGAGGATGAGCCAGGTCTCGTTGCCGTCCCAGATCGGCGCGACCGAGAACATCATCCGGTCGCGCCAGTTCTCGCTGCCTGCCGCCTTGAAGAGAATGCCGACGCCGAGATCGAAGCCGTCGGCGATCACGTACATGGCCACCGCCACCGCGATCAGCCCGGCCCAGATCAGAGGCAGCCAGAAGGCCAGTCCTTCGTGTTCCATTCCGAAGCCGAACATGTTCTCCGCCTCCTATTCCGCAGGCTGCGCGCGATGGCCCGGCCGCCCTTCGATTCCTTCGTCCGGCAGCGAGAATGGCCGCTTCGGCTTCTTGCCGAGATCGTCCCCGCGAATGTCCTCGACCGGATCGGGCCCGCGCCGGAGGAGCTTGGCGAGGTAATAGGAGCCGAACCCGAAGATGAAGGCATAGACGACGATGAAGGTCAGGAGGGATGCGGTCACCGCTCCGGCCGCAATGGGGGACACCGCATCGGCCGTCCGCAGATATCCGTGGACGACCCAGGGCTGGCGGCCGATCTCGGCCGTGAACCAGCCGAAGAGCACGGCACCGAAGCCGGACGGCGTCATGATCATGGCGGCGGTGAGGAACGTTCTGTTGGTGAAGAGCGTCCCCTTCCAGCGAAGATAAAGGCTCCACAACCCGATCCCCAGCATCGCGAAGCCGATGCCGACCATGACGCGGAAGGAGAAGAAGACGGGCCAGACCGGCGGTCGCTCATCCGGGGGCACGTCCTTCAGGCCGGGCACGACGCCGTCGAAGGCGTGGGTCAGAACCCAGCTTCCGATCTTCGGAATGCCGATTTCGAAATGGTTCGTCTCCGCCACTTCATCGGGAATAGCGAAGAGGCGAAGCGGCATGTTCGCCATGCGGTCCCAGTTGCCTTCGATGGCCGCCAGCTTGATCGGCTGGTACTTGAGCACGCCGAGGCCGTGAAGATCGCCGATCACGATCTGGACCGGCACGAAGATGGTCGCGAACCACAGAGCCATGGACATGGAGCGCCGCGAGCCGGCGAGCTTCGCCTCCGGCGCATCGTGCGGATGCCGCAGCAGCATCCAGGCGGACATGCCGGCCACTGCGAAGGCGGTCGTCAGGTAGCAGCCCAGAACCATGTGCGCATAGCGCAGCGGAAACGACGGATTGAACACGACCCTGAACCAGTCGACCGGCACCGCCTTGCCGTTCTCGATGGCAAACCCGTCGGGTGTCTGCATCCAGGAATTGGCGGAGAGGATCCAGAAGGCCGAAATCAGCGTTCCCAGGGCCACCATGCAGGTGGCGAAGAAATGCAGCCGGTCGCCGACCCTTTCCCAGCCGAAGAGCATGATGCCGAGGAAAGCCGCCTCCAGGAAGAAGGCCGTGATGACCTCGTAGGCGATGACGGGGCCTAGCACGTTGCCGGTGAATTCGGAGAAGCGCGACCAGTTCGTCCCGAACTGATAGCTCATCACGATACCGGACACGACGCCTAGACCGAAAGAGACCGCGAATACCTTCACCCAGAAGCGGAAGAGGTTGCGGTAGAGCGGATTTCCCGTGCGAAGCCAGTTGAATTCGAGCGCCGCGAGCCAGCTGGCGAGACCGATGGTGAAGGCCGGAAAGATGATGTGAAAGGCGATCGTGAACGCGAACTGGATGCGCGAGAGCATCAGGGCATCGAATTCCATTTCCGCTTCCCCTCACCGGCCTACCCGCCTGCTTTTAGGGCGCAGGCGGGCAGGATCCAGAGGGACGCGGCTCAATGAGCCCGCAGTCCTGGATTATTTTCCGTTAAAATCGGCCGCCATCCCGTGCTCAGGCGCTGCAGGGCCTCGAGCTCGATCGGGTCATGGCTGCAGAAGATCCTGACGTTGCTGCGGCCATCGTTGGCCAGCGCCCGCAGCCGATCCTGGTTGCGGAGGCGCAGCGGCCGGTCCTCCTCCATCATCCGCTGGTAGGCGAGAAGCCCCGGCGTGCAGGACGGTTCCTCATCCATCTCATGCCGATGGCAATAGGCATCGCCCGCGTTGAGAAGCCATCCGTCCGGGGTGTCGATGGCGATGCCCACATGCCCCATGGTGTGGCCGGGCAGAGGGATCATCAGGATCTCGGGCGGCAGTCCATCGAGGTCGCGCACCGAGCCGAACCCGAACCAGCGCTCCCCCGTGGGATCGTAGAAGCGCCAGTCACGCACGCCGTCCCATTGTTCGGGACGGTAGCGGCGGCGATGGATGAAGCCGTGCCTCACCTCGGCCTCCTCGGCCTCCGCGCGCAGGATGTGAACGGTGGCTTCCGGAAAGTCCTCGAGGCCGCCGGCATGGTCGAAATCGAGATGGGTCAGCACGATGTGGCGCACGTCGCGGGGCGAGAAGCCCAGGCTCTTCACCTGCTCCAGCGCCGTGTAGCGATGCTCCAGCCTAATGCGGTTCGTATGAACGAAGAGCGGGCTGATCCGTTCATAGGGGTTCTCCACGTCCCTGGAGCCGAACCCCGTATCGACGAGGACGAGTCCGCTGCCGTCCGTCTCGATCAGCTGGCAATGGCAGATCAATTGTCCCGTCAGGCCACGACTGACACCATCCCAAAGCCTCCCTCCGACCGGACACATGCAGCCGCAATTGAGGTGATGAATGCGCATCGATGGGCCTCGCTGAAATGAAGATGCGAAGCCCTAACGGGCAAGGCAGGGAAATGTTCGGGCCGCGTTGGTCGGTTGGCCTCGACCGCCAAGCTTTCCGTCAGGCTCCGTCCCCAGATCCCGTCAGGGGCTTCCTGAGGAGCGCGTAGAACCGATAGGCGGGGAGCGCGGCTGCCGCGGAGGCGAAGAGCACGAGAGCGACGACGTGCGTCGCGTCGAGCTCCCGGTAGCTGAGGGGCCCGGCGACATCCCCCGGCGACCAGGCGGAGCCCTGCGCAAGGTAGCCGGCTGCACCCTGCTCGCCGAGGAGGGCCGCAAGCGCAATGGCCAGGACCGTCAACGGAATGATCGCGGCCGTGAAAGGATTGCTGCCGGCGAACGACATCGTTCTCCGGACGAGCGCGGAGGATACTTTTCTCAATGGAATGCCCAGAACGGACGTTTTGATTGTTTGGATGAGCAGTAATACCCGATCCGCGAGGCTGGCAAGCGTGCGAGCGCATCCGGACCTGCGTTCAAGAACCGCACGGCAGAGAAGCTCGGCATGGTCGGGAGGCGCGCGATGCGGTGTCTCCATGCACATACATGTGAATGGCATGGCTTCATGGCGGCGGAAGCCGGGCCTCCGCATGCAGCCGGCCATCGGGTGTCCCGCTGGGGAATCGGCATTTCAGAATCCGTTCGAGCGTCCCTCTCTCCGCCCACGCCCGAGGTCGTGCCGGATGGAATGAAATGGAATGACGGCCGCTCTTTCCACTGACATTTAAATGTGATCTTCTCCCCTCAGAAGAGACGCGAAAAGCGCATTCAGGGAGGAAATCGGGTCCATGGACAGTTCTGTCTTGGCTGCGATTGATGTCGATCATCTCCAGGTCAGCTATGGCAGCCAGCCTGTGCTGCATGGGGTCAGCCTTTCGGTGGCTCCCGGTGAGTTCATTGCCATTCTGGGTTCGTCCGGCTGCGGGAAGACCACGCTTCTGCGGACGATCGCCGGTTTCCAGAAGGCTTCGGGCGGCGCCATCCGCCTCTCCGGCCGGGATGTGGTGAACACGCCGCCCGAGAAGCGCGGCATGGCCATGATGTTCCAGTCCTATGCACTCTGGCCTCACATGACCGTTCTCGGAAATGTCGGCTACGGCCTTCGCCTGCGCGGCGTCCCGCGAGACGAGATCCGCACCCGGGTCGCCGACGTGCTCAAGATGCTGAACCTCTCGGGCCTCGAGGACCGCAAGGTGACCAACCTCTCGGGCGGGCAGCGCCAGCGCGTGGCCCTCGGGAGGGCCCTGGCCATCGAGCCGGAGATCCTGCTGCTCGACGAGCCTCTGTCCAACCTCGATGCGAAGGTGCGCATCCAGCTGCGCTCCGAGATCAAGACGCTCCAGAGCAGGCTCGGCTTCACGGCGATCCATGTCACCCATGACCGGGAAGAAGCCATGACCATGGCGGACCGGATCGTCGTGATGGATGCGGGCCGGATCGCGCAGGTCGGCGCGCCCAAGGAGGTCTATGACCATCCCAACTCGCCCTTCGTGGCAAGCTTCATGGGCGCGGAGAACACCCTCGACCTCGACATCAGCCGCTCGGGCGCCGGCGCCGAGGTGCGGGCCCATGGCGGCAGCACGACCACCTATGGCGGCGACGTGCCCACCGGCTCCGTTACGGCTTACTTTCGTGACGATATCGCTTCGCTCGACGACCCGCAGGCGCGGATCGACGGATCGATCGTCCTTCCGGGAAAAATCACGCAGAGAACGTATCCGGGAGGGCATTACAGGTACGTGGTCGCGATCGGCGACCGTCATTTCACTGTGACGGACGCCGATTATCACGAGCTCGAACGCCCGGTTGGCCTGCGCCTGCCGCTGGCGTCCCTGCACCTGTTTCCCCAGACTTCGAATTAAGGGAGGACACCATGCGTAACGGACTATTGGCTGCGGGCCTCGCGGCCCTTCTCATGAGTTCCGCGGCGAGCGCCCAGACACTCAACGTCGCAACGGCCGGCGACCAGAACATGGTCGATTACATTAAGGATTATCTCGGGCCGCTCTTCGAGAAGAGCCATCCGGGCGTGAAGGTCGTCGCGGTCGGCACGGGACCGGGCGACGGCGGCTCGCAGAAGATCTACGAGAAGCTCGATGCCCAGAAGAAGGCCGGGGCCGGGTCGGATTTCGACGTCGTCGTCATCCACCAGAAGGCCGCCGGCACGATGGTCAAGGAGGATCTTCTCAAGAAGTACCGCGATCAGATTCCGACTGGAAAGCTGGTGACGCGCGACACGGCAACCAATTCGCTCGGCACCGATGTCTCCGGCTATGTCATGCCGATGTTCCATTCGCAGACGGCGATCGCCTACAACGCGGATCTCGTCAGCAGCCCGCCCAACAGCTATCCAGAGCTGCGCGAGTGGGTGAAGAAGAACCCCAAGCAGTTCGGCTATAACGGCATCAAGGGCGGCATGTCCGGCGTCGCCTTCGTGACCGGCTGGGTCGCGGCCTTCGGCGGAGATGCGGCGAAGCTCGAGAAGGGTCCCTACGATCCGGCCGCGAAAGCCGCGTGGGACAAGTCGCTGGCGGATCTCAAGGAGTTCAACCAGAACGTCGTCATCACTCCGGGCAATGCCGGCACGCTCGACATGCTCAACCGCGGCGAGATCGCCATGGGACCCGTCTGGGTGGACATGTTCTACAGCTGGAAGGCGGACGGGAAGCTTCCGCCGAACATGCGCCTGAAGCTCGTCTCCCCCGGCATGCCCGGCCAGCCGATGTACTATGCGATTCCGTCCAAGACGGCGCAGGATAAGCTTGCGGCCGAGTTCGTCGCGCTCGCGACGAGCCCGGAGGTGCAGGCCGAGGGCATCGTGAAGCGGTTCAACTGGTATCCCGGGATCGACGCCAAGAATCTGGAAGGCAAGCTCGATCAGGCAGCCTGGAAGCAGCTCTTCTCGGACATCTCGCCCGAGACGCTGTCCGCCAACGGCAAGCCGTTCCCGATCGGCCCCTACTTCAACGACATTCTCGAATCCTACGAGAAGAAGGTGGCGAACTGATCCTTCGCTCATCCAGGCGGGCGGCCCGTTGCATGGGCCGCCCGCGCTTTTTCTTCGACACGTCTTCGACGAGACCTGGACAGACCCTGAACCATGGCGAGACCTTCGTTCTTCGGCCTTCTGCTCATCGCCCCCGCTCTGGCGATGATCGGCGCCCTGTTTCTCTATCCCCTCGGGTTCTCGCTGGCGGCCGCCTTCACGGAGCCAGGTAAGGGCCTGTCCCTCGCGCATTTCCAGAAGGCTTACGAGCTCTACTCCACCGACATTCTCTTCACGCTTTTCATCGTGATCGTCTCGACGCTGCTGACGGGCCTGTTCTCGATTGCGATCGCGGGCATCCTCACCCTCGGCGAAACGCCCTGGCTCATCACGATCCTGCGCAATCTCTACCGCTGGCCGCTTTTCATCCCGTTCATCGTCGCGGCTCAGTGCATGCGCACCTTCCTCGCCAAGAATGGCCTCATGAACAATTCCCTCGTGGCGCTCGGGCTCATGGAGCCGATCCAGGCCACGAGCTTCCTCGACTGGCGCGGCATCATCATCACCTTCGTGTGGAAGCAGGTGCCCTTCGTGACGCTCATGCTCGCCGGCGCCATGGCTTCCATCGACCGTGCCACCATCGAGGCGGGCCGCAATCTCGGCGCCTCGCGTCTGCGCGTGCTGATCGAACTGGTGCTGCCGCAAGTGGCGCAGACGCTCCTCGTCGGGCTCGTCCTGTCCTTCGTCACCATGCTGTCCGTGCTGTCCGTGCCGATGATGGTGGCGGGCTCGCAGCCCACCATGCTCACCGTGGACATGGCCTTCCGCATCAATTCCTACGGCGATTACGCGACGGCTAACGCGCTCGGCGTCATCTCCTACCTGATCGCCGGGACGGTGGCGTGGATCTATCTGCGCCACAACGTGAAGCGCGAGGTGCAGGCATGAGCGTCAAGGCGCCGACATCTCCCGCATTGCCGCTCGCAGCGCCGGCCATTCGTTCCGGAACCGGAGCAAGGGTCTGGACTTTCGGCTCTACGATCCTGAAGGTCCTTGGCCTTGCGGTCTTTGCCTTTCTCCTGTTCGGCCCTCTGGCCAACCTGGTCCTGTGGTCGGTGGCCGAGCGGTGGTACACGCCCTTCAAGCTCCCGGTCTCCTATGGCCTGCGCTATTGGGAAGTGGTCTTCCGCCCGACGGGAGATGCCATGTCGTCGCTCATGACGAGCGTCGGCATCGCCTGCCTGACGGTTCTGGTCGCGCTCGCCGTCTCGGTGCCGGCGGGCTACGCGCTTGCCCGCCTCAGATTGCCCTGGCGGACCGCGCTGATGATCCTGTTCCTGCTGCCGCAGGCCTTCCCGTCGGTAGCCATCTACATCAACGTCGCGCGGGTCTTCTACAGCATCGGGCTCACAGGCACGATCACCGGCGTGGTGCTGGTCCACGCCGCTCACGGCCTCGTCTATTCCGTCTGGATCGCCGCCGCGGCCTTCGCCGCCATCGATCGGGAACTCGAACTGGCCGCACGCAATATCGGGGCCTCGCCGCTGCGCACCTTCTTTACCATCACCCTGCCGCTCGCGGCTCCCGGCATCATGGCGAGCGCCATCTTCGTGTTCCTCGAATCGCTCGATGAGTTCACCGGCACCTTCTTCGTCGGCGTGCCCCAGGTTACGACGCTTCCGCTCCTGCTCTACAACGCGAGCATGGGCGGCAATTACCAGATCGCCTCCATCACGGCGCTCATCCTGCTCGTGCCGTCCGTCCTGTTCATGATCGTCATCGAGCGCTTCCTGAAGGCCGACGTGTTGAGTAAGGTCGGCCAGTAGGACGTTGGAACGGCATGATCAGAATCATCACCTGGAACATTCAATGGGGCCTGGGCATCGACGGCACCGTCGATCTCCGCCGGCTGGTGGACGAGGCCCGCGCCATGGCGGATTTCGATGTGCTCTGCCTGCAGGAGATGTCGGATAATTTCTCCGATCTCAAGGGCAACAGCGGAGGCAACCAGTTCGCCGAGCTGGCCGCTTTGCTGCCGGGTTGCACCGCCGTCGAGGGCGTAGCGCTCGACATTCCGGATGGATCAGGGCGCCGCCGCCGGTTCGGCAACATGATCCTGTCCCGCCTGCCGGTGGCGCAGGTGCTGCGGTACACCCTCCCCTGGGAGGCCGCCTCCACCCGCAACATGCCCCGTCTCCTGCTCGAAGCGGTGGTCGAAGCGCCTTCAGGCCCACTTCGGGTCATGACCACGCATCTGGAATATTCCTCCAGCGCCCTGCGGCAGGCGCAGGTCGAGGGCATCCGTGAGGCGCACCGCACGGCCTATGAGCGGATCCGCACGCCGCGCGAGGACGGCCCCGGCACCTATGTCCTGCTGCCATCGTCGCCGTCAGCCGTACTGACCGGCGATTTCAACATGCGTCCGGAGGATCCGGTGAAGCGGCGGATCTCGGAACCTTTCAACAATGGAGCGCCGGCCCTCCTGGATGCGTGGCAAGTTGCCCATGAAGCGCAGCCGCACCCGGCCTCCTTCTGCCTCTACGAACAGTCGAACGGGCCGCCGCATTGCTGCGACTTCATGTTCGTCACCGAAGATCTCGCGCCCAGGGTCAGGAAGATCGCCTACAACCAGGAAACCCAAGTGTCCGATCACCAGCCCGTGCTGCTGGAACTCGATATCTGAGTTCCGTTTCACAGACCTGACGAGAGGAGGCTCTGTCAGCGTGCTGTGGCTTTCAGTGCTCCCGGGTTGTGCCGGTCGACGACATTCGCGATCGTGTCGCAACATTCCACTGGATCGGATCGGCATGGAGCAAGCGCCCGCAATCATACTCAGGCGATATCACCGCCTCCATTACCGATCTCAACAGTCATATTCATGCGGAATTATTTCTAAATTCGAATTTTTTACTTGCGATATCGGAGATGAGAATCTGGTTCCATTGATCTGACCGCAATGTTACCCCTCAGACAACATTGCGATGAGGGAACCATGACTTTGGATCATCTACTGACTTCACCGCTCGCCGCTCAGGCTATTCCAACGGACCAGCCCCGGGGCATGATCCTCACGGGCAACCCGTTCGACGACCGCCTCATCGGAGGGGAAGGTCCGGACACGATCCAGGGGCTGGGCGGATTCGACACTCTGTACGGCAGAGGCGGCGATGACACCCTGTCCGGAGGAGCGGACAGGGATCGCCTCTATGGCGAAGACGGGAATGACAGCCTGTCGGGCGACTCGGGCAATGACGACCTCCATGGCGGCGAAGGCAACGATTCCCTGAGCGGCGGCACCGGATCCGACTACCTCTATGGCGACAGCGGCAATGACTCGCTGGACGGGGGTGATGATTCCGACACCCTGAAAGGGAACGACGGCGATGACACGCTCGTGGGCGGCGCGGGGTTCGACTTCTTGCATGGCGACCGGGGGAACGACGTTCTGTCAGGCGATGCGGGCAATGACGGTCTCTATGGAGGCGAAGGCGACGACACCCTGGACGGAGGCGACGGCGACGACTGGTTGGCCGATCAGTCGGGCTCGAACCGGCTCATCGGCGGCGCGGGCAACGACGAGTTCTGGTACGTGTCCGGATCGCCGGGCGAAAGCACGCTGTCCGGTGGGAGCGGAAGCGACTCGTTCGAGCTGTCCCCCGACGCGCTGGCTCCCGATGCCGCCGCAGCGGTCATCACCGATTTCGAAGCCGGAGCAGGCGGCGACAGGATCGACCTCACCTTCCTTCGGTCCACGCTGGAAGGCTCCTTGGCCGGCTCGCCCAACCTGTTCGCCACCGGGCATCTCCGGCTGGTCCGCGATGGGAGCGACACTGTCCTCAAGGCGAGCGTGACCGGCGGGATCGCTCCGGAGGACCTGCGGACGATCCTGGTCCTCCGCAACACCGATCCATCCTCCCTCACGGCCGACAATTTCTACCCTGCCTACGCGCCTGTATCCATCGCGACCGCGCCGACCGAGGGAAGCGACGCCCTGCACGGCACGCCGGGAGGCGATTTCATCGACGGCCTCGGCGGCGACGACACGATCCTGGGCTCTGCGGGAGATGACGTGCTCATCGGCGGAGCGGGCAACGATCACCTCCTCGGGGACATCGGCTCGGACACGCTGCTGGGCGGCACGGGGGACGACCGGCTGACGAGCGGCGACGGCGACGACTGGCTCATGGGCGGCGACGGGCATGACAGGCTTTCCGCCGGAGCAGGCGACGACGGTCTCGACGGCGGCGCAGGCAATGACACGCTGGAAGGCGGAAGCGGCGACGACGTGCTCGTCGGCGGAGATGGCAACGACGTCATCACGCCCGGCGCAGGATCCAACACGATCCGGGGCGGCGCCGGAGACGACCTGATCGCCATGGAGGGACGGAACGTCATCCTGGGCGGCGACGGCGCGGATCGCTATCGCCTGTCCGATTTCGCCGCGGCAGTGGTTGATCCCGACGCGATCATGGACTTCGAGATCGGCTACGGCGGAGACGTCCTCGACATCGCCTGGGCCATCGAGGCCGTCGACCCTCGCAACGAGCTACCATATCCGTGGTTCCATGACCCGGTTCATCCCTTCACCAGCGGGCTCGTCCGCGTGATCGGCTCCGGCAACGACACCCTGGTTCAGGTCGACCTGGAATGGATCGGGAAGGGAGAGGGATACGGCACGATCGTGCGGTTGGCGAACGTCGCGCCCGGGGAGTTGAGCGCCTTCAACTTCACTCCGGCCCACCATCCATTCGGGCAGATCTCCCGCGCGGTCGGCACGGGCGCAGACGATACGCTGGATGGCTCCCTCGGGGACGACGAAATCTCGAGCCTTGGCGGAGACGATATCATTCAGGGCAATGACGGGAGTGACCGGATCGACGGCGGTGGCGGGCATGACATCATCCAAGGCGGCTACGGTGCCGACACGATCTACGGCGGCGCGGGCGATGACGAGATCGTGGGCGATCCTCCTTTCCATGGCAACGATCGCTGGTCGCCGCCCCGCGACTACGGTGGCCCGGACTACATCGACGGCGGCGACGGCAACGACAGCTTCTACGAGTGGCAAGGCGGCTCCAACACGATCATCGGCGGGGCCGGCGACGACGTGTTCCATTACGTGTCGAGCCGGCCGGAGCAGGATTATCTCGAGTTCTGGCCGGTCGAGGGCGTCGATCGCCTGACGGGCGGCGAGGGCCGCGACACCTACATGATCGGTTATGCGGAGCATTCGCCTGCCGACGTGATCACCGACTTCGAAACCGGTGCGGGTGGTGACGTCGTCGACGTCTCGGGCCTGCTCAGCATGCTTCCGGACTACGTTCAGGGCGCCAGCCCGTTCGTGACCGGGCACCTCGTCCTGGAACAGGACGGCACGAGCACCCTTCTCAAGGTCCCGGGGCAATTCTACCCGGACGGGCTACGGACCATCCTAACATTGGAGAACACTCGTGCAGAAGACCTGACGCCGGACAACTTCGACTGGATGATTTGAGAAGCCGATGGTGTGATCCGCGGAGGCACGGCGCTGAACATCGTGCCATCGGAATTCGAATGCGATTTCGAGTTCCGCCACCTCCCGGAGACGAGGTCGTGGCGCTCGCCGGGCAGAATGGCTACTCCAAGGTTGCTTCGGCACGGAGGCGAGCCTGTTCCAGAAGTCGGGCGGCATCCCGGCCGTCGTGTGCGGTCCAGGCAGCATCGCTCAGGCCCACAAGCCGATGAGCACATTGAGTTGAGCGAGATTGCGAAGGGCGAGGCCTTCATGCGCAATCTGCTCGGCCAAATCGCGGCGTCATTGGATTGACTATCGTGTGGACTCGAATGGCTGCATCGTCGATGCGCCAGGACGGAGGAGTGGAGAGCTCAAAGGCAGACCGAGGTCGTGGCGACTGGGAGCAATGTCCACAATGTAGCGACCAGGGCGGTAACGGCCAGCATGAGGCTCACCCCGCGCACGAAAGCCGAGCGTGAGGCGAAGCGAGGCGAGCGCAAGGCGACCAGAAGAGCGACCTGGATGGCGACCGCAGCCGCCCAGGCCGCCGCCATGACGGCACGGCCTGCGGCGAGGTCAAGGCCCGCCGCGGCCCAGCGCTCCGAGCAGACAAGGCCATGAAGCCCATAGACAGCACTGAAGGCGGCAAGCCATGCTGTGAGAGGGACCGCGATGCGGAGGATGTCCGTCACGTCAGCACTCCCGGCAACCAGGCGGCGCCAAGGCCCAGCAGCGCCGTGGCGACGGCGTAATCCGTCCAGAGCCGCACGACTCGCGCTTCACCGATACGCCGAGCCGAGAGATAGCCTGCGGCTGCCCGCAACGCGAGAAACACCGTCATGGATCCCGCGACGGCCGTGTGAAAGATCACGTAGCCGGCGATTACCCAGAGCGTCGCGTCATAGGCGTGAGCATTGTGAGTCGTCCGCATGAGCACCGTGACGGCGGCGCTGCCGAGCGCGGCGAAGCCCGCGAGGCCGAGGAGCAGGCCCAGCCACGGACCTTCTTCGCGGCGCAGTGCACGATCGGCAAGGCGAACGCCCCCCAGGGCCAAGATCGTGCCGCCAAGCGCCAGGACCGGCCCGGCAAGATAGGGCTCGAGCCAGGCCGGCGGTGGCCAGTTCGGCGCCACGGTCCAGAGGAAGGCGTAGCCGAAGAGGAGCGAGCCGAAGAACACGCCGTTGGCAAGGAGCAGGAACAGCGTCCCCCACCAGCCCGGCGGGCGCTCGATCTCCGAGGCCGGCAGCAGGGCAAGCCCATGACCCACCGGCTGCGGGCCCTGGTCCTTGCGGCTTCCCAGGCTCCAGGCCCACCAGGCCGCGAGCACCGCTACCATCAGGACGGAGAGCGGCACAAGCCAGTAGGCCTTGATCAGCATGCCGATAAAGAGCCACCCGGTGACGAAGGCCATGACAATGGGCAGCGCCGTGTTCGTCGGAAAAATGACAAGGCAACTCGGCCGCCCGCTTGCGATCTCCACTGTCAGGATCTCACGCAGGCCGCTGCCCGGATCTCCGAGATATCCCTCGCCGCGCGCGATGCGCACGGGCAGGTCGGGATCCTCATAAAGAGGATCGCGGCTTCGGACCTCGGGTATCGAAGCAAGGCTGTAGGAGGGCGTGGGTGCCGGTATGGCCCATTCCAACGTGCCCGCCCGCCAGGGATTGCGACGGCCACGAACTGCGACGACCGCATTCGCCACCAGATCGATGAGCACAAGCGCGAAGCCGATCGCCATGATGAAGCCGCCGATCGAGGCCAGGAGATTGATGAGTTCCCATCCGGACCCGGCTTCGATGCTGTCGATCCGCCGCCTCATCCCCAGAAGCCCCGCCCAATGCAGGAGCAGAAAGGTTCCATGAAAGCCCAGGAAGACGAGCCAGAACGCCGTCTTGCCGAGCTTGAAGTAGCGCTTGCGTCCCGTGTAATGCGGTAGCCAATAGTAGAGACCTGCGAGCATCGGGAAGACGAAGCCGCCGACCAGCACGTAGTGGAGATGCGCCACGACGAAGTAGGTATCGTGCGCCTGCCAGTCGAAGGGCACCATCGCCACCATAACGCCCGTGAGTCCTCCCATGACGAATGTCGCGAAGAATGCGATGATCCAGAGCATCGGCATGTGCATCTCGGGCCGTCCCTTCCAGATCGTCCCGATCCAGGCGAAGATCTGCACCCCGGTGGGTACCGCCACCAGCGTCGAGGCGGCCGAGAAGAAGGCTAGCCCCATATGGGGGATGCCTGTGGTGAACATGTGGTGGACCCATATCCCGAAGCTCAGGACTCCGAGGGAGATGGCAGCCGCCACGATCCAGCCGTAGCCCAGCAGCGTGGTGCGCGCCATCACTGGCAGGATCGTGGAGATGACGCCCGCCGCAGGCAGGAAGATGATGTAGACCTCCGGGTGACCGAAGAGCCAGAAGAGATGCTGCCACAGCAGGCTGTCGCCCCCCGCTTCGGCCTGGAAGAACGGCATTCCGAAAGCGCGCTCGAGCTCGAGCAGGAGCGAGCCCAGGATCAGCGGAGGAAAACCCGTCAGGATCATCACCGCCACGACCAGCATGTACCAGGCGAAGATCGGCAGCTTGTCGAGCGACATGCCGGGCGCCCGGTAGAGGAGAATGGTCACGACGATTTCAACAGACGCCGAGATTGCGGAAATCTCCACGAAGGTAATGCCGAGGAGCCAGAAGTCCGGGTTGATTCCCGGCGAGCCGAGCGTCGAGGAAAGCGGCGGGTACATGAACCACCCGCTGTCGGGCGCGATCCCGGCGAGAAGCGAGAAGATGAGCAGCGAGCCGCCGAAGGCGTAGCACCAGAAGCCAAAGGCGCTGAGCCGAGGAAAGGCCAGGTCGCGCGTCCCGAGCATCTTCGGCAGAAGATAGATCGTCAGTCCTTCGAAGAGCGGGATCGCGAACAGGAACATCATGATGGTCCCGTGCATGGTGAAGACCTGATTGTAGATCTCAGGTCCCATGAAGGCCGACCGTGGAGTGGCGAGCTGTGCGCGGATCAGCATCGCGAGGATGCCGCCGATGACGAAGTAGGTTATCGCCAAGGACAGGAACATCGGCCCGATGTCGTTATTGTTCACGGTCGTGAGCTTGCCGCGCCAGCCCGGCTGGGAGGCCCAGATGCGCTCGAGCTGGCGATGGCGGCGCAGGGCATTCATCGTGTCTCTCTCCGGAGGAAGGTGTCCCAGGCGGCTTCGTCATGCGCCCGCACGGTGAAGCGGTGCCGGGTGTAGCCCCGTCCGTTGAACTCGGCGCTGACGCCCGCATAATCGCCTGGCGCTCCCGCCTCGATGCGCAGGACGTTCACATGACCCGGGATCGCATCGAGCTTTCCCGCAAGGCGCGGCACCCAGAAGCTATGGATGACGTCCGCGCTGGTGATCTCCACGTCCACCGGCCGCCCGGCCGGGATGTGGAGGATGCCTTCGGTTATGTGACCCGGCGCGTCCGCATAGCTGAAGGACCATGCCCATTGTCGCCCTTCGGCCCGGACGGTCACGACGTCCGGGCCCGGCCGAGGCAGGAGCCGCTCGCCGACGGAGAGCCCGTAAGCGGTCAGGGCCGCCAGGATCGTGAGCGAGAAGCCGAGGCCCAGCCCCTGGATCCAGAACCGCTCGCGCCGGGTGTCCGCCTCGGATCCGGGCGGCCCTTCGCGGCGGCGGAACCCCAGCCCGAGGAGGACCATGACGAAGAGGAAGATTGCGGCCGCCCCCGTCAGCATGACCCACCACAGGGTGGCGATGGCACCGGCGGCGGGTCCGGCGGGATCGACGGTCGAGAGGGTGTCCTCGCAACCAGCCAGCGTAACGGACGTTAGGATCCCGATCAGGCATCGCAGGAGACACCGCCTTTGGCCGAAACCCAGATCCAGACGAAGGACGAGACGCTTGTCGATCCCGTCGCGCAGCGCCCCGGCTTCGATGAGACCGGGTCCGTCATCGCGGTCGCGGGCCACCCGATCCATGCGATGACGGTGGCCTTTCCCATCGCGCTGACCTTCTGCAATTTCGGCGCGGATGCGTTCTACTGGTGGACCGGCGACGGGTTCTGGGCGCGGGCCGGTGTATGGGCGGCGGGAATGGCCTTTCTCATCGGCCTTGCCGCGGCCGCGTCGGGCACGATGGAACTGCTGATGGTGCCCGGCATCCGTGCGAGGGCAGCCGCCTGGACCCATGCGGCAATCGCCGTTCTGCTCCTGTCGGTTCTGGGCGCGAACTGGGGCTACCGGCTTCATGGCTACGAGACGGCAGTGCTGCCTTACGGCATCCTGCTGTCGGGCTTCTGCGTGGTCATGGTGGGTGCAACGGGGTGGCATGGCGGCAAGCTCGTCTTCGACTATCGCCTGGGCACATCGAACGGGAGCTGACCGCCCCGGGACTCCATGAGCCAGTCCGGCAGCGGAATGCTCTCCAGCTCGGGCTTGGCCAGAACCAGGAACAGGATTGCGAGAACCGGGACAAGCAGGAGGAGCAGCGGCACCAGGGGCTTGGGCGTCCGGTGCTCTCCCTCGGTTTCGGCCACGGCGACGATCGTGTGGCCCACCCAGGCGTGGAAGCCGACGAGCAATGCCACGAAGACGAGCTTCGCGAACATCCAGACGACGAAGACGTCCCGCAGGAAGATCAGAAGGGTCCCCACGCCGATCGCGATCAGAGCGGCGGGAGTGACGACCGCCGTATAGCCGTAATGGGATGCCAGCCGGATCCGGGCATAATCCGCCTGTCCGATCGCCGGGTCGTGACGGGCCAGCATCAAGGGCAGCGCGAACAGTCCTGCGCACCAGAGCACCAGGGCGGCGATATGGAGCGCCTTCAGGTACGGGATTGCCCCGCCGAGCCACGAGATCATGCGAGTCCTTGCGCCATCGTCTGCCATCCCCGTCGCGCGACGAGGGCTCCCCAGGCGACGAAGGGCAGGCCAGCCGGTACCCACATGATCAGCCCGCCCAGCTGCTGATCGCCCAGGGGCGTGAAGCCCCAGTCCAGGGGCGGGACCATGTGGATCGCGTAGAGCGCCTCGGGCGCGAAGGTGAGCAACGCTCCAAGGAGCGCCATCTGCATGTAACCACCCAGCACCGCGAGGAGGCCCGCACCAGGCGGCTGCCCGTTATGAAGGATTGCGCGCCAGAAGACGAAAGCCGAGCCGAGGAGCGTCACCTGCATCGCCCAGTAGGCGGCGACGTTAGAGAGCGCCAGATCGTATGCCGGAGGCCAGTGCCAGGCCCAGAGCACCATCGTGGAGACGAGGAACGGGATCGCGGGAGATCTCAGTTTCGGCCCCGGCCAGGCGAGTGCGAGGAGCGGCGCAGCGACTGCGACCAGCAGCACATGGTGGACCACCCGCGCCGAGAACAGCGCCGCCGAGAGTGCGCAGAGCGGCGAGACGAAGGCCACCGCCAGCACCGCCACCGCGAGGACCCCGACCCTGCTTCGCCTCGCCGCGAGGGCCAGGAGGCCCAATGCCAGGAGCAGCACCGGATCGATATTCCAGCGCAGCCAGATGTCCGCCGGGAATGGCGCCGGGCCGCAATAGGTTCCCTCCAGCGCCCCCATCATGCGCCCGTCCCATCGGTGCGGATGCGAATGGGGACGCCCTTGTAGGCCGGGGTCTTCGACAGCTCGTCGTGATAGTTCACGGGGATCAGGGGATTGGCCTCGGGGTAATAGGCCGCGACGCAAGCGTCCGGCAGGTCGTAGGGCACGATTTTCAGCCCGCGCACCACCCGCTCGACCCCATCCTCGACGGCACATTCGAGCGTCACCACCTGTCCCTCAGAGAGCCCCCGCCGGCCCATCTCCTCGGGGTTGATGAGAAGAATGTCGCGCGGCCCTGAAAGCCCTCGCAGCCGGTCCGAGAAACCGTAGATCGTGGTGTTGAACTGGTCGTTGGAGCGCAGCGTGACCAGCGTGAGTTCTTCGCCCTCGGGCGGCAGACCCAGGGCAGTCAGCACCTCGGGTGCTGTGAACTGAGCCTTCCCGCTTTCGGTCTTCCACTCGCGGTCGCGCGCCGGGTTGCCTCGGTAAAACCCGCCTGGCGTGAAGAGCCGTCCGTTGAAGTCACCGAACATGTCGGGATAGGTGGCCTCGATCAGGTCGCGGATCAGCCTATAATCGCCCGTCCATTCGTCCCACTTCACCTTTGGATTGGGCGGCAACGTTGCCTTGGCGATGCCCGCGACGATGGCGACCTCCGATCTCAGATGCGGCGAGGCGGGCTGGCGCTTGCCGAGCGAGCCGTGGATCATGCTCAGGCTGTCCTCCATCGTCACCGCCTGCGGGCCTGTCGCCTGGATGTCCTCCTCGGCCCGCACGAGGCAGGGCAGCAGCCAGGTGGTCCGCCCGGGCAGAAGGTGCGAGCGGTTGAGCTTGGTGGCGATCTGCACGTTGAGATCGAGCCCGCGCCACGCCTCCTCGGCACGAGCCCGATCGGGGATGGCGCGGGCGAGATTTCCGCCCAGCGAGATGAAGCCGCGGACCGATCCATCGAGAAGACCTTCGACCAGATTGACGGTGGAGTGCCCCTCCTCCTGCGGAGGCTCGAAGCCGAAGAGTTCCCTGAGCTTGTCCATCGGCACGTTCTCGGGTTTCTCGGTGATCCCTACGGTGCGCTGGCCCTGCACGTTGGAATGGCCCCTCACGGGCGAGACGCCTGCCCCCTCCCGCCCGATATTACCTCGCAGCAGGAGCAGGTTCACGAGCATGGCGAGATTGAGCCAGCCCCTGACGTGCTGGGTCAGACCCATCCCATAGATGCCGATAACGTTTCTCGACGAGGCATAGATCTCCGCCACCTCGTCGAGTTCGCTGCGGCGCAGGCCGGATTCCCTTTCGATCTCCTCCCAGGACACCTTACGCAGCCGCGCTTTGAGCTCGTCGAGTCCCTGCGTGTGCGTCTCGATGAAGGAGCGGTCGAGGATCGTACCGCCTCTCTCGTCGTCGAGTTCCAGCACGCGCTTGCACAATCCTGCCAGCACCGCGACGTCACCCCCGGGACGGACCTGGAGGTAGATGTCCGAGATCCGGGTGGCGGGCTTCACCGTCATCTGGGCTGGATTCTGGGGGTCGGCGAACTCGACGAGCCCCCTCTCGCGGATCGGGTTGAAGGTGACGATCCTGCAGCCTCGCTCCTTGGCATCCTTGAGCGTGTGAAGGAAGCGCGGCGAGTTGGTTCCGGTGTTCTGGCCGAAGAACAGGATCAGGTCGCAATGATCGAAGTCCGAGAGCACGCAGGTGCCTACACTGACCCCGATCACTTTTTTCAGCCCCACGCTCGTGGTCTCATGGCACATGTTGGAGCTGTCGGGCAGGTTGTTGTGCCCGTAGAGCCGCGCGAAGAGTGCATAGAGATAGGCGGTCTCCAGGCTGCCCTTGCCGGACATGTAGAAGACCGTCGACTTCGGATCGAGGTCCCGAAGCTTCGCTCCGATCTCCGCGAAGGCTTCTTCCCACGTCGCCTCGACGTAGCGATCCGAGGCCGTGTCATAGCGCATCGGATGCGTGAGCCTCCCTGCCTCCTCGAGTTCGTGGTCGGATAGGTCGCGCAGCTCTGTCACGCTGTGCGCGGCGAAGAAGTCGGGCGTGCAGCGGTCGCGCGTAAGGTCCCAGATCGTGGCCTTGGCGCCGTTCTCGCAGAACTCGAAGAGGTGCGGCTGCGCCGGCTTGGTCCAAGCGCAGGAGGTACACATGTGCCCGCCTGGCTTGTTCTGGCGCATCAGCGTGCGAAAGGCACCAAAGGTAGGCTTCTGGTCGGCCAGGATGCGGCCGACTCCCTTGAGGGATCCCCAGCCGCCGGTGGCGCTCTCGTAATGGGGCGTGTCGGGGCGCTGAACGGCTTCCTCGGGTTTACTCATGTGGTCCTCCTCGGAGCGCAGCGGCCAGACCGGCGGAACGTCGCGGCCTGCTTCTCGACAAGCCAGGATCCGGTGGTTCCATCGATCCGGTGCGCCCCTTCCCACCGGCGGGTCAGGCTTGTCCCGGCCCGCGAAGCGTTGCTGCTGCAATCGAGGGAAATGCGAATGCGCAGGGCCTAGTTCCTCCCCGTCGGGCACGACACGCATTCCACGGCGATATCGGCACCGGCAACCTTAGCAGGACTTATGACCCGCCGAGGCTTGCCGGAACCTCCAGATGATCGTTTCCGAACCTATCGACCGCTCCTGCATTGACCTCCCGATATCTGTGCCGGATGCGGGACGTTTGGCTTGGTTCGGGAACGAGAGGAGACGCTGTGGTTGCCACATCCAGCCCAGGCTATCTGAGGCCAATCCACCCTCTTCACGCAATCCTCCTTGCCTTTCCATTCCCCCTATTCCTGGGCGCATTGCTCAGCGATCTCGCCTACAGGTCGAGCTTTCACGTACAATGGGCCAACTTCTCGTCATGGCTCATCGCCGGCGGATTGCTCGTCGGCGCCTTCGCGATGCTCTGGGCACTGGTCAACATCTTTCGCGGGGGAGCTGCCAACAGGGGACGGCTGATCACCTATTTCGTCGTGCTGCTCGCCATGTGGGTGCTCGGATTCGTCAACGCCCTCGTCCACGCGAAGGACGCCTGGGCGACCATGCCGGAAGGGCTCTATCTCTCTGCGATCACGACACTTCTGGCCCTCGCTGCGGCCTGGATCGGTTATTCGGGGTTTCATGCGGGAGGGGTGAAATGATCCGCTCTTCCCTCCTGATCGGCACACTGGCGATTGCCCTCGCGGCCTGCAACGGCGATCCGGAACCGCCGCAATATGGGTCCAACCCGAACCTGCCCGAACCGCATAGCGGCCTGCTCCCCTCCATGAAGATCCCGAGGCCGGCCAACTGGGGCAACGATCTGCCGAAGGTTCCGGAGGGATTCAAAATTCAAGCCATCGCCACGGATCTCAGGATCCCGCGCCAGACTCTTGTCCTTCCCAATGGGGACATCCTGGTCGCGGAGGGGTCAGGTGGCTATGCGCCCACGCTACGCCCCAAGGACCTGATCGCAGGCTTCATCAAGAGTCTCGGCAAGAGTTCGGTGAAGGGCGGCGACCGGCTGACGCTGCTGCGCGATGCCGATGGCGACGGAACCTACGAGATGCAGGGCATCTTCGCCGACGACCTCAACGCACCTTATGGCCTCGCATTGGTCAACGGCTCCATCTATGTCGCCAACCAGGATGCATTGGTCCGGTTCGATTATCAGGATGGACAGTCCGAGGCGAGCGGACCGCCCACGAAGGTGACGGATCTTCCGGCAGTGATCAATCATCACTGGACGAAGGCGATGACCGCCAGCGCGGACGGACGCTTTCTCTATGTCGGCATCGGATCCAACAGCAACATCACCGAGCGCGGGATGGACGCCGAGGAAGACCGGGCGATGGTCTGGCAGATCGATATCGAGACAGGAATGCACAAGCCTTACGCCACTGGCCTTCGCAATCCCACCGCCCTCGCGATTCAGCCTGGAACAGGCCAGCTCTGGGCCGTCGTCAACGAGCGGGACGAAATTGGTCCCAACCTTGTTCCCGATTACCTGACATCCGTCCGCGAGGGCGGCTTCTATGGATGGCCGTACAGCTATTGGGGCCAGAATGTCGACCCGCGCGCCCAGCCACAGGATCCGGAGAAGGTCGCCGCGGCCATCCGCCCGGATTACAGCCTGGGATCGCACGTGGCGGCGCTTGGCATTGCCTTCTCGAGCGAGGCGATGGGCGCAAATTTCGCCGAGGGAGTGTTCGTCGGCGAGCATGGCAGCTGGAACCGCAACGTGCCGGTCGGCTACAGGGTGATCTTCATACCGTTCCGCGACGGCCGGCCCGCCGGGGAACCGATCGACTTCGTTTCCGGCTTCCTGGTCGACGACGACAACACGCGGGGACGACCGGTCGGGGTCACTTTGGATCCGCGCGGCGCACTGATCGTTGCCGACGACCTCTCGAATACGATCTGGAGAGTGACGAGGAACTAGCGCGCTGCGCAGACCCTAAGGGCCACGTCAGTAATGCGATGTCCTCAGGCTTGCCGCGCCAGGAGTTCGTCCGAAACGTCCCGCCCGGTATGCCTTGGCGTGATCAGGCGGCTGAGATCGAAGCCCTGCCGCCGCGCCTCGGCGAGATATGCTTCCTTCTCCGCCTCACGGACGTTCGGCTCTCTCGCCAGAAGCCACAAATGGTCTCTGTCGGGAGTTCCTACCAGGGACAGCCGATAGCCGGGATCGAGCTTCAGAACCCAGTAATCGCCTTTCGTGAAGGGAACCCAACGAAGGCCCTCCGGAAGAAACGACACCTTCAACTGGGACTTGCCGTCGTTGACTGGCGTGGCTTCACCAATGGACCGGGTCGGCTTGCCCTGTGCATCGAAGCAGCGGTTGTCGACACGAACCGTGCCGTTGTCCTTCAGGCTGTACCGGGCAGTGATATCGGTGGCGGCCTCGTCCTCCCACTTCAAGGGAAGGCGGCAGATCTCATACCACTTGCCAAGGTAGCGTTCCAGGTCGAGGAAAGCGATCGCGGCAACAGGGTTGGCGTCGGTCATGCTTGTCTCCGTGGTCTCCGCCACTCAACGGGATCCGCGTCCTTCCGTTCCTGGCGCATCCCCACGAAGACGCCGATCTCTGTCCGACATTGCCGTGCAGCGGCATTTGCCTCAGCCGCACAGCCCTCTAGATACCATCTCCCGGGCAGATAGCGCCTGCTGGATGTAAGCCTCAATGCCACGTTCGCCTCTGTCTCTCTTGTTGTGGGCTTTTATGCTCTTGGCATTAGGAGGTGGCGGCTTGCTGGCCTATGTCTATTCCGGTGTGTACGACATATCGGCGACCAAGCAGCATACGTCACTGGTCTACTGGATCCTGAGCACAGCACGGCGCCAATCGGTCCAAACCCATTCCTCCGGCAGTCCTCCGCTTCTGGATCTTGCCAATGCGGACCTCATTGCCTCGGGGCTCACCCTGTTCGAGCGGCATTGCCGACAATGCCATGGCGCTCCGGGGATTGCGCCGGATGCAATCGGTCTCGGAATGAATCCCTCTCCGCCAAATTTCGCCCAGATGGGCAGGGATCTGACAGCACAAGAGTTGTACTGGTCCGTTTCGAATGGCATCAAGCTGACCGGGATGCCTGCCTGGAAGCATCGCCTGAGCGAGCATGAACGCCGGGCCATCGTGGCATTCCTGAAAGACTCTCCGACACTGTCCCCCGCCGACTATCTGAAGCAACGAGACCGCCTGATATCCGAGGGGACGACAGGAGCCGCCAATCAATTTTCAGAGGCTCCGTGGGAACCGGAGGGAGCGGCGCAACGAGGCCGTGCTGCGATTCAGCAATACGCGTGCCCCACCTGCCATGTCATACCGGGGATCAGAGGTCCTGACGCGCAGGTGGGTCCACCGTTGAATGGTATCGCTGAACAGGTCTATCTTGCCGGCGTTCTTTTGAACAACCCGACCCACATGATCGAGTGGCTGCGCCATCCACAGAAGGTGAAGCCTCTCTCCGCCATGCCCGATCTGGGCGTGACCGAGCGCGACGCCCGTGACATTGCGGCGTATCTTTATACGCTGCGATAGGAATCGCTGGCCGCCGTTTGCAGCAGTGCCATCGCTCTCGCGAAGGGACCGGACCCGCCTGTTGCGTCAGTCATGCGAGGGGGGCTTCGCTTCGCTGGCCTGGCTTCTCCCGAGCAACGGAATTGCGGCGGGGAACACAGTTTTGACATAAACCGCAGTAAATTGGCCTTCGCAATGTGCGGGAGAGAGCCAGCTTGCTGGCCGCCGAAGGAGCAACTGCCCCGGAAACTCTCAGGCACCACGGACCGCTTCATTGCACAACACTCTGAAAAGCGGAGCATTCTGCTCCCGCCCATGGTGAAAGTCGCGGCTGCCTTGCGCATCCCGACGAAACTCTCAGGCCAATGACAGAGGGGGCTCCACTGCAGGATCGCCTGCGGCGCATGATGGAGCCTGACGAATGCCCTCCTTCCCATCCTCGAAAGCCGTGTTGCACGATTTTCTCCGCGACGTCCTGCGGAGAGCCGGGATCGGCCGCGTCTGAGCCGCTAGCGCATCGTGCGAAAGGTGGGTCCACTTTTCACTCCCGATGCTCTGACGCGCTGGAACTCGTTCTCGAAAGCCGGTCTCCTCGACGGAACTTGCGGTCCATGGCCTGACGCCACGTGCATCGATGGATGCGCGAAGGTGACGGTTGTCCACTCGCATGGGCGCTCGCATGTCGAGATGCGCCGGGACTCCTCGTTTCCATCCACTGTCATTGAGCGGGTGCCTTCGTATCGACGAGCGCACTCGCCTGAACCCGGGGCTCGCGATGCGCTTCGTTCTCCGCTTTTTCGGCTTTGCCACGGCTCTAGCCTCGCTTCTCATGATCAGCGCCGCGTTGGCCGCCGGACTCCTCCTCTGGCATCTCTCCGCCGATCTTCCCGACCATGCCGAGCTCGCGCGCTACGAGCCTGCACTGACGACGCGCCTGCATGCGGCCGATGGGCGTGTCATCGCCGAATATGCCCGTCAGAACCGGTTGTACCTTCCTCTCTCAGCCGTGCCCCAGCGGATCGTCGCCGCCTTCCTGTCGGCGGAGGACCGGCACTTCTATGAGCACAGCGGGATCGATCCCAAAGGCATCGGCCGCGCGCTGCTCGCCAACCTCGCCAGCGATGCGAGCCGCCCGCAGGGGGCCTCGACGATCACCCAGCAGGTCGCCAAGAACCTCCTGCTGTCACGCGAGCAGACCTACAGCCGTAAGATCAAGGAGATCCTCCTCGCCTTCCGGATCGAGGAGGCCTTCAGCAAGGACCGCATCCTCGAGCTGTACCTCAACGAGATCTATTTCGGCATGGGCCACTACGGCATCGCTGCGGCCGCACTGGGCTATTTCGAAAAATCCGTGCACGAGCTGAGCCTCGCGGAGACTGCCTATCTCGCCGCTCTGCCGAAAGGACCGAACAACTATCATCCCCTGCGCCAGCCCGAAGCCGCGATGGCCCGCCGCAACTGGGTCCTGGAGCGGATGGCGGCCAACGGCCATATCGGGCAGGACGAGGCCGATGCGGCGATGGAAGAAGCCCTCGACATCAATCCGCGCTCGGTCTCGCCACACGAGATCCAGGCCGGCTATTTCGCCGAGGAGGTCCGGCGCGAGCTCGCCAACCGCTATGGTGAGGCGACACTCTACGAAGGGGGCCTTTCGGTTCGCACGACACTCGATCCGAAGATGCAGGTCGCGGCCCGCAGGAGCCTCGTCGACGGCTTGGTCCGCTTCGATGAGGCACGAGGCTGGCGCGGAGCCGAGAAACGGCTCGCCTCCATCGAGGGCGATTGGGGCGCAAGACTCGCCGAGTTGCCGACACTCGAGGATATCCGCCCATGGCAGCAGGCCGTTGTGCTCTCAATCGACGCCAAGGGCGCCCGCATCGGCCTGCGGCCGAACCAGAACGCCGGCGGCGCCATCGAGCCGTCCCGCCGTACGGGCCGGATCATGGCTCAGGGCATCCGCTGGACGCGCAAGAGCCACGTGAGCGACGTGCTGCGCGTCGGCGACGTCGTCCATGTCGAGCCGCTCGGGAAATCGCCCGGACAGTACCGGCTGCGGCAGATCCCTGAGGTCTCCGGCGCCCTGGTGGCGCTCGAGCCGGATACCGGCCGCATCCGCGCCATGGTCGGCGGCTTCTCGTTTGGCCAGAACGAGTTCAACCGCGTGACCCAGGCATGGCGGCAGCCAGGCTCGACCTTCAAGGCAATCGTCTATGCGGCTGCGCTGGACAGAGGCTATACGCCCTCCAGCCTTGTTCTCGATGAGCCCCTGTCCATCGACCAGGGCCCCGGACAGGCGCCATGGTCTCCAGGCAACCACAACGGCCGCTACGACGGCCCGTCCACGCTGCGCATGGGACTGGAGCGCTCCAAGAATGTGATGACGGTCCGGCTCGCGCGCGACATCGGCATGCCGCTGGTCGCCGACTACACGCGGCGTCTGGGCGTTCAGGACGACCTGCCGACCCTGCTCGCGATGGCGCTGGGTGCCGGCGAGACGACCGTGCTGCGGATGACAACCGCCTATGCCATGCTCGTCAATGGCGGCCGCTATATCCGGCCGACACTGATCGAAAACATCCAGGACCGGCACGGGAAAGCCATCTTCCGGCACGACCGGCGGACCTGCTCCGGCTGCGCGGCCTCCTCCTGGCGCAACCAGGCGCCACCCAGGCTGGCGGACAGGGCGGAGCAGGTCATCGACCCGCTGACGGCCTACCAAGTGACCTCCCTGCTCGAGGGCGTCGTCGATCGCACGCTGCGGCGGGTGTTCTCGGGCTTCGACCGCCCGCTCGCCGGCAAGACCGGCACCACCAACGATGCCAAGGATTTATGGTTCGTCGGCTCGACGCCGGAGCTCGCCGTCGGCGTGTTCATCGGTTACGATCGCCCGCGCTCGCTCGGGAAGTCCGCCTACGGCTCGGCGCACGCCGCGCCCATTGTCCGCGCGTTTCTGGAGCAGGCGCTCGAGGGCAAGCCGAAGAGAGCTTTCCGCGTTCCGCCAGGCATCAAGCTGATCCCGGTCGATCCCTACACGGGCGAGCGCAGCGCTCCCGGCAACGGGATTCTGGAAGCGTTCAAGCCGGGCACCGAGCCGCCGGTAGCACCGCCTCCCCCGGTCGCCGAATGGGAGGCGTACGACGTTCCGGGGCGTGAGGCCTATGCCCCGCCCGGTCCCACCTATTTCCGCTGATCCTTGACGAGCCGTACCGCCTCCGTGCAGTGATCCCGTAACGCCAGGATGGATTACCGACCATGTTCGACACTTTCGCCGCCCTGCTCGACTGGTTCGGGATCGTCGTTTTCGCGACCACTGGGGCACTGGTCGCCTCGCGCAAGCAGATGGATGTGGTCGGCTTCGTCATGCTCGGGACGGCAACCGGGATCGGCGGCGGAACGATCCGCGACATGCTCATCAACTCACTTCCGGTCTTCTGGGTGCGGGAGCCTGCCTATCTGGTAACCTGTGTTCTGGTTTCCTGCGCGGCATTCTTCCTTGCCCACATTCCGCAATCGCGGCTCAGGCTCCTGCTGTGGTGCGATGCGGTCGGCATGGCTCTGTTTGCAGTCACCGGAGCCGAGAAGGCACTGCTGGTCGAGGCCAGCCCCATCGTGGCCGTCGCGATGGGCGTGATCACCGCCACATTCGGAGGCGTCGTCAGGGACGTGCTCGGCGGCGAGAGCCCTGTCATCCTCAGCCGCGAGATCTATGTGTCGGCCGCCTTGAGCGGAGCGGCGATTTTCGTCGCCTTGGCGCTGGCCGACATCTCACGCGAATATGCGCTCGCCGGGGGATTCCTAGCCGCGGTTGCGATCCGAGCTGCCGCGCTGCAGTGGGACTGGTCTCTGCCACGCTACCGGCCGCGGCCCGGACGCACACGGGACGAGATCGATCCCCGTTGACCTGCTGACACGGCCTCGGGCTCGGCCCGCGTCCGCGCTTTACAATCCCCGGCGAGCCAGCCGACCGGAATGTTGTAACCGTCTCGAAGAGTGCAACAGGGTCTCTCACCCAAAGTTGCAATACCCGGGGGCCGGATCTATGTCCAATCCACACATGGTGACGCGGAACTCGAATCATGGCTGACGGCTCTCGGGTCTTGGACCCTACCCTGCGCAACAGAATCATGACGTCCGATGAAGCGGCGTCCCTCATCTGGTCGGGCGCGAATGTCGGGATGAGCGGCTTCACCGGCGCAGGCTATCCGAAGGAAGTTCCCCTCGCTTTGGCGCGGCGCATTACGGCTGCGCATGAGCGCGGCGAGCCGTTCAGGATCGGGGTCTGGACCGGCGCTTCGACCGCCCCGGAACTCGACGGCGCCCTTGCTAAGGTCGACGGGATCGAAATGCGCCTGCCCTACCAGTCGGACCCGACCTGTCGCCAGCGCATCAATGCCGGCCAGATGGATTACATCGACATTCACCTGTCGCATGTCGGCCAGTTCGTATGGTTCGGTTTCCTCGGGCATCTTGACGTCGCCGTGATCGAGGTCGCGGCAGCCTTCGATGGAGGACGCCTCCTTCCCGCCTCGTCCATCGGGAACAACAAGACATGGCTCGACCAGGCCGACAAGATCATTCTCGAGGTGAACCACCGGCATAGCCTCAGCCTGGAGGGAATGCACGACATCTACTACGGCACACGTCTGCCGCCGCATCGCCAGCCCATTCCGCTGACGCATCCGAGCGACCGCATCGGAACCCCGTATCTCACATGCGACCCCGACAAGATCGTCGCAATCGTCGAGACGAACCAGCCGGACCGAAACACCACCTTTGCCTTGCCGGACGAGAATTCGCAGCTCATCGCCGGCCATGTGATCGAGTTCCTGCAGCATGAGGTCAGGAAGGGGCGCCTGCCGAACACCCTTCTGCCCCTGCAATCCGGTGTCGGCAACGTGGCGAATGCCGTGTTCGCGGGTTTGAAGGACAGCCCGTTCGAGAATCTCACAGCCTATACGGAAGTGCTCCAGGACGGCATGCTCGACCTGCTTGCGGACGGCAAGCTGACCTTCGCGTCGGCCACGGCCCTGTCGCTGAGCCATGAGGCTCTGGCGCGCTTCGAAGCCGGCATCGAGGATTTCCGCAAGAAGATCGTCCTGCGCTCGCAGGAGATCAGCAACCACCCCGAGGTCATTCGCCGGCTTGGGGTGATTGCGATGAATGGAATGATAGAAGCCGACATCTACGGCAACGTGAACTCCACCCATGTGATGGGATCGAGCATCATGAACGGGATTGGTGGCTCCGGCGACTTCGCGCGGAACGCGTTCATTTCGTTCTTCATGACGCCCTCGGTTGCGAAAGGCGGAGCGATCTCGTGCATCGTTCCCATGGTCACTCATGTCGATCATACCGAGCACGACGTTCAGGTCATCGTGACGGAGCAGGGCCTTGCCGATCTGCGGGGCCTAGCGCCCCGGCAGCGGGCTCGCCTCATCATCGAGAAGTGCGCTCACCCACACTTCCGTCCTGCGTTGGAAGACTACTTCGAACGGGCCATGAAGGAAGCACCGGGCCGGCACACGCCGCACTTGCTGGATGAGGCGCTAAGCTGGCACTCGCGCTACCTTCGGCACGGTTCGATGTAGATCGCGGGAGAACCTGTCTCGAGGCCGGACATCAGCTTCGGTGCCACATGGTGCCGCCGATTACGACACCACGCGAAGCGAGGCGCAGGCGCCCGGTCAATTCGGCGTTCACCGAATCCCTATAGGTGAACCGCCCCTCCTCCAGCGCCAGCAGGGTGGCATCGCCCGCGCTCCCGGGCTTGAAGGTGCCAAGATCCGGACGCTGCAGGGCCGCGGCTGGACGCTCGGTCGCCGCACGGATCACCTCGGTGAGCGGCATGCCCAGGCAGACGAACTTCGACATGGTAGTGGCAAGATCGAAGGCGGGACCATCGATGCAAAGGGCGTGCACGTCGCTTGATATGCAATCTGGCATGAACCCATTGTCGAGCATGACGCGTGCCGTGTCGAACGAGAAGGACCCCATGCCATGGCCGATATCGAAGATGATGCCCCGCTCCCGTGCCTCCGCGACCGCCGGATGGACCTTGCGGTCCGATGTCGCTGGCGTGTTCGGGAATGGTCGGAAGGAATGAGTCAGGATGTCGCCCGCTCGCATCCGGGCCAGCACTTCCGGCAGGGTTGGAGGCGGCACGTCGATATGCACCATCATTGGCATGCCCACCTGTTCGGCAACCTGTCGGGCGATGTCGAGCGGCACGAGCCCCGAATTGCCTGACGCGTTGAAGCCGACACGCACCTTGATGCCGACGAGCGTATCCCGATGCGCCTGCGCGACCTCGACGGCATCGAGAGGCGCCATGAGCCGGAGGTCGCCGCTCTCGCCGACCATGACTCGCTTCGAGAAGCCGTATATGCCGGCGAAGGAAACGTTGAGGTACGCGAGGATCCGCACCGGCGAAGGGCGGATGACATGCTCCAGGAAGCCTCGGTAGTTACCCGGCCCTGCGCTGCCGGTATCGGCGACCGTGGTGCAGCCGCCTCGGGCGAGGACGAGCGGATCTACCCCAAGGGATGTCCCACCCCAATAGACATGCGTATGCAAGTCGATGAGCCCCGGCGTGACGACAAGGCCTGCGGCGTCCTCGACGACGAGGGCGTCGGCGGCGAGATCGTCCCCGATTGCCGCCACTCGACCATCCGCAAAGGCGACGTCGGTCACCCGGTCGATGGATTGCGACGGATCGACGACTCGGCCACCCCGCAGAACGAGATCAAACGTCATGGTCGTGGGGCCTCCTCTTGCCCTTATAGCGGCGCTCGATGTCGCCAATCGTGACAGCGAGAGGATAAAGGTCATCAGACCAGAGCACCTCACCGCTCGGCCGAGCCGCTGCCAGTGTCTCGATCGCTGCGGCCATCATCCGAGATGGATTGTCGGATGCCATCGACATGGCTTCACGGGCCGTGACGAATCCCCAGCCAACAAGGTTGCGCACAGCCTGATCGAGGACCAGCGCCGAGCCGGCGAGATATCGGCTGCCCGGCAAGCGCACCGACCCGTCCGGAGCGTGCTTGACCGTCTCGCCGGCAAAAGGATAGAGACCGGGTGCGGCACCGGCAGCGGACACCGCATCGCTCACGAGGATCGACCGCTCAACCCCCTTCGCCTTGAGCAGGGTCTTGAGGGCAAGCGGCGGCAGATGAATGCCGTCTGCTATGAAACTTGCCGACAGCCTGTCCTCTGCCAGTTGCGCGAAAAGTGGATTGTCGAGCTTCGGCAGAAACTGCGGCAACCCGTTGCCGAGATGTGTCGAAAGGCATGCCCCTGCGCCGGCGGCGGCTGCAACCGTCTCGAAACCCGCGGCGGAATGGCCGATGGCGACGACGCGCGCCCCTGCCCTCATGGACCGGATGAAAGCCACGCTGCCTTCAAGCTCCGGGGCGATTGTCACGAGCAGAATCGGACGCACGAGCATCCGGCTCAGTCGCTCGATGAGGGATGCATCGGGTGATCGCATCGCTTCAGGCGGGTGACACCCGGCGTAACCGTCGCCTGGATTGAGGAAAGGTCCTTCGAGGTGATAGCCCGGTACCATGAGAGGGCCGAGCCGGCTTCGTGAAACGGCCCGGTCCAGAGCGGAGAAACGGGCTTCGAGCACGTCGTCCGAAGCGGTGATCAAGGTCGGCAGGCAGGCTGTGACGCCGGTGGCAAGCATCGCCTCAAGGGCGTGATCGAGACCATCGGCATCGATGGCCTCGCTATTGAAGTCGACGCCTGCGAAGCCGTTGACTTGAAGGTCGAAGAGCCCGCCCGTTCGCATTCCGGCCTCAGCTTGTCCGGTGAGACAGGAGCGCCGCGGCGGGCGGATCGACATAGAGGCTACAGCGCGGATGGCGCTGCAGCACCGAAGCCGGGTAATCGGGACCGACCGCGCCCTCGACGGCATTCCTCACGGCGACCGCCTTGCGGGCATCGGGAACGCACAGGATGATGCGCTCGCTCTTCAGGATCTGGCGGATGCTCATGGAGATGGCCTGTTCGGGAACGGACTCGAGGTCCGGGAACCAACCTTCGCCGAGCTGCTGCCGCCGGCATGCCTCGTCGAGCGTGACAACGATGTAGGGATCGTCGACCTCGAAATCGGCCGGCGGATCGTTGAAAGCGAGATGGCAGTTCTCGCCAATTCCCGCAAAGCATACGGCTATGCGATGTCCCGCGATCAGCCCGTTCAGCCGGGAGACCTCGCCCCCGAGATCGGCAGCATCGCCCTCGATGGATACGAAATTCCGGAGTGCCGGAACACGCGCGACGAAGCGCTCCCTGAGATACCGCCGGAAACTCGCCCCATGGGTCGGCGGCAGACCAACGTATTCATCGAGGTGGAAAACCGTGACCTTCGGCCAGTCGATTCCCTCCTCGTTCACCAGCGCGTCGAGCATCTCGAACTGGCTCGCGCCCGTGGCGAGGATGATCGTGCACGCGCCATCCCGGGCGAGCGCCTCTCTTATGGCCTTGCCACCTTCGACTGCCGCGCGGGCACCAAGCGTTCTCTTGTCGGGTTCGATGCAGATGTCCATGTGGGCTCTTACAGCAGGGCTCGCTCGTCTCGCCCCATGAGGCGGAAGGCGATGTAGATGGCAGTGCTGCTCAGCACGAGAAGCACGGTGGAAAGCGCGGCGGCGGTACCGTAATCGCCATCGTTGATCGCGATATAGATCCGCACCGGCATGGTGGCGGTGCTGCCCACATAGAGAACGAGGGATGAAGACAGCTCGTTGATGGCCGTGACGAAGCTGAGCATGCCGCCTGCCACGATGCCCGGCAGGATGAGAGGCACCGTCACCTTCATGAACGCTTTTGCGGGACTGTAGCCCAGCGAGATCGCGGCCTCCTCCATGCTCGGGCTGACCTGCCGCAGGGCGGAGGCCGAGGAGCGGACGGAATAAGGAAGTCGCCGGATGAAGATCGACAGGATGATAATGACCGCAGTCCCGGTCAGCGCCAGGGGCGGAGAGTTGAACGCGGCCACGAAGGCGATGCCCACCACGATACCGGGCATCACATAGGGCACCATGAGTGTCGCGTCGAGAAGGGAGTTGTTGAAGCTCATCTTCCGCGCCACGAGACAACCGATGAGCGTTCCGATCGTCACGATCAATGCCACTGTCGAGAAAGAGAACACCAGCGAGTTCTGCACCACATCCGCAAGATTATAGAGAATGCGACGGTAGCTATCGAGGCCGAAGCCAGGATGGAAGACCGGACCGCTCGTGCGCCGGACGGAGTAGATCGCCGCGATGAACGCGGGCATCGCCCCGATCAGAGCAATGGTGTAAACGACCACGTGAGCAGCGACGTTCCGGAACCCGGTGAGCTTCTTCTTCATGGGCTTGTTGATGAGATTGCCATGATAGACGTTCCGGCGCGACATGTAGCGCTGCCCGAAGACGAAGAGCATGGACAGCATGATCAGCACGATGCTGATCGTGGTGGCCATGCTGAGATTGCTCCCGACTTCTGCGGAATAGAGCGTGTAGGCCTCCGTTGCGAGCACGTTGAAGCCGCGCCCGATGAGCCGCGGCGTTCCGAAATCGGCGATCGAATGGATCAGGGCCAGCAGTCCGCCAGCCGAGAGCGCGGGAAGAACCAGCGGGAACGAAATCTTCATGACGCGCTGGAATGGCGTGAGACCGAGACTTTCAGCCGCCTCCTCCAGGGAACGGTTGATGTTGGCGAGCGCGCCGGAGGCCAGAAGGTAAACGTAAGGATAGAACTTGAAGGAGAAGACGATGAGGATGCCCCAGAGGCCGAAGATCGGCGGGATGAAGATTCCCCATGACATCAGGGTCTGGCGGACCAGACCGCCGGATCCGAACAGCACGATCCAGGAATAGGCGCCGATGAAGGGCGGAGAGACCAAGGCGAGAATCGCGAGCAGCGAAACGATGCGGCTGCCGCGAATCTCGATGCGCGACATGCAGAATGCCATCGCACTGCCCAGCACCAGGGAGCCGACAAGCCCACCGAACCCGACGATGAGCGTGTTGACGAAGGCGGCGCGGAAGCGCGGCGTTTCGACGAAACGGGCATAATTGGCCAGGGTGAGCTCCCCGGCCTGATCCTGGAGGCTCGACAGGAGCACCGACCCAAGCGGCACCACAAGGAGAACGGTCAGGATCAGCCAGGCAAAGATTGAAACAAGCGTCCAGAAGCTGATCCGCATTAGCTGCTCCTGCCCTCAAGCCGCACGCCGTTGGAATCGAAGCTCAAGATGTCCTGGCGTCGGAATGCGAGTGAAATGGAACTCCCACGTTCTATGCGCAGCGTCGGCGACGGATCGGCAAGCTGCACGACGATCTTTCCGGCAGGCGTCTCGGCAAGAACATGCGCCTCCCGCCCGAGATAGGTGTACTTCTCGACCGTCCCGGCGAGGCGGACATCGTCAGAAGCGGCATCGCCTTGGTCAAGCCGGATATGCTCGGGACGGATCGCCCACCGGTGAACCCGGCCTGCCCCCTGGTCGGACGTCATGCCGAGATGAGGAGCCGCCTCCCGGGGCAGCACGTTCATCGTGCCCACGAAGGAGGCAACGAATATCGTCCGTGGATCGGCGTAGATCTCCTGCGGGGTTCCAATCTGCTCGATGCGGCCTGCATTCATGACGCAGATGCGGTCGGAGATCGCGAGCGCTTCCTCCTGATCGTGCGTGACGTAGATGGCCGCGATGCCGATGCTCTTCTGGATGTCCCGGATCTCGTCGCGCAGGTCGATGCGCAGCTTCGCGTCGAGGTTGGAGAGGGGCTCGTCCATCAACAGGAGCTTCGGGCGGATCACCATGGCCCGGGCGAGGCCGATGCGCTGCTGCTGCCCGCCCGACAGGGCGGCCGGAAGACGAGCCGCGAGGGCGCCGAGCCGAACGGTGGCAAGGGCTTCGGCGACCCGGGCCGACGCTTCGGCGGCCGGGATCTTCCGGGCCTTGAGTCCAAAGGCGACATTCTCTGCCACCGTCAGGTGGGGAAAGACGGCATAATCCTGGAACACCATGCCGATGTCGCGCTTGTGCGCAGGAATCGCGTCCAGCCCGACCCCTGCGAGGCCGATGCTGCCTGTCGTCAGGTCGGAGAAGCCGGCGATGGACCGCAGCAACGTGGTCTTTCCACAGCCGCTCGGCCCCAAAAGCGTGAAGAACTCGTTCCGTTCGACCGCGAACGATACCCCGTCGAGCGCACGCACCGAACCTCCGAACTGCTTGGAGGCATCCTTCACCGTCAGATAACTCATCGTCCCCCCGAGAACCCATTGCTCATCTGCTTTACAGCATAAGCAGGAGTGTTTACTTTGCAACATGCGGTCTTTGCATTTACAACATAAAGGCCGTTTCTGACGTCATCGAGTTCGGGAGGAACGGATGAAAGCGTTAACAGGCCTAATGGTCGCTGCCGTATCGGTAGTGGCCTTCACCGGAGCCGCGTCGGCCCAGGAAAAGGTCGTACTCTATACAGCCCACAAGACATCCCTCGTGCAGGCCCTCGCGCCTGTCTTCGAAAAAGAGACCGGCATCAAGACCGAGGTGATCCAGCTCGGCTCCAGCGAGGTTACCCGGCGCGTCCGCGCCGAGGCCAAGGCCCCGAAAGCCGACGTGATCTGGAGCACGACCGGCAGCCTGCTCACGGAGAATGCCGATCTGCTCGAGCCTTACAAGCCGAAAGATGCCGCCAGCATCGATCCGCGCTTCATCAAGAGCGCGGCTTGGACGCCGTACACGGCCGTGATCTACGTGCTCATGCAGAACACGCGCATGATCCCGGAAACGGAGACGCCGAAAACCCTTACCGACCTGGCCAATCCCAAGTGGAAGGCCAAGATCGCCTCTGCCAGGGCCGACAATTCCGGCTCGGCCTTCCAGCAGATGATGACGGTGCTGTCCGTCTTCGGGGACCAGGGGTGGAACAAGTACGGCGAGATCGCGAAGAACTTCGTGCTGACCGACAGCTCCGGATCGGTGCCGCGTTATGTAGCCGATGGCGAAGCTCCGCTGGGCCTCACGCTCGAGGACAACGCGCTCGAGTACAAGGTCGGCGGCGCGCCTATCAAGATCGCCTATCTCGAGGACGGGACGACCGCCTCTCCGGATGGCGTCGCGCTTGTGAAGGGCGGCCCCAACGCGGAGAACGGCAAGAAGTTCATCGACTGGGCCCTCTCCAAGTCGACGCAGGAACTGCTCGTGAAGGAGGCCGGGCGCCGGTCCGTCCGGACGGACGTCTCGGGACCGGGCGACCTGCCCCCGCTCAGCAGCCTCAAGCTCGTCGAGCTGAAGACAATCGATGAGCTCGGCGGCACACAGGCGGTGCTCGACAAGTGGCGCAAGGCCGTCGGCCAGTAAGCAACCTAGCGGCCGCGCCCAGGAGAGCGCGGCCGCCCTTCCTTCGAGAACCATCCAGAACCATGTCCGCTCGCCTATCTCGGAAGGTCACGAGACTGTCGGCAGAGGAACGACGGCAGCACATCATCGAGTCGATCGAGCGGCTCGGTGGAACTCCGGTGATGAACCTCGCCCAGGAGCACGGGGTTACCTCGCAGACCATCCGGCGGGACCTGCAGGAGCTGGAGTCGCGTGGCCTTATTCAGAAGAGCCACGGGGTCGCGCTTCCGGGCCCGGGGGCCACGGCCATTGCCTACAAGGACAGGAACGCCCATCAGACCCAGCTGAAGCGGCGCCTTCTGGCCCCGCTCGCAGAGTTCATTCACCCTGGCTCGACCATCTATGTGGGCCTCGGCACCACGTTCAACTCGATCCACGAGGTATTGCGAGACCGATCCCGCCTGATCGTCGCAACGAGCAATCTCGGTGTCGCATATGCATGCACCTTCAATACCGCCGCCACGCTCTACCTCTTCGGGGGTTATGTCCGGCGCAACGACACGGCCATTCTGGCCTCCTTGGGCGGTGGACTCGGCAACACCTTCAAGTTCGACCTCGCGATCCTTGGCGCCAATGCCATCGACGAGGACGGGGCGGTGCTCGCGCATGACCCCCTCGAAGTCGCGTTCGTTCAAGAAGTGATCGCCGCCTCTCGAAACATCGTCTTCGTCGTGCAGGCCGATAAATTCGGCGGCCGCGCACCTCATGCCATCAGCCATCTGCGCCACGCTTCCGCGCTCATCACCAATTGCGATCCACGCACCAAGCTTAAGGACCCGTCGATCCTCAACGCGACGCGCGTCGTTCAAGTCAAGTAGGCAGCCTTTTTTCCCGAAAGCGAGTTCTTATCATGCTCATCGAAGCCTTCTCGGAGGCCAAGGTCCCCTCTGCGCCCGACACGAACGAAGACCGCTTCGTCATCCTGCCGGGACGCGCCTTTGCCGTGATCGACGGTGTCACCGACCGCCTCGGCACTCGCTACAACGGCATGCTCTCCGGTCAGTATGCCGCAACGATCGTGAAGGAGGCGCTGGAACACGCTCTGACGAGGCCCGATCGTCCCAGGGAAGCGCAGACCCTGATCGCCATCCTGACCCAGGCCATCGCCGACGCTTACCGGTCCCACGATATGCTGGATGCGGCTCGGGCCGATTGCAACTATCGGTTCTCCTCTACCCTGGCGCTCGCTCTTGTCGGTGACGAGACCATCGATATCGCTCTCGTGGGCGACAGCGGGATCCGCATCAATGGCAGCCGGGTCCTGCAGGTCGACAAGGATCTGGACCTCATCACGTCTACCTTGCGCCAGCAAGCCTGGCCGATCATCGGCACTCATACGCACGATCCTGCCGTGCAGGAGAAGGCCTCACGCCGTGTGACCTGGTTCGGCACACGGCAGCCGCACGAGGCTCTGGCCGGCATCCTCGGCGTTCAGGATCTCGCCCTGATTGAGCAGCGGGCCGTCGCCGCCTGCATCCAGGCGCTCCCGCATGTGCCCCGGGACGACATCGAGACGCTCGTGCGTGGAGGCATCGTCAATGCGCAAGGCGCCTATCAGAACAGCACGAGCACGATCCTCGGCTACTCGGCTCTCGATGGATTCGAGGTTCCTTTGTCTCTCGTGCATTTCGAGCGGCTCCCGCGAGCGGAGGTCCGGACGATAGAGCTGTTCTCGGACGGATACTTCAAGCCCGGCGCGGATTTCGGCGTCGCATCCTGGGAGCAGGCCTTCCGGGAGGTTGAGCGGGACGATCCCGCCAAAGTGATCCTCTATCCCTCTCCGAAGGGCTCGACGGCCACTCACTGGACCGATGACAGAACCTATCTCGGCGTCAAGTTCTGAGATCGAAGCCCTGGACGGACGCTAGAGAATCGGACGTGAAAAGTGGACCCGCTTTTGCGTCCGATGCTCTAGAGCATTTTTCGGCGAAGTGGACCCGGTTCGCCGTCAAAAAATGCGGCACAACAATGAAGAGAGCTGATTCCACGCCAATGGAAACAGCTCTAGAACTCCGCGCCGCAGAACTCACGGGCCATGGTTGTCGATCCCGCCGTGAGGCCGCCATCGACGGCGATGACCGCCCCGGTGATCATCCGCGCGTCCGGCCCGATCAGAAAGGCCGCCAACCCCGCCACATCGTCCGGAACGCAGACATCGCCCAGTGGATACCATCGCTTCACCCGTTCGAGAATCTCGGGGTCCTGCGCGACGCGTTCATTCCAGGCCTGCGTCTTCACGCTGCCCGGCGCGATAGCATTCGCGCGGATGCCATGTCGCCCCAGCTCGACGGCCAGGAACCGAGTAAAGTGTTCGAGGCCCGCCTTTGCGGCGCTGTAGGCCGGGTAGCCGTAGATTCCGGTGGCATTGGCGGACGAGATGTTGATGATCATGCCCCTGCCTCTCGCCTTCATGCCGTCCTGCACGGCGCGTACACAGCGCCAGGCACCGTTCAGGTTGAGATCGAGATCCGCAAGCCACGCGGCCTCGTCGGTCGCCGCGAGCGTCGGCGCGATTACACCTCCCGCATTGTTGACGAGGACTCCGATCGAGCCGAATTCTGCTTCCGCCCGAGCGACAGCGTCGCGGATCGAGGCCCCGTCGGTCACGTCGGCCGCGATGCGAGCGAGGCGGGCTCCATCGGGAAGTTCCTGAGCGACTCCATCGAGAGCGGCTTCGTTTCGGTCGAGAAGCACGACCCGATGTCCATCGGCCAGAAAACGTCGGGCCAGCGCCCGGCCAATATCGCCGGCGCCGCCGGTCACAAGCACGGTCTCACTCACTATTCGCCTCCTGACCGAGAGCAGGTTCCCCTTTCGTGAGAACGTCTCTCTACTTTGGCCCCGCACTCTTGGTGCCGAACCGGATCCGTTTCCTTGAGCATTATCTAGAGGTTTACCGGGACCGGAGCCATGCACAAGTCTTTTGGATCTGTTCCACACCACGGACTTCTCCGCTAAGATCGAGCTCCAGAGGAGCGCTCGCACGATGACCGATAATCCTTTTCCGGCCAGCGATGCCGATCGGCACGCGATCTGGGAGATGCTTGTGAAACGCGACATCCGCGCCTTCGTGGCGGGTGACTGGGACGCGCATTTTGCGGATTTTGCGCCGGATGTCTTCTTTGGAATCGATGGGCGATTCTCAGAGGATCCCGATTCCTGGCGGGCGACCTACGCGGATATTGCGCACTATCGCCAGGCTTGGCTCGCAGGCAGCGCGGAACTCGTCGGGCGCGTTACCCCCGACGACCTGGAGCAGGCTCTATTCGCGCTGACGACACTGCGGGACATCGAGATCGTCAATGACTTCGCATTGGCGCGCAAGAAATTCGATGGCACGATCCCGCTCGAGGGGGCCGAGCCTGTAGAGCTGCGCTGGCAAACCCTGTACTTCTGCCGGCGCATCGCAAACCGATGGCGCATCGCGGGCTTCCTGGGCTATCTACCCAATCCCATGGGCCGCACTGTCTCGATTTGAGCCAGCTGGGCATTCAATGCATCCACAGAGCCGGCGGGATGGTGGCGCCGAGTCCGGGTGGACAGATCCGCTTGAGGACTCGTCCGGGGCCGCAGGGCGATACCGTCCTAGGATGACCATGCCTCCGGATCGGGCAGGCCGGAAGCCGAAGCCGAGCGTGGCATCGCGGGGCTTGAATTATGCTGCTTGATACCCATCTTTATAGTGTCATGATTACATCGCGTCACATCCTTATCCTCCGCGGAGGCTGCCTCTTCGCAGGCCGCTGACCCCCGAACAGGGGCAGGCGCTTTGCGCCGTCGCCGTTCGGGGTCATGACAGATTTCACCAAGCCTTGGATTCAACACGCCTGATCACGGACGAGTGCGAGCTTCTGCTTTCACTCGACTCGCTCTCAGGCTGTGATTGGTGCTGCATAGGAGGAACTGATGCACGGCCACATGAAACTACCGCCTATCACGCTGGCAACCCATGACTACAACCGTCTTCTGTCGACCGCTACCATGAACCGCCGTCGGCGCGGGTCCGGCCGCGAATTCCTGATGTCGGAGTTGCGTCGTGCTTCGCTCTGCCATCCCGACGCGTTGCCGGAGGATGTGGTCTCGCCCAACGCGAAGGTCACGTATCGTCTCAACGGCCAAGGACGTCCGATGTCCCACGTTCTGGTGTATCCGGAGGACATTCTCTGGCCAGGTGCAGAACTCTCGGTGACGACGCCACTGGGGATCGCCTTGCTGGGCTTGCGCGTTGGCGATCGTATGCCGTTCAAGGCGAACCTGGACGGGCTATGGCACGAGGTCGTGGTGGAGGATGTCCGGTTCAAGGTTCTGCCGGAAGCGGCCGAACCCGCCGGTGAAACACCCGATCCTTCGGGTCATGGGGATGGCAACTCGAGGGACGATCTCGACCGCCGACTGGACGACGCCCTGATGGAGACCTTCCCGGCCAGCGACCCGGTCTCGGTGATGGTCTGCGGAAGGTCGTGACGATGAAACAGGTCACCCCTCCCCCCATCACGATCTCGGCGGTCGATTATAGTAGACTAGCCTGGATCGCGACCGTGGGCATGCACAGCCAGCGCGACACCATTGCCGAAATGCTGGCGAATGAACTCCATCGCGCGACGATCGCGGCACCAGGCGAGATCCACCCGAATGTCGTGACGATGCATTCCGAGGTCGAATACAGGGACAACGTCACGGACGAGACTCGCCGCGTTACCCTGGTCTATCCCGGCGAGGAAGATCTGGATGCGAGGCGAATTTCGGTCCTGACACGCATTGGCACCGCCCTCATCGGCCTGTCGGAGGGACAATCGATCGAGTGGCAAGGGCCTGCGGACAGTTGGCGCGGTTTGACGGTGCGACGAGTGCATTTCCAGCCGGAACGCATGGCCGAGCTCAACGCTTGAGCCCGGCACGAGAGAACGCCGCCGGGGTCCGTTCCCGAGCGGCCAAGGAGAAAAAATGAAAGCCGAGAACAAAATCAAAGACGCCCATAAGGCGCGAATCCATCGCCCGATCAAGGTCAAGGGAGCCGTGGTTCAAGCCTGGGTTCCGCAACCCAACCCGCTGACCCGCGAAGAGATCCGTAAGCTCGTGATCGACCAGATCGGGTAACAGCGGCCTGCCGCCGCGCCGCTGCAACGGGCACGTGCGACAGCCCCGTGGCATCCAAATCCTCAGGAGCAAGCTCATGCACATATTGGCAGCGACGGACTTCTCGACCCGCTCGCAGCGGGGCGTGCGGCGAGCAGGCCTGCTGGCGCGGGAGAACGGCGCCGAGCTTACCCTCGTGCACGTCGTGGACGACGAGCAGCCCCCAGATCTGGTCGCGATCGAGATGCGCGAAGCCGAGCGGATCCTTAGCGAGCAGATCGGCGCGATGGCCGAATTGCGCGGGCTTCAACCGCGCGCCCTTGTCATCGCGGGTGACCCATTCGACGGCATCCTGCGTGCCGCGGCGTCAATAGGCGCGGGCTTGATCGTCATGGGAGCCCATCGCAAGCAGCTTCTGCGCAATGTCATCATCGGAACAACCGTCGAGCGCGTCATCCGCATGGGATCATTTCCGGTCCTGATGGTGAATGCAGAAGTGGAGCATCCCTACCGGACGGCCTTAGGTGCCGTCGACATGTCCGAGCCGTCCGCGGATGCCATCAGGACCGCCACGGCCTTGGGGATGCCCAGCAGCACCGGCCTCGTGCTTGTTCATGCCTTCGAGCCGCTGGCGAAAGGGAAGTTGATCTATGCCGGGCTCAATCGGGACACCATTGACGGGTACGTGGCGGAAGAACGCGAGCGGACGACCAGGGAGCTGATCGCATTCCTGGGCGCGAATGGTCTCGGCGGCCGCCAGCGGTGGCCGATGCGCGTCGAAGAGGGCGCGCCGTTCGAAGTGATCTCCTCTGCCGTGAAGGAGTTGAAGCCCGATGTCGTGATCATCGGAACGCACGGCCGAACGGGCATCGCCAAGGTGCTTCTGGGAAGCGTGACCGAAGAGGTGCTGCGGTCGCTCGACATCGACATCCTCGCCGTCCCGCCGCAGCGGTGAGACATCGGGTTTATTGCGGGCTCAATACATAACGCAAAAGGCAGGCCTGCGGACGTCGCTAAGGCCTGGACCGAAGGCCCATGACCAGAAGCGGCCGCTGCCTCTTCTCCGGTTAGGCTAATCGTTCCTCGCGAAAACCGGATCCACTTTTTCACATCCCGCAAGGCTCTGGAGCGGGTCGGACGTCTTCACGTTCTTGGTTACGACATAGGTGAAATACCGCTCGATCCCGAGATCAAGCTGCAGCAGCTTGTCGATCAATCTCTGGTAGGCATCGATATCTTCGGACACGACCTTAAGAATATAGTCGACCCCACCCCCGGTCGCATCGCAGGAGACGATCGCAGGCTCCTTGAGGATTGCGGCCTCGAAGCGCTGGAAATCGGCCTGCTGGTGGCTCTTGAGCATGATCTCCACGAGAACCGTGGTTCGGCGCACCAGTTTGTCCATGTTGATTCGGGCCGTATAGCCGGTGATCACTCCAGCCTTTTCAAGGCGACTGAGACGCTCCCAGCAGGCCGTCGGGGACAGATTGACCGCTTCGGCCAGCCGCAGCTTGGTCATCCGGCCGTCTCTCTGGAGAGCCGCGAGGATTTTCAGATCGATTTTATCGAGTTTCATGGCTATCCCGGAGTTCCAGCACAATGTAATGATTACTCCAGCACAATCGCCCGAGACAATCCTATGCGCGAGTTGGCTCGCTCCCTGCCCGATCGGGAGGCCCATATTCACACCCATGACGCGCCCGTCACGGATTGGCGACCAACGCTGACCAAACGGAAGGGCGTTACGAAGCATCGGCTCCTGACCGAGCGGATCATCGCGGACATCGATGCGGATCTTCTGCCGGCGCATGCGCGCATGCCCACCCACCGCGACCTTGCGCGACAGCTCGGGGTCTCCGTCCAGACGGTGAGCCTCAGTTACAAGGAAGCCGAGCGACGCGGCTATCTGCGGGGCGAGGTCGGACGGGGCACCTTCGTCCGCAGCCGCGTCACGGAGAAGGCCGACCGCTTCATGCTCGACCGCGACCCCGGCGAGACCGTCGACCTCTCGATCATCCGGGCGAGCTACACGGAGGCGCACGAGGATGCGTCCCGCACGGTCATGCGGCGCCTTGCCCAGAGCGACAACAGCGCCTTCATGCGCCCCTGCAGGCCTATTGCGGGGCTGGAGCGCCATCGCGCAGCGGCCCAGGCCTGGCTGAGGGGGCTTGGGGTCGAGGCGGCGATGGACCGTGTCCTGATCACGAACGGTGCGGCCCACGGCCTGTTCCTGGCGGTCGCGGCCATCGTCCGGCCGGGGGAGATCGTTCTCACGGAGAACCTGACCGACCATGGCATCATCGGCCTCGCCAATGTCCTGGGCTTCACCCTGCGCGGCCTTCCGACCGACCGCGAGGGCATTCTCGTTGAGGCCTTCGAGGAGGCCTGCGCGGCCGGCGGGGTGACGGCCCTGGTGCTCATCCCCTCCCTGGGCAATCCGACCAGCCATGTGATGGGAGCCGAGCGCCGGCGGGCCATCGCCGAGGTCGCCCGCCGCTACGGCGTCTACGTGGTCGAGGACGAGGTCTACAAGCCGCTGCTGGAGACGCCGCTGCCGTCCTTTACGGACATGCTGCCCGACCTCGGCTTCTTCGTCACCAGCTTCACCAAATCGGTCCTGACGGGCCTGCGCGTCGGGTATCTCGTGGTCCCGCCGCAATACTCGATCCGGGTCGCCAGCATCATGCGGGTGACGAGCTGGAGCGCCACGAACCTTCCTGCCGAGATCGCGACCCTGTGGGTCGAGGACGGCACGGCCATGAACCTGGTCGACCTGCAGCGCCGGGAGGTGCAGGCGCGCCAGGCCATGGTGTCGGAGATCCTGGGGGCGCACATCGCCCAGTCCCATCCCCTGTCCCTCTGCGCCTGGCTGAAAGTGCCGCCCCGGTGGACGGAAGAGGGCCTCGTGCGGGTGCTGGCCCAGAAGAACATCGCCGTGACCCCGTCCGATCCCTTCATGGCAGGAACTGTCAGCCAGGGTGGCATCCGCATCTGCATCGGCGGCCGCCTGTCCTACGCGACCCTGGGCCGCTCGCTGCGGATGATCGCTGAAACCTTTGAGCAATTTCCGCCCGTCTTCGATGCCGGCTCCATCGCCTAGGCAGGAAGCCGACTGGAAGGAGCTGCCATTCGGGATGAACCGCCTACCTGGCAGGGTCTTTCCATCATTGTTTCATGACAATATAAACATTGACATGAAATTTGGTGCATCACACCATCGCTTTGCTCTGGCAGGAGGTGATGAATGCACTCGGTGCCCGCACGAAGACTTGGCCAAAGACTTGGCATTGTATCAGTTCAATTTGACGGTCGGCGCCCTGCATGCCGCATTCATCGGACCCCGGCCGTCCGCCGCATCCTGGCAGGCTCCCGTCCATGAGCGCGGTCGGGCTCGACAGGATCGTGGACGCGCAGAAGCGCATCGCCGGCCGCGTTCAGCACACGCCCCTCACCATCTCCGCGAGCCTTTCGGCTCGTTGCGGCGCGCCGGTCCATCTCAAGCTCGAAAGCCATCAGCCGACCGGCAGCTTCAAGCTGCGCGGCGCCACCAATGCCGTTCTGTCCCTGAGTGACGAGGCGAAGAAACGCGGCCTCGTCACCGCCTCGACGGGCAATCACGGCCGCGCCCTCGCCCATGCGGCGAAAGCCGAAGGAGCCAGGGCCGTCATCTGCATGTCCGGTCTCGTGCCCGCCAACAAGGTCGACGCGATACGGGCGCTCGGGGCGGAGGTGCGCATCGTCGGCCGCTCGCAGGACGACGCGCAGGAAGAGGTCGACCGCCTGGTGCGCGACGAGGGCCTGACAGCCATTCCGCCCTTCGATCATGCGGATGTCATCGCAGGACAGGGAACGCTCGGACTCGAGATCGCCGAGGCCCGTCCCGAAACCGAACTCGTGCTCGTGCCGCTCTCCGGCGGCGGGCTGGCGGCGGGCGTTGCCGCGGCGATCAAGGGAAGGCTTCCGCAGGCGCGGGTGATCGGCGTCTCGATGGAACGCGGCGCGGCCATGCACGCAAGCCTTCGCGCTAAAAAACCCGTCCAGGTCGAAGAGCTTGAAACCCTGGCCGATTCCCTTGGCGGAGGGATCGGCCTGGAGAACCGCTACACTTTCGCCATGTGCCGCGACCTCCTCGACGATGTCGTGCTGCTGTCGGAAGCGGAGATCGCCGAGGGCATCCGGCATGCCTTCGCGGCGGAAGGCGAGACGGTGGAAGGCGCAGGCGCGGTGGGAATCGCCGCGCTCCTGGCCGGCAAGGTTGCCCTGCGGGGCCCGACGGCCGTCGTGGTCTCGGGCCGCAACATCGACGAAGCGCTCCACCGGAGAATCGTGAACATCGCCGGCCCTTCGGCCGTGTCCGTAGGACGGGCGCGATGACCCAGATGCTCGTCCTGACGGAACCGGATCTTCGCTCCATCGTGCGGCTCGATGCCAGCGCCGTGGCCTGCGTGGAGGATGCCTTCGCGGCATTGGCCACCAAGCCCGTCGTGATGCCGCCCATCCTGCGGCTCGATCTTGTGGAGCATCGCGGCGAGGTGGATGTGAAGACTGCCTATGTACCGGGCCTCGACGGCTTCGCCATCAAGGTGAGCCCCGGCTTCTTCGACAATCCCAAGCTCGGACTGCCCAGCCTCAACGGCCTCATGATCCTGTTCAGCACGAAGACCGGCCTCGTCGAGGCTCTGCTGCTGGACAACGGCTACCTCACCGATGTGCGCACCGCCGCCGCGGGCGCGGTTGCCGCAAAGCACCTGTCGCGCCCGGATTCGCAGGTCGCCGCCATCTTCGGCGCCGGCATCCAGGCCCGCCTTCAGCTCGAGGCGCTCACCCTCGTGCGGCCGATCAGGCGGGCCCGCATCTGGGCGCGGGAATTCGCCAAGGCGGAAGCAGCCGCGCGGGATCTCTCCACGTCCCTCGGGATCGGGGTCGAAGCCGCGCGCGATCCGGACTCCGCATGCGACGGCGCCGACATCATCGTCACGACGACACCGGCCGAACAGCCCGTCCTGAAAGCGGAGTGGGTGCGCCCTGGCCAGCACATCACGGCCATGGGGTCCGATTCCGAGCACAAGAACGAGATCGACCCCGCGATCCTGCCCCGCGCCGCCTATTTCGCCGACAGCGTGGCGCAGACACGCCGCCTCGGTGAACTGCATCACGCCATCCGGGCCGGGTTGATCGAACCGGATCGGCCGTTTCCGTCCTTGGGTCAGGTCATCGCCGGACAGGCTCCCGGCCGCGAAAGCCCGGACGCCGTCACCCTGTGCGACCTCACCGGCACCGGCGTGCAGGACACCGCCATCGCCACCCTCGCCCATGCCCGCGCCCTCCAGGCCGGAGCGGGCAGATCCATCAACACAAAAGAAGCAACCGGAGGCCTTTCGTGAGCGCGCCCAATCTCAATTTCAGCCGAGCAGAATATGCCGAGCGCCTCGCCAAGACCCGCAGGGCGATGGAGAAGGCGGGCATCGATCTCCTGATCGTCACCGATCCGTCGAACATGCATTGGCTCACGGGCTATGACGGCTGGTCGTTCTACGTGCATCAATGCGTGCTTGTGCCGCCGGAAGGCGAGCCGATCTGGTTCGGGCGCGGCCAGGATGCGAACGGCGCCAAGCGCACCGCCTATCTCGCCCATGACAACATCATCGGCTATCCCGACCACTACGTTCAGTCGACCGAGCGCCATCCCATGGATTTCCTGTCCGGCATCATTGCCGAGAGGGGCTGGCACAAGGGCACCATCGCGGTCGAGATGGACAATTACTACTTCTCCGCCGCCGCCTATCTGTCGCTGGTCAAGCACCTGCCGAATGCCAGGTTTCAGGACACCCTGTCACTCGTGAACTGGCAGCGCGCCGTCAAGAGCCCGACGGAAATCGAATACATGAAGGTGGCAGGCCGCATCGTCGAGGCGATGCACCGGCGCATCCTGGACAAGGTCGAGCCCGGCATCCGCAAGAACGACCTCGTGGCCGAGATCTACGACGCGGGCCTTCGCGGCGTCGACGAATTCGGCGGCGACTATGCCGCCATCGTGCCGCTTCTCCCGTCCGGCGAGGAAGCCTCGGCCCCGCACCTGACCTGGGACGACAGGCCCATGCGCAGCGGCGAAGGCACGTTCTTCGAGATCGCGGGCTGCTACAAGCGTTACCACTGCCCGCTGTCGCGCACCGTCTTTCTCGGCAAGCCGACGCAGGCCTTCCTCGATGCGGAGAAGGCCGTCCTGGAAGGCATGGAGGAAGGGCTCGCGGCCGCCAAGCCCGGCAATGTCTGCGAGGACATCGCCAACGCATTCTTCGCCGTCCTCAAGCGCTACGGAATCGTCAAGGACAACCGCACCGGCTATCCGATCGGCCTGAGCTATCCGCCGGATTGGGGCGAGCGCACCATGAGCCTGCGCCCCGGCGACCGGACCGAACTGCGGCCCGGCATGACCTTCCATTTCATGACGGGCCTGTGGCTCGAGAACATGGGCCTGGAGATCACGGAGAGCATCGTCATCACCGACACCGGCGTCGAATGCCTCTCCAACGTTCCGCGCCAGCTCTTCGTGAAGCCATGAACATCATGACTGCCCTTCAGCGCCCCTCCCCCATCGCGGCCAGCGTCGATTTCGATGCGGACGGGGTGCAGCACGGCTTCCTGCGCCTGCCCTACAGCCGGGACGACTCGGCCTGGGGCTCGGTGATGATCCCGATCACGGTCGTCAGGCGCGGCGAGGGGCCGACGGCCCTACTCACCGGCGGCAATCACGGCGACGAGTACGAAGGGCCGGTGGCGCTCTTCGACCTCGCCCGCACGCTCAAGGCCGACGCAGTCCAGGGCCGCGTCATCATCGTGCCCGCCATGAACTACCCGGCCTTTCGCGCGGGAACCCGCACCTCGCCGATCGACAGGGGAAACCTCAACCGCAGCTTTCCCGGACGACCGGACGGCACGGTGACGGAGAAGATCGCCGATTACTTCCAGCGCGCGCTGCTGCCGCTCGCCGACATCGTGCTCGACTTCCACTCGGGCGGGCGAACCCTCGACTTCCTGCCCTATGCGGCCGCCCATGAGCTGCCGGACAAGGAGCAGGAGAAGCGCTGCTTCGACGCCGTTGCGGCCTTCGCGGCGCCCTACTCGATGCGAATGATCGAGATCGACGCGGTCGGCATGTACGACACCGCGGCCGAGGAGATGGGCAAGGTGTTCGTCACCACGGAGCTGTCGGGCGGCGGCACATCGACCGCCAGGACCGTGGGAATCGCCAAGCGCGGCGCGATGAACGTTCTCAAGCACGCGGGCATCGTCTCGGGCGCGCCGGAGACGGGGCCGACCCGCTGGCTCGACATGCCCTCGAACGATTGCTTCCGCTTCGCGGAGGATGACGGCCTCGTCGAATCCTGCGTCGATCTCGGCGATCCGGTGCGGGCGGGAGACGTGATCGCGCGCATTCATACCATCGGCCGGACCGGACAGGCGCCGGCCGAGTACCGGGCCGCGCTCGACGGCGTTCTCGCCGCCCGGCATTTCCCCGGACTCGTCAAGACCGGCGACTGCCTCGCGGTGGTCGCAACCGTCGAGGAGAGGACCTGACCAAAATTCCGCCAGCAAGAAATGCTGCAAGCCGGATCAACCGGCACGCGGTCCTGATAACACCAGAGGAGAAGACCACATGAACACAATGATCCGCTATGGCATCGCCGCTCTCGCCCTTGCGGCCG
>JAEWKH010000110.1 GCA_023386155.1 Pseudomonadota bacterium
AAGCTCCAGATCGGGCCCTTCGGACTTGCGGGACGCCGTTTCCTCCGTGTAGCCGGCCAGCGTCGTCGCGACATAGGTCGCGCCGGCCGCATGAGCCGCCCGCCCCTCCTCCAGCGTGGCGATATCGGCAAAGACCTCCTTGCCGAGCTCCGCCCGGATGCGCCCGATCAGGCGGTCCACCGGCTCCCCGTCGCGAGGACGCGGCGTCGCGTCGAGGCCGATGATGTCGGCGCCCGCCCGGGCGATCTGCGCCGCCGCCTCGAACCCCGGGGTGATGTAGACCGGGAAACGGTCATCCCACACTTTGGAGATTCCGATGATCGGCAGCGACGTCACGGCGCGGATCGCCGCCACGTCGGTCTCGCCGTTGGCGCGGATGCCCCTGGCGCCGCCGGCTTCTGCGGCCTTCGCTATGGCGGCCATGTGGACCGGACCATGCAGCGGGTTGTCGGCACGGGCCTGGCAGGAGACGACGAGGGCACCTTTCGGGATCAGCATGGGCTCACCTTACTTTACAGCGCCTGCCGTCATGCCCTGGATGAACTGGCGCGACAGGGCGATATAAAGAAGCGTGATGGGAGCCGCCGCGATGGTGAGGCCGGCGAACAGCATGCCCCAATCGGTGGTGTACTCGCCCATGAAAGTGGTCAGCCCCTGCGGCAGGGTCTTGCGGGAATCCGTCTGGATGAAGACCAGCGGGAAGAAGAAGTCGTTCCAGATCGGCACCGCGTTCTGGATGGCGGCGATCGCCATCGGCGGACGCGCCAGCGGCAGCATGACCGACCACATGATCCGAGGCTCGGAGGCGCCGTCGATGCGCGCGGCGTCCTCCAGCTCCGCCGGCAGGGTACGCAGGAAGCCAGCCATGATGAACACGGTCGAGGGCAACCCGATGGCGGTGTAGGTGACGATCAGGCTCCAGCGGCTGTCGAGCAGGCCCAGATCGCGCAGCAGGATGAAGAGCGGGATCACCGCAAGCTTCAGAGGCAGCATCAGGCCCGCCAGGAAGAACAGCAGGATGAAGGTGTTGGTGCGCGACTCGTAGCGCGCCACCGCGTAACCCGCCATGGTGCCGAGCACGAGGATCAGGATGATCGAGGTGCCCGTTACAAGGACCGAGTTGACGAAATAGACCGGCATCGCGGTTTCGCCGAACACCTTGGCGAAGTTCTGAACCTGCGTGAAATCGGGCAAGGCAAAGGGATGCTCGAAGATCTCGCCCGTCGTCTTGAAGGCGGAGAGCACCATCACCACGACCGGATAGAGCATGATGAAGGAGTTCGTGATCAGGATGATCTGAGCAAGCAGGACGAAGGGGATCGCCTGCCGTGTTGCCGGCGTGTCGGAGGTGATGGCGGTCAAAACTGGATCTCCCGACGGCGCAGCCAGAGGGTCAGCATGGACGCAAAGACGACGATGAAGAGGAACAGGAGCGTGGCGAGGGCCGAGCCCAAGCCGAAGTTCTGGATGCTGGCGCTCTGGTTGCCGAAGGCCGTGCGGTAGAAGACGAGGCCGAGCACGTCCGTGGAGCCGAAGGGCGAGCCGTCGAGTCCCACCATCACGTAAGGGATCTCGAACCAGTTGAACGCGCCGATGAAGAGCAGCGTGAACAGGATGGTCGTGCTCGGCGCCACCAGCGGCCACACGATGTTCTTCAGGAGCTGCCATTCATTGGTGCCGTCGAGCCGCGCAGCCTCGATGACGTCAGGCGGAATGCGCTGCATGCCGGCGAGATAGACGAGCGCCGGGAAGCCGACGAAGTGCCAGGCATTGGCCAGGATGAGCGCGCCGAGCGCGGTCGAGGAATCGCCCAGCCAGGGCTTGGCCCATGAATCGAGGCCCAGAGAATAAAGGGCCTGGTTGATGATGCCGAAATTCGGGTTCAGGAAGAGCTTCCAGAGGAAGCCCACGATGATCGTCGACAGTACCACCGGCACGAAGATCGCCACGCGGTGGAAGCGGAAGCCGAAGGGCTCCTTGTAGAGCAGCCAGGCGAGAAAGAACCCGCCTCCGTTCTGGATGATCATCAGCGCGATCAGCGCATAGACGTTGTGCAGGAAGGCGTTCCACACCACCGGCGCCATGGTGGCGCCGAACAGCACTTCCTTGAAGTTCTTCAGGCCGACGAACTCGCCGCGTGCCAGTCCCTGCCAATCGTAGAAGGCGTAGGCGAAGGCCGACAGGATCGGATAGACCACGAACAGCGACATGAAGACGATGGGCGGGACGACGAGAAACGCCACCCATAACCGGTGCTTCAGCGTGCGGGGCTGTTGGCGCGAGACCTGCATGACATGCGTTCTTTCGGAAAAAGGCGGCGGACCTCACGGCCCCCCGCCTTTTTGCTGGTGTTCTTACTTCTGGAACGGCTTGTAGTAGGTCGCGATGCCCTTGTTGATCTCGGCAGCGGCCTGCTCGGGGGTCTGCTGGCCAGCGAGCATCTTCTGCACGTTCGATTGCAGCAGCACCGAGCCGCTCGGCTCCTGATAGCGGAAGCGCACGAGCATCAGGTAGGACATGGAGTTCTCGGCGAGCTTCGCCACGTCCTGCGTGATCGGATCCTCGATCTTGATGCCCTTGATCGGCGACAGGTTCTTGAGCGTGTTGGTGAAGGCGGTGCCGTATTCCGGCGTCGCCAGGAAGCGCACGAATTTGAGCGCCGCGTCCTTCTTCTCCGTCTTGGCGTTCACCGCGTAGCCGCCGTCATAATAGGTGGCGATCAGCGCCTGGTCGCCCGCCTTCAGGACGGGAGCCGGGAACACGCCGAGGTCGAGCGTGGGGTTCTGGTTCTTGAAGTTCGCCACCTCGTAGGATCCGCCCGCGAACATGGCCGCACGGCCCGCCACGAAGAGCTGCTGCGAGGACGGATAATCCACGCCGATGAAGTTCGGCGCGAAGTACTGGCTGATGTCCTTCAGCTTGGCGAGCGCATTGACGAAGCGCGGATCGGTGAAGTTCGCCTTGCCGGAGACGATGTCGGCCTCGAACTCCTTGCCGAGCATGGAGGAGAGCAGGCCGCCGACGATGGTCTCGTTCTGCCAGGCCGTTGCCGTGCCGTTGGAGAACGGATTGATGTTCTTGGCCTTCAGGGCCTGGGCCAGAGCCATCATCTCGTCCCAGGTCTTCGGCGGAGTCAAGCCGTTATCCTTGAAGATCTTCTTGTTGTAGACGACGAGCTGGGCCTGCATGGCGAAGGGCACCGCATAGACCTTGCCGTCCGAGCGCAGGGTCTCGGCGGCGAGCGCCGGCTCCGGGAAGTTCGCCAGCTCTGGCACGTTCTGCTTGTCGAGGGCGAGCAGGTAGCCGGGGGTCGCGATGGTCTCGAGGTTGCCGTAGGCGCGGACCTGGATCACGTCCGGGCCACGGCCGGCGGCGAGCGCGGTGGACAGGATGGTCTGGTAGTTCTCGGGCGCGTAGGTCTCGAACTTCACCGTGATCCCGGGCTCCTTGGCCTGGAACTGCTTGATGACGTCCTGGTAGAAGGCCTTGTCCTCCTGGCGCCAGCTCCAGAAGGTCAGCTCGGTCTGCGCCATGGCGGCGGTGCCTGAAAGCAGGAAGCTGCCCGCGGCGGCTCCCATCAGAATGCGTCGGGTCAGTTTCATTGTCAGTTCCCTCATTGTTGAAGTCCTTGTCCTCCCACCGCAGGGCGTGATCTTCGGCCACGCCCTGCGGAATGCCTTCAGCCATACGGCTCCGCGGCGATGACGAGAAACGTCGCATCGTCGTGGGTTTTAACACGGGGATAAGCGCCCGCCATAAGGTCGCTTTGCTCCCTTTTCCGCAATTCCTGCATCAGATCGGCTCCCCCGCCGGCAGCGAGGCGGGCATGAAGGGTGCTGTCCGAGCAAGCCTCGAACACGTCCACGAGCCGCATGAAACCATCGGTCGCGAGCACGATGGGCTCGCCCGGCCTCACCGAGGCTTCGAACCGCAGCTCACGCCCGGCCCAGGGCCGGAGCGGGTTCACGACCCAGTAGCCGTCCGGCCGGTTGAGCCTGGTGCGGTTCTCGAGAATCTGGCGCCTGACGGCCTCGGGGATGGAGCCCGGCGCGTGCTTCTGGCCCCCCAGGGCGGCCAGCGTCCGTTTCTCGAACGGCTTGGCCCGCTCGTCCGTCCACCGGACGATCCCGGCTTCCGTCGGCACGAGGGCCACCACATCGCCCAGGAAACGCCCTTGAACCCTGACGTCGCCGGCCTCTCCCGGCTCGGCCGCGATCAGGCCGAGGCAGGCGGAAGGGGCATGGTGATCGTCAATGAACTGGACATGGGCCGTGGTCTCGCGAAAGACGGCGCCGATATCGGCTTCCAGGCGGGCCAGTACGGAGCCGGCCTCCCCTTGAGCGGCAAGCTCCATCAGCCGGTCGCCTACGAGGCCTGCGAGCCAGGCGGCGTCGCTGCCCCCGGAGGTCAGCTGCTCGTCGGACAGCCCGGTCGCCCCATCGATCACCCAGGCAAAAGGCCCATGCAGGCCGATCCCGTCCTCATTGACACGGGAGCCCGGCAGGGACATTCGGTCCAAAGACCTGAATTGGGGGATGAGGCCAGTCGCGTTCACGCGTTAACTGGTCTCATATTGGTCGCCTCGTGTCCATACTGGTCTTAAGGACTTTTCACACCCTTGCTGAAGGCCGGAAAGCTTGAGAGTGTTCAGGTTGATCGAATTTCGCACCTAGGCGTTAGTGCTTTGACGAACCTGCAGGCGAAGGAAGAGCCATGGTCACCCTGGAAATAGACGGCAAGGCGGTCGCCGTGACGAACGCGGACGAGGGGCAAGCCCAAGAACTCTTTCTCAGCGAGAGCTTTAAAGATGACTTAAAGTCGTTTAAGAGCGAGGGCCGCTCCCTATGGGACGGCTCAGCTGCCTTGACGACACGGCCGGCGTCGGAACACGAGATCGATGCCTTCTATGAAGCCCTGGACGAAGAGGACGAGGTCGACGAAGACGACGAAGACTATGACGACGACCTCGACATCGATGTCGTGTTCCTGGTGTCCATCGACGAAATAGACGACGCCGCTGCCTCCGGCTGATCATTCTTACTGGAGCCCTCGGGGCTCCCCAGACACGGTTCAGCCTTATTCACATGCCTTTTCCAAAATCCAATCCCAGCCTCGAACGCGCCCTTGCCGAGCGAGGCTACAACGATCCGACCCCCGTCCAGGCGGCCGTCCTGCAGCCGGACGCCCTCGACCGCGACCTCCTGGTCTCCGCCCAGACCGGCTCAGGCAAGACCGTGGCCTACGGCCTCGCCATGGCCTCCACCCTGCTGGGCGATGCCGAGCGCCTCGACGCGCCGCGCGAGCCGCTGGCCCTGATCATCGCGCCGACCCGCGAGCTCGCCCTCCAGGTCAACCGGGAACTCATCTGGCTCTACGGTCCGGCCGGAGCGCGCGTCGTCTCCTGCGTCGGCGGCATGGATGTGCGCCGGGAGCAGCGGGCCCTCGCCGATGGCTGCCACATCGTGGTCGGCACGCCCGGCCGCCTGCGCGACCACCTCGAGCGCGGCCGTCTCGACACCTCGAAAATGCGCGTCGTGGTGCTTGACGAGGCGGACGAGATGCTCGATCTCGGCTTCCGAGAGGACCTGGAGTTCATCCTGGATGCGACCCCGGAGGAGCGCCGCACGCTTCTGTTCTCCGCGACCCTGCCGAGAAACATCGTCACCCTGGCGCGCCGCTACCAGCGCGAGGCCCACCGCATCGACACGCTGGTCGAGAACGAGCCGCATGGCGATATCGAGTATCGGGCGCTCAGGATTGCGCCGAACGAGGTCGAGCATGCCGTCGTCAACGTGCTGCGGTTCTACGAGAGCCGCGGCGCCATGGTCTTCTGCCATACCCGCGAGGCAGTGCGGCACCTGCATGCCAGCCTGATCGAGCGCGGCTTCGCGGCCGTCGCCATCTCCGGCGAGCTGACGCAGAACGAGCGCAGCAATGCCCTCCAGTCTCTGCGTGACGGGCGAGCCCGGGTCTGCGTGGCGACCGACGTGGCCGCCCGCGGCATCGACCTCCCCGATCTCGGCCTCGTCATCCATTTCGACCTGCCGAACGACCACGAGACGCTCCTGCACCGCAGCGGGCGCACGGGCCGAGCCGGGCGCAAGGGAACCTGCGTGATGCTCGTGCCCTACACGCGCCGCCGCAAGGCCGAGAGGCTGATCGACATGGCCGGCGTCGACGTGACCTGGGCCGGCCCGCCCTCGGCGGAGGAGATCCGCCTGCGCGACCGCGAGCGGCTGATGCAGGACCCGATCTTCTCCGAAGAGGTCACGGAAGAGGATCTCGCCATAGCGCGGGCGCTCCTGGCCCAGCGCTCGGCCGAGGAGATCGCCAATGCCCTGGTGCGCTTTCACCGCGCGCAGTTGCCCGAACCTGAAGAGATCATCGATGCCAGCGCGGAGCGCGAGCCGCGGCAGCGCAAGGACAAGCGCGAGCGGCAGGAGGAGCGGCAGCGCGGCTTCAAGGATAAGGGTCGGGATCGGTCCGAGGGTGGCTACGAGCGGCCGTCCGAGGACATGGTGTGGTTCCGCATGAGCGTCGGGCGGCGCAACAATGCCGATCCCCGCTGGCTCCTGCCGATCATCTGCCGCCTCGGCCATGTGACGAAGAAGGAGATCGGATCGATCAAGATCTTCGACCGCGAGACGAAATTCGAGATCGCGAAGTCCCACGCGCCCAAATTCGCCGCGGCCGCACGCAAGGCCAATGACGAGGACATCCGCATCGAGCCGGCCGATGCCGGCCCCGGCAAATCCCATGACATGAAGGCTCGTGACGGAAAGCCGTGGGACAGGCCTAAGGGCAAGGGCCCGAAGGAGAGAAGCGGCCCTCCCCCGCACAAGAAGAAGGACAGCAAGGGTCCGAAGGACCACAAGAAGCGCTCGTCCGACAAGCGCCCCTGACAAGGGCGACAGGCCGGGGCATCGCCATGCCCCGGCCCGAACGGACCTGCCCCTGAAGAGAGGCTCTATTCCTGCTTCTTCAAGCCCTTGATGACGGCTCCCGCCAGCGGCACGAGCAGGCTCGGCAGAACCGAGTCGAGCGGGTGGCGCACGAACCCGACCACCGCTTCCCTGACCCCGCGAACCTCGTCACGGAACTCCGAAAACTGCTGCTGCAGGGCCTGTGCATCCGCCTCGAGGGCCTGCAGGGCGCTGTTTCGCACCTCCACGGCCAGTTCCATCTCCCGTCCCGGCTTCGACCGCTGAGCGACGATCAGCAGCACGAGGGCCAGCAGAAGGTTGGCAATCGCGATCGCAGCCGCCGCCCAGACCGGTCCCCAGGTTTGCTGCAAGGCAAAGAACAGGGAAAGATTGGCCATCAGAAAGGCGAAAGCAGCCAGCAGCGCCGCCACGCCCCTCAGGGAGGAGCGGGTCATCATCTGCCGGACCCGAATATCCGCAATGATCGATTCGGCGCGCCACAGGACGCGAAGATTGCGGGCAACGTTGTCCATCATGGCTTCAGCCTCTCCCCAGCAGGCGCCCGACCGCTACGCCCAGCACGAACGCCGCCAGCATCGATGCCAGTTGATGTTCCTTCACGAAATCCTCGATGCTTCCCGTATATTCGGACAGCACCTCTCCCAACTCGCTCAACTGCTCTTCGAGTTCGGACTTGCCCCCCGGTCCCGTCGTTGCCCGGTCGGCGGCTTCCTGGTGAGCCGGCTCGGTCGTGGCGGGGGCCCGTTTGCCTCCCGGGGGCTTGTGAAGATCGCCCCGCAAGGCATCGAGCTCTGCGCGGAGGCTCGCGTCACCCCGCATGATCAAAGCGCCTTACGGACCTTGGCAAAGGCATCCTTGAGCTCGGATGCCAGGATCTTGACCGCGTCGCCCACGTCGCGGGCGCTCTTGTCGAGTTCGGCCCTGCTCTCGAAGCTCCTCCAGCGCTGCTCGAGTTCGGACCATTCGTCCTGAATGTCCTTCGATCCAAGATGAATCTTGAGCTTGATCTCGTCACGGGTCTGCTTGAGCTCTTCGACGAGTCCTGCGAAATCCGGCATGGTCTTGGTCCTTGCTAAGGCGTCTCACCCGACGGGCGGATGAGGTACGGTTAGCCAGCACCGTCGCGCACAGCATTGATCTCAGTCAAGAAGCGGCCAAGCTTCAGGAACAAGGACATGAGCGACTGCCTGCCATGTCGCACCGCACCAACCTATTGTGCATCGCAACATTCATCCCATATCAGCGTTAGATTTGAGATAGCTCCTTACCCGAAAGGGCCCAGTCAATATGAAGCGCCTTGGGCAGATGATTCGCCAATTGTCCCAGTACCGTCGCCAATGGGAAACCGTGATGAAGGCATCGAGCGCCACATCCGCGGCGTTCGAGACTCAATCGGCACCGAGCCGGCTGACGGAAGTCATGGGCTTCGGTTCCAATCCCGGAAATCTCCGGATGTTAACTTACGTTCCGGAAGCACCTCCTCCGTCTCCCGCTCTCGTCGTCGTCCTCCATGGATGCACGCAGACGGCGGCCGGATACGATCGCGGCTCGGGCTGGTCGGCGCTCGCCGATCGCTACGGCTTCGTTCTGCTCTATGCGGAACAGCAGGAGGCCAACAACCCGAAGCGCTGCTTCAACTGGTTTCAGCTCGGGGACATCGAGCGCGACCGCGGCGAGGCGCACTCGATCCGGCAGATGGTCGAGCATGCCGTCCAGCAGCACGCGGTCGATCGCGGCCGCATTTTCGTCACCGGCCTCTCGGCCGGCGGCGCGATGACGTCGACCATGCTCGCGACCTACCCGGAGGTCTTCGCCGCCGGGGCCATCATCGCCGGCCTCCCCTATCGTTGCGCGACCAGCGTGCCGGAAGCCTTCGAGTGCATGTTCCAGGGACAGACGCGCTCGGCCTACGAATGGGGCGACCTCGTGCGACGAGCCTCATCCCACGAGGGACCCTGGCCCAAGGTCTCCGTCTGGCATGGCAGCGCCGATGCGACGGTCAAACCCATCAACGCTCGCGAAATCATCAAGCAATGGACCAATGTCCATGGCCTGCCTGCTGATCCGAGCCGCAACGAGATCGTGAATGGATATCCCAGGCATGCCTGGAACGATGCGGCGGGGAACGAGATCATCGAGGAATACGTCATCACCGGAATGGCGCATGGCACTCCCCTGGCCACCGGCAACGATGAGAACAGCTATGGTGCGGCCGGACCCTTCCTGCTCGATGTCGGCATCTCATCGAGCTACCGGATTGCGAAATTCTGGGGCCTGACGGCAGCTTCGGGAAAGAAGGACTGGAAGAGGCCCGCCTCGATGAGCGTCGTTCCGCAAGGCGAGCCTGCTCCTCATCCCGTCCCGCCTGAGGCGGAAGCTCCGAAGGCGGCCTCCGCTGCGCAAAAGCCGCAACAGACCGGACAGGCCGCATCGTCCCCTCTGGATGTCGGCTCGGTGATCACTAAGGCGCTCAAGGCGGCCGGTCTCATGAAGTGAGCGTTGCCCACGAGGCTCAGGGCTTCCTCTCCTGACTGAGAAGATCCTCTTGCCTGCGCTTCTCGCCCGTGATGCAGTTCATGGCCCCCTGCTGGACCGGAACGATCAGGGACCGCCTGTCGTCGATGCCGGCGATCTCACGCATGATCTTCGTTCGGACGACCATGGCGAATTGCTCGGGATCGTGCAGGGGCAGCACGAATGCGCCGATGCCGCCAATGACGCATTCCTTGAAGTAGAGGTCCAGATCCTCCAGCTCCGTACTGCCGGAGGCCCGCCTGAACATGATCGGCAGGCCGTTGATGACGATGCCGTCCGCAACGGCCTCATCGCGCGCATCGGCGACGTGGCGGCCATCGTTGTTGGGACCGTCTCCCGATATGTCGAGGACACGGCGGACGGGCGCTCCCCCCAATTGCTCGAAGAGCTTGCGGCTGTGGTCGATGATGCCGGAGATCGAGGTCATGCCCGCTTGACGGATAGGCTGATAGGCAAGCAGGTTGGAGAACGAAACCGCCTTCTCGGGGCTGTCGATGATCGTCCACGGCACGAGGACCCTTTGATCCTTGACACCCGACCATTCGACATAGGTCACGGCGATTCGCCCGTTCACTCCATTCTGGATGGCTTCATGGACGAGGGACGACCGGAAGGCGTCGACGAAGCCTTCGCGCTGAAGGCCCTGTTCCTCGCTTTCCATGGATGAGGATACATCGACGGCGATGACGAGGGCGACATCGAGCTGGGTTTCGGGGACATTGGGACCGCCGGCAAGGACGTCGCCGGCCAGCAGGAAGAACGCGAGGGTACTCAAGAGCCTGATCGCCATGACTGCCTCCGCTCCCGGCCACAATGGATCGAGCGCCGTCAAGATGATTGTCTGTCAACGCTTCAATTGGACATTCGATGCGTAGGACCGGCCGCTTCTGATCCCGCTGCGGCGATTGGCTCCAAGAAGGCCCGGGCCCAGCGAGACCGAAAAAGGGCGCCGGACAAACGTAACAAAATCCACTCTCCGTATGCAGAGCAGACAGGAGGTGGCCGTTTCGGGTAATGGTTTATTACGCTACGCAAGGGGCAGAACATGAAACCGGATATGGACCTGATCGGCGCTCTCACCAGCTTCTCCGTCGGCACCCTCGATGGCCGCGATGCGATGATGGTCATCGAACTCGCGACCTCTCCCGAGGAATACGAGCGCGGCATCCGCCGCCAGATGCCAGTCGCCATGACGCCCGAGCACGCCCGGGAACTCGGCGAGGCGCTGTTGCTCGCAGCCAAGGCCGCCCAGATGGGCGAGGCTCCGAGCTACGCCTTCAACTGATCGACTTTCCCGCTCCAGCCATACGGAATGGTTCTCTCATCGGCATGCCCGTCGGGAGCCCATATCGAGATGGAAGTGATCGTGGTGGGCCTCGTTGTAGTCGGGGCTGAGAACCACATCGAAGAAATCGCACGCTTCATCCCTCAGGGCGCGGAGGAACGCCGAGCGGCGCTCACTGCTCCCCTGCCAATCATTTCGCACCGTAATCTGCTGCCCGTCCGCCAGGACGAATCCTGAAATGTCTATGGCATTGGCGGTCGCGTGCTCGCTGCGGCGGCCGCCTGCACGGTGATTGATGTTGCGGCAGGCATAAGTGCCGAGATGCGTGACCCGCACCACGTCCTGCCCGAAATGCCCCCTCGCAACCGGCTGCAGGACATGCGTCTCGAACAGAGCCCAGGCCACTGCGAGCGAGCAGGTGGCCGTAAATTCCCGGCTCAAGCCGACCGATGACCTCGATACTTCGACCGCATCCGTCAGGCCGCAATCCCGCGCCATCGGACGATCCGGAACCGTCCTGTGCGAGACCGTCGAATCCGCCAGAACCTGACGGCATTGACTCCCGTCATGCTCGAGACGAGCAAGCTTGATGCGCGTCAGCCAGCTGACCTCGTCGGCAATGCGCAATGGCGTGAAAGGATTGATGCGATTGGGGATCGCGATGACCTGCCCCCAGATCAGCCCGGCGCTGACTCCGAGGCACAGCAGGAACGAAATGGCCAGTCGTCCGATGACAACCGGAACAATCCTGGAGCGGCGCGACGGTTGAGTCTGATCGGTCTGCACAGATCTGTTCTAGAGCATCGGACCCAAAAGTGGACCTTCTTTTGGGATCGGATCCGATGCTTGAGGACAGTGCGCTTTCCTCAACAAAAAAGAGCAAGACAGGTGACCTGTCTTGCTCTCTCGATAGGGCCGGCTCCAGCCGGCCGGGATATGCGTGGAGCGCTTTCCTGGCTGGTGAAAGCCTGGATTAGATGGCTTCCTTGAGATCCTTGGCCGCGCGGAAGGCGATCTTCTTCGAGGCCTTGATCTTCACGGGCTCGCCCGTCTGCGGATTGCGACCCATGCGGGCAGCGCGCTTGCGCACCTGCAGGATGCCGAGGCCCGTCAGGCGAATCTTGTCGCCCTTCTTCAGGCTCTTGGCGATCATCTCGACCACCTGGGTCAACATCTCGTTAGCTTGGCGCTTGGGAAGCTCGTGCAGTTCCGAGAGCTTCTCCGCAATGTGGCGAAGCGTCAGGATCGGAGACGACGCCGCGGAGGAAGCCTTAGCAACCTTCTTCACAGCCGCCTTCTTCGCCGGTGCCTTGGCCGCAGCGGCCTTGCTGGCGGCCTTCGCGGGCGCCTTGGCAGCTTTCGACGATGCCTTTGCTGCAGCCTTGGGCGCCGCGGCCCTCTTGGCCGGGGCCTTCTTGGAAACTTTGGTTGCAGTCTTGGCCATCAGAAACTCCTTTGTAGATGGTGAATGCGTAAGACAGCAGATTCTCAATAACGCTTTCAGCCAAGAATTAAAGATGGCAAAGCTGGCTTTCCGCATAATAGTAACGGTTACTTGTCGATTTCTCGTCAATGGAAGCCTGAATGCTGGCTGGCCCTGCTTGAATCGCGGCCTCCTTCCTCCCCTCCGAACCGGGCGCAAAGCGGCCGGAATTCAAAGAAACACTGTCGGCTGGGCCGCTTTTGGAGAGTGATCGCGAGTTGCCGCGCACGTGTCTGATTCCTCGGACCGGTTGAGGCTGAACATCGGAGGATTACCTGATGTCACTTCCCCTGTCGCAAAATCGCGGTATTGCGGTTATTGGATCGTCCAAGGACTCAAGACCGCCAGATTCGGGAAGCGCCACGGTGAAAGCATGACAAAGGTCGCCTGCATCGGAGAATGCATGATCGAGCTTCGGGAGGAGGCCGACGGCCGATTGTCCCGCGGCTATGGCGGCGATACGTTCAACACCGCCGTCTATCTGGCCCGCCTGGGAACTCGGACCGACTACATCACCGCCCTCGGAGACGACAGCTGGAGTGACGAGCTGATCGCCGCCTGGAACCAGGAAGGCGTTGGGACGCAACGGGTGCTGCGCCTCGCCGGACGGCTTCCAGGGCTTTACATCATCCAGACGGATTCGAAGGGTGAACGCCGGTTCTCCTACTGGCGGGAGAATGCCGCCGCGCGCCTGCTGTTCCAGGCTCCGGAGGCCGAGAGCATCATCGACGCCATTGGGACATACGATCTCGTCTATCTTTCGGGCATCACCCTTTCCCTCTACGGAGAGGGGGGACGCAAGCGCCTGTTCGACGTGCTTCGCGATACGCGCGCCAAAGGCAAGCGCGTGGCCTTCGACACGAATTTCCGCCCTCGCGGCTGGCCCGATCCGGATATCGCGCGGGCTGCCTTCCGCGAGGCTTTCGAATGCGCCGACATCGTCCTCGCCTCGACGGAAGACCTCGAGCTGCTCTTCGGCCGCACGGGCGTGGAGGAACTGCTGGCCGTCTCAGGCAGGGTCGAGATCGTGCTGAAGCATCCCGACCTGACCTGCCGCGTCCTGTCGCAAGGTGAGGATATCGTCGTAGCGGGCAAGCCTGCGCAGGACGTGGTCGATACCACGGCGGCCGGCGACAGCTTCGCGGCGGCCTATCTCCACGCGCGCCTGTCCGGCGCCGCCCCCCGATCCGCTGCGGCCGCAGGCCATCGCCTCGCCGGGCAGGTCGTGCGCTATCGCGGCGCGATCATTCCGCGCGAGGCCATGCCGTAATGACCAATCTCCATCCGAGGAGCTTCTCGATGCCACAAGACCACAAGGACCTCGCCGGCTCCCGCGACAAGAAGCTGGCGGATCTCCTCCGCGCCGGCCCCATCGTTCCGGTCATCACGCTGGAGCGCGTGGAGGACGCGGTGCCCCTCGCGCGAGCGCTCGTGGCAGGCGGACTGCGCCTGCTGGAGATCACTCTGCGCACTCCTGCGGCCGCGGATTCCGCAGCCGCCATCATCCGGGACGTGCCCGACGCCATCGTCGGCATCGGAACGATCCTGACGCCTCAGGATCTCGAGCGCGCCCAGGCGCTCGGCGCCCGCTTTGCGCTCAGCCCCGGCGCGACGCCGGATCTGCTTGAAGCCGCAAGCCGAAGCGAGATGCCGTTCATTCCAGGCATCGCCACCGCCTCCGAACTCATGGCGGCGCTCGCCCACGGATTCCCGACCGTCAAGTTCTTCCCCGCCGTCGCGTCCGGCGGCATTCCGGCCCTGAAGGCTCTCGCGGGCCCGTTCCCGCAGGCGCGCTTTTGCCCGACGGGCGGCATCGACGAGACGAATGCCCGTGACTGGCTCGCCCTGTCGAACGTGGTAGCCGTCGGCGGATCGTGGGTGTGCCAGACCTCCGATATCCGCGCCCAGGCCTGGGGCGAGATCACGGCGAAGGCGCAGCGCGCCGTCATGTCCGCCAAGGGGTGATTCGCTGTTCGCTCGCGGGCGCGAAGGCGGTGACATTTGGTAGGATTGTCAGTTTCCTTCCCCATGGCGATACTCACCGCCTAGGGGAGGAATTGCCTTGGCCTCGACGATCTACGACACGAATCTCGACAAGAACCCGGCGAATTTTCAACCGCTGACGCCAATCTCTTTCCTGGAGCGGGCCGCAAGGGTTCACCCTGGCCGCACGGCCCTGATCCATGGCTCCCTGAAGCGAGACTACCAGGACCTTTATGCCCGGTCCCGACGTCTCGCCTCGGCCCTCGCCCAACGCGGCATCGGGCGCGGCGACACGGTTTCGGTCATGCTGCCCAACACGCCCGCCATGCTCGAATGCCATTACGGCGTGCCCATGGCAGGCGCGGTGCTCAACACGCTCAACACCCGCCTCGACGCAAAGATCATCGCGTTCTCCCTCGAGCACAGCGAAGCCAAGGTGCTGATCACCGACCGGGAATTCTCCGCCACCATCAAGGCGGCTCTCGAACTGTCCGCGACCAAGCCCCTCGTCATCGACTACGACGACCCGGAATTCACCGGCTCTGGCGAGCGCCTGGGCGCGATGGAGTACGAGGAATTCCTCGCTGGCGGCGATCCCGACTTCGCCTGGAGCCCGCCCCAGGACGAGTGGGACGCGATCACCCTGAACTACACCTCCGGAACCACCGGCGATCCGAAGGGCGTCGTCTACCATCACCGGGGCGCCTATCTGCTTGCCATGGGCAATATCCTCACCGCCGGCATGGGCCAGCACCCGGTCTATCTGTGGACGCTTCCCATGTTCCACTGCAACGGCTGGTGCTTTCCCTGGTCGCTCTCCATCGTGGCTGGCACCCATGTCTGCCTGCGCGCCGTGCGGGCGAAACCCATGTACGACGCCCTGGCGGATCACAAGGTCACGCACCTCTGCGGCGCGCCCATCGTCATGTCGACCCTGCTCAATGCGCCATCCTCCGAGAAGCGTCCCGTGCCCCATACGGTCAAATTCCTGACGGCCGCCGCCCCGCCTCCGGAAGCAGTGCTCGCCGCCATGAAAGCGGCCGGCTTCGACGTGACCCATCTCTACGGCCTGACGGAGGTCTATGGCCCGGCGGTCGTCAACGAATGGCACGAGGAATGGGATTCGCTCGATCCGAGCGGCTATGCGGCGAAGAAGGCCCGGCAGGGCGTGCGCTATCCGGTGCTGGAGGCCCTCGACGTGCTCGATCCGGAGACCATGGAGCCGGTGCCAGCCGACGGTAAGGCGCTCGGCGAGGTCATGTTCCGGGGCAATGTGGTCATGAAGGGCTATCTCAAGAACCCGACCGGCACCGCGAAGGCCTTCGAGGGCGGCTGGTTCCATTCCGGCGATCTCGGGGTGAAGTACCCCGACGGGTATGTGCAGCTGAAGGACCGCTCCAAGGACATCATCATTTCCGGCGGCGAGAACATCTCCTCCATCGAAGTGGAAGATGCCCTGTATAAGCACCCAGCCATTCAGGCCGCGGCCGTGGTCGCGATGCCGGACGAGAAATGGGGCGAGACGCCCTGCGCCTTCGTGGAGCTGAAGCCCGATCAGTCAGTGCCGGCCGACGACATCATCGCCTGGTGCCGGCAGCATCTCGCCTCTTATAAGTGCCCGCGCACCGTCATCTTCACGGAGCTTCCGAAAACCTCCACGGGCAAGATCCAGAAGTTCCAGCTGCGCGAAATGGCACGGGCCCACAAGGCGGCGGGTTGACCGAGGGGCGATCATCGCCCCTTCCATTGCGGCTTGCGCTTCTCGATGAAGGCATCGATGCCCTCGGCGGCATCTTCCGCCATCATGTTGCAGGCCATGACGTTGCCCGCATAGGCATAAGCCTCCTCCAGGCCCATGGAGCGCTGGCGGCTGAACATGGCCTTGCCCGTGCGGATCGCCACCGGACTCTTCGCGCAGATATCGGCCGTCAGGGCGGCGACGGCCCGATCGAGCTCCGCATCCGGCGCCACCCTGTTGACGAGCCCGAAGGACAGGGCCTCGGCCGATGAGATGAAGCGCCCCGTCACCAGCATGTCGAAGGCCCGCTTGGGCGAGACATTGCGGGAGAGCGCCACGGCGGGAGTGGAACAGAACAATCCCACATTGATCCCCGATACCGCGAAGGTCGCGCTCTCGGCTGCCACCGCGAGATCGCAGGAGGCGACGAGCTGGCACCCCGCGGCGGTGGCCATCCCATGGACCCGCGCGATCACCGGAACGGGCAGGTTGACGATGCCCTGCATGACCCGGCTGCATCGCGCGAACAAGGCCTCGTAATAATCCTGCCGCGGATTGGCCCGCATCTGCTTGAGATCATGCCCTGCGCAGAAAGCCCTGCCGGAGGCGGCGAGAACGACGCAGCGGACCGCCTCATCCTCCTTCAGGTCGTCGAGCGTCTCCTGGAGGGCCGACAGCATTTCCTCGGACAGGGCATTGAACTGGGCCGGGCGATTGAGGGTGAGGGTCACCACCCCATCCCGATCCTCACGCCGCAGAATGTCGTCTCCGGTCATGGCCTGCTGGGCGCTCATGGGCATTCTCCTCGGGATCGTCTTGCACGTTGTTCGCAGGATCCAACCTGAATAAGCTCCATCTGACAATAAGCCCCTCGAGGAACCTGGCTCATGAACAGGGGCGCGATAGGAAGAGGTATCTCGTGACCAAGCCGATCAGCCGCTTTCCCGTTCCTGAGATTTCCGCCCTGCCCGAGGATATCCGTACGCGCATCCTTGCGGTCCAGGAGAAGTCGGGCTTCGTGCCGAACGTGTTTCTGGTGCTGGCCCGCCGCCCAGACGAGTTCCGCGCCTTCTTCGCCTATCACGATGCGCTGATGGACAAGCCGGGCAACCTGACCAAAGCCGAGCGCGAGATGATCGTGGTGGCGACGAGCAACGCCAACCAGTGTCAATATTGCGTCGTCGCCCATGGCGCGATCCTGCGGATCCGGGCCAAGAACCCGCTGATCGCGGACCAGGTCGCCATCAACTACCGCAAGGCCGACATCACACCCCGGCAGAGGGCGATGCTCGACTTCGCCATGAAGGTTGCTCTGGAAGCCCATTCCGTCGGCGACGCGGACATCGCGGCATTGGGCACTCACGGCTTCACCGAAGACGACGTATGGGACATCACGGCGATTGCGGCGTTCTTCGCCATGTCGAACCGCCTCGCTAATGTCACCAGCATGCGGCCGAACGACGAGTTCTACATGCTCGGCCGGGGCTGAGACCGTCAGGCCGAGAGCACCTTGCCCGGATTGAGCAGGTTGTCGGGGTCGAGCGCCCGTTTGAGGGTGCGGGCGAGCTCCATCTCGGCGGCTGCGCGATAGCGCGCCAGCTCGCCCACGCGATACTGGCCGATGCCGTGCTCCGCCGAGATGGAGCCGCCGAAAGCCGCCACCACATCGTGGACGATGCGGTTCACGACGCCTGCATCATGGCCGGCCTCGACGAGAACATTGTAGTGGATGTTGCCGTCGCCGAGATGCCCGAAGGCGTTCACGCGCGTGCCCGGGGCTCCGGCTGCGAGTGCCTCTCCGGCTTCGACGAGGAAGCGCGGCACCTCGGTGAGCGGCACGGAAACGTCATGCTTGACGCTCTTGCCCTCCCGCGCTTCAGACTCCGTCACATGCTCGCGCAAAGCCCAGAGCTGGGCCGCCTGAGCCCCTGATTCGGCAAGGACGCCATCAAGGGCAATCGCCTGCTCGAAAGCCGATCCCAGCATCGCTTCAGCGGCCTCCCGCAAGCCCGCCAGACTGGAGGCCGCCTCGATCAACACGAACCACTCGCCCTCGGCGATGGGGGCTTTCAGGCCGGCATGCTTGGCGACAAGCTGCATGGAGGTGGCAGATATCAGCTCGAAAGCCGAGATCTGATCGCCCAGCTCGTCCTGGGCAAGCTCCAGAAGCCGCAGGGCGGCGGCAGGATCTGACACCGAGAGCAGAGCCGTCACGGAATGCTTCGGCCGGGGCAGAAGCCGCAGGACCGCCGCCGTCACGATCCCAAGGGTCCCTTCACTGCCGATGAAGAGCTGCTTCCAGTCGTAGCCCGCGTTGTCCTTGCGCAGCTTCCGCAGGCCATTGGCAATCGTGCCGTCCGGCAGGACCACCTCCAGGCCGAGGACGAGGCTGCGGGTCATGCCGTAGCGCAGCACGTTCACGCCGCCCGCATTGGCGGCAACGACCCCGCCGATGGTGGCCGAGCCCTCGGCCGCCAGGCTGATCGGCAACAGGCGCCCCGCCGCCGACGCGGCATCCTGAGCTACCTTGAGAATGCACCCGGCCTCCGCCTCGATGGTCAGCCCTATCGGATCGAGGTTGCGGATGACCGCCATCCGGTTGAGGGAGAGGACGACCTGTGTGCCGGATGCATCCGGCACCGCGCCGCCGGCCAGTCCCGTATTGCCCCCCTGCGGGACGATGGCAGCGCCCGCCTCGCGGCAGGCCTGCACAACCTGGACCACCTGCCCGGTCGAGGACGGGCGGACGACGCAGGCCGGCCGGCCAGGGAAGAGCTTACGCCAGTCGACGGCATAAGGTTCGAGATCCGGGCCTTCCGTGATGACGGCTGCGGGGCCGAGAAGGCCCGTCAGGCGCTGCTGCAGATCCGTCGGCTTGGTCATCGAAAAATCCCTCGCGGTTTCGATCACCGCTCCTGACCGATCAGGTGCCGATCGTCAACTTGGCATCCGCGGAGCACCAAGGCAGACCAAGCGCAGCACAGTTTCATTCAGCGCTTGCCAGATCCCGGCTCGGCCATCTTGCGGTGCTGTTCGGCGAGCATGCCGGCCGGCGTCACATTGGCAAGGATCGTGGTGAACTTGTTCTTCCACCCGCTCACCACGTCGCCTTCGCCCTTCATCATCGCGTCGAAACCGACCCTCGCTACAGTGGCAGGGTCGTCCTTCTTGGCTTGGCCGACCTGCGTATCCTCCATGCCCGCCCGCTCGAAGAACTCGGTCTCGGTGGCACCTGGCATCAGGCAGGTCACCGTCACATTGGTATCCTTCAGCTCGGCCCGGAGAGCGAAGGAGAAGGAATCGATGAAGGCCTTGGTGCCGTTGTAGACGGCCTGGAAAGTGCCGGGCATGAAGCCGGCGATGGAGCCCGTGATGAGGATGCGGCCCTCGTTTCTGGCGCGCATGTCGCGGCCGACCTTATGGATCAGGTAGATCGTCCCGGTGATGTTGGTGTCGACGACATGGCGCGCCTCGGCGAACTCCTGATCCAGGAAAGCGTGACCGAGCCCATGCCCTGCATTGGCCAGAAGTGCACCGATGGGCCTGCCTCTGATCGCGGCATAGAGCTTGTCGACACCCTCGAGAGTGGCGAGATCGGTCTCGATAGCCTCGACCTCGGCGCCGAGCGCCTGGAAATCCTTCGCCGCATCGTGGATGGCGGCCTGATCGGCGGCGATCAGCAGATCGTAGCCGTTCTGAGCGCAGAGTTTCGCAAGTTCATAACCGATGCCCGATGAGGCGCCCGTCACGATGGCGAGAGGCTTTACGGTTTCTGGCATGGCGTTCTCCCAGCTGGTTCGGAGGAATGGACCGGCCACGATGAGGAGAAGCGGAACCGGCGCGTGGTGCTTGAACTCTCGAAAGGCGCCTCAGTTCAAAATATACCTTTGAGCATAAAGCACGAAACGTTCCCGGTTTCAGACCAGTCGAAGACCAGTTTGCGCCTGTGTCCAGCAGTTGCTTTCGCCATGGGGGCAAGATACCTTCACCATAACAACATAAAAAGCTCAGATCCAAACAGGTCTGCAGCCGGGAGAAGCGCTCTTGGGTCCGCAAGAATCGGCGATGTTCAGCGTCGCGGTGAGTGGTAGCGCATACGGGTATGACATGGCCCGAAACGCGGCAGAACCTGACGCCGCGATCATCCTCACATATCCCGTCTCCACGGCACCCCGTCTCGCCCGAAGCGCAGGGGGGATCCGATGACCCTGGTTCTCGACAGCGTGACGAAGAAGGTCGGTGCAGCGACCCATATCGACGATGTCAACCTGACCCTGGAACGAGGCTCCCTCAATGTGCTGCTCGGCGCGACGCTTGCCGGAAAGACCTCGCTCATGCGTCTCATGGCCGGGCTCGATGCGCCGACGAATGGCCGAGTTCTTGTCGATGGCAAGGACGTGACGGGCTGGCCCGTGCAGCGCCGAAGCGTGGCCATGGTCTATCAGCAGTTCATCAATTATCCTTCGCTCGATGTCTACGAGAACATCGCCTCGCCCCTGCGCGTATCCCGTCTGCCGAAGGGCGAGATCGATGCACGGGTCCGCGAGGCTGCCAAGCTTCTGAAGCTCGAGCCGTATCTCGACCGCAAGCCGCTGAACCTCTCCGGCGGGCAGCAGCAGCGGACGGCGATCGCACGGGCGCTGGTGAAGCGCGCGGACCTCGTCCTGCTCGACGAGCCCCTGGCCAATCTCGACTACAAGCTGCGCGAGGAACTGCGCGAGGAACTGCCGCGGGTCTTCGCGGCCTCGGGCGCCATCTTCGTCTATGCCACCACGGAGCCATCGGAGGCCCTCCTTCTCGGCGGCAACACCGCGACCCTGTTCGAGGGTCGCGTGTCTCAGTTCGGGCCGACGCCGCAGGTCTATCGCCGCCCCCACGACCTGATCGCCGCCCGCGTATTCTCCGATCCGCCGCTCAATACCCTCAAGGTCCGCAAGACCGGCGGCAGCGCGAGCCTGAGTACGGGCGGCGAGATCCATGCGACCGGCCCGCTCGCGGCCATTACCGACGGGGACTACACCGTGGGTTTCCGGGCGCATCACCTCGCCCTCGAACCCTCCGGAACCGATGAAATTGCCATACCGGCCATCGTCTCGGTCTCCGAAATCACCGGCTCGGAAAGCTATGTCCATCTCGATGCCAGCGAACATCGTCTCGTGGCGCTCGTTCCCGGCGTGAGGCGGCTTGAACCGAAATCCCCCGTGACCGCTTATATCGATCCGCGCCACCTGTTCCTGTTCGATGCAGCGGGCCGTCTTGCCGCCGCCGGCCCAACGCAGAAAGCAGCGTGAGGAGAGACAGATGGCCCGCATCACGCTCGATCATCTCGCCCACGCCTACAAGGCCGATCCCCGCACGCCAGAGGATTACGCCCTGAAGGAAATCAACCATGTCTGGAACCAGGGCGGGGCTTATGCGCTGCTGGGCCCATCGGGCTGCGGCAAGACAACCCTGCTCAACATCATCTCCGGCCTCGTGCGGCCGACGCGCGGGCGCGTCCTTTTCGACGACCTCGATGTGACCGATCTTCCTACCGAAGCGCGCAACATCGCGCAGGTGTTCCAGTTCCCGGTGGTCTACGATACGATGAGCGTGCGGGAGAACCTGGCCTTCCCGCTCAAGAACCGGCACGTACCGCGGGACAGGACGGCCCAGCGGGTGGAAGAGATCGCACGGCTTCTCGACCTCACCCGCGTTCTCGACCGAAAGGCCAGCAATCTCACGGCCGACATGAAGCAGAAGATCTCCCTCGGGCGCGGCCTCGTGCGCCCGGACGTGGCGGCGATCCTGTTCGACGAGCCGCTGACCGTGATCGACCCGCACCTGAAATGGCAGCTGCGCTCGACCCTGAAGGAAATTCACCGCGCCCTCGACATCACCATGATCTACGTGACGCACGACCAGACGGAGGCACTCACCTTTGCCGACAAGGTCGTGGTCATGCATGACGGCGCCGTGGTTCAGACGGGAACGCCCGACGAGCTGTTCGAGCGCCCGGCCCATACCTTCGTCGGGCATTTCATCGGCTCGCCGGGCATGAACATCCTGCCCTGCAAGGTCGAGGGCGCCACCGCTTTCATCGGCGATCAGACCATTGCCCTTCAACGTATCTATCGCCCCCTTCCGGGTGGAGAGCGCGTCGAGCTCGGCATCCGGCCGGAATTCGTGGAGCTTCAACCGAGAGGATCGGGACTGCCGGTTCAGATCCGGCGCATCGACGATATCGGCCGCGCGCGCATCGCGCGGGTCGAGATGAGCGGGCGCCCTCTTGCCGCCAGCGTTCCGGAAGGCATCTCCATAGAGGGGAACGAAGCCGCGCTCGCGTTCGATCCACGCCACGTCCACATCTATGCCGACGGGCATCTCGTCCCGGGCGAGCCGATCAGAGGGCAACGAGCATGACGAAGACCGTCAGCAACAGGGCCTGGTTCTTCGTTCTGCCGGTCTTCGCCATCGTGGCCTTCTCGGCCGTCCTGCCGCTGATGACCGTGGTGAACTATTCGGTGCAGGATACCTTCGGCAACAACCAGTTCTTCTGGAATGGAATAGGCTGGTTCCAGGAACTGCTCGATCCATCGACGGAACTCGGCGGACGCTTCTTCGATGCCCTGTGGCGGACGCTCCTCTTCTCGGCGATCATCCTCACGATCGAGGTGCCCCTCGGCATCGCGGTGGCGCTCGCCATGCCGCGCGAAGGCTGGACGGTCGCGCTTTGCCTCATCCTGATGGCGCTGCCGCTTCTCATTCCGTGGAACGTGGTCGGAACGATCTGGCAGGTCTTCGCCCGCAGCGACATCGGCCTTCTCGGCTGGACCGTCAACCACCTCGGCATCGACTACAATTACACCAACGATCCCATCGACGCCTGGATCACGCTCATCATCATGGATGTGTGGCATTGGACGAGCCTCGTCGCCCTCCTCTGCTATGCCGGGCTGAAATCGATCCCCGATGCCTATTACCAGGCGGCCCGAATCGACGGTGCCTCGCGATGGGCCATCTTCCGCACGATTCAGCTGCCGAAGATGCGGCGCGTCCTGCTGATCGCGGTACTCCTGCGCTTCATGGATTCGTTCTTGATCTACACCGAGCCATTCGTGATCACCGGCGGCGGCCCGGGCAACGCCACCACCTTCCTGTCCATCGATCTGGTGAAGCTGGCACTCGGCCAGTTCGACCTCGGCAAGGCGGCTGCCATGTCGCTGGTCTACAACCTGATCATCCTCGCCATCTGCTGGGTCTTCTACACCGTCATGACCAACGTGGATGCCGAGCGCGAAAGAGTCGAAGCATGACCGGAACCATCGCCGTCGGCGCGTCCGAGACAAAGCCCGTCGCAGCGCCGCTGGCCGCGAACCGGGCCCTGTCCGGCCCGCGGGTGAACGGGCGCGTGGTGGTGATGACTCTCTACCTCCTGTTCCTGATGCTGCCGATCTACTGGCTTCTGAACATGAGCCTGAAGACGAACATGGAGATAACGTCCGGCCTCACCCTGTGGCCGCAGGAGATCACCTTCGACAACTACGTCAAGATCTTCACCGACGCGAGCTGGTACTCGGGCTATATCAACTCACTGACCTATGTCGTGATCAACACGGTGCTGTCGATCTCCTTCGCGCTTCCGGCAGCCTACGCTTTCTCGCGCTACAAGTTTCTCGGCGACAAGCATCTGTTCTTCTGGCTGCTCACCAACCGCATGGCGCCGGCGGCCGTGTTCGCCCTCCCCTTCTTCAACCTCTATTCGGCCATCGGCCTCTTCGACACGCCCTGGGCCGTCGCGCTGGCGCATTGCCTTTTCAACGTGCCGCTGGCCGTATGGATCCTGGAGGGCTTCATGTCCGGCGTTCCGCGTGAGATTGACGAGACGGCCGCCATAGACGGCTATTCCTTTCCGCACTTCTTCGTAAAGATCTTCATGCCGCTGATCGCCTCGGGCATCGGGGTCGCGGCCTTCTTCTGCTTCATGTTCTCCTGGGTCGAGCTTCTGCTGGCGCGCACGCTGACCTCGGTCAACGCCAAGCCCATCGCCGCCACCATGACCCGCACCATCTCGGCTTCCGGCATGGATTGGGGCCTGCTCGCCGCGGCCGGTATGCTCACCATCGTGCCGGGCGCACTCGTGATCTGGTTCGTCCGCAACTACATCGCCAAGGGCTTCGCCCTGGGCCGGGTCTAAGGAGACTTAGCATGGCCGATCTCGCATGGATGGCCTGGACATGGCAGACGGGGCTGTTCTTTGCCGGAATCGCAAGCCTTTTGCTGATCATGACCCTGCTCGCGATCTATCGCCCGGAGACGGAACGTGTCGGGATCTTACGTATCCCGACGACCCGCGGCGACCGCCTCTTCATCTCGCTTCTTGGTGCGGCCTTCATCCACCTCGCTTGGCTGGGCCTCGTCGGCCCGGACCTGTGGTGGGCCTCCGGCCTTTCCCTGCTCTATGCGGCTCTGGTGTTCCGCTACGTCTAGGAGGAAGGCTCAAGAAAGCCCTGCGGTTTGCCCGGACCGGAGGGAACAAGACCAGCGCAGAAGCCGGCTAGGGCATTACTTGGGAGGAACGAATGAAACTCACCCAATCTCACCGGCACTTGAAGTTGTTTGTCACGACAAGCGTCCTTGCCATGGCGCTTGGATCCAGCGCCGCTCTCGCGGGCATGGAAGAGGCCCGCCGCTGGATCGACAGCGAATTCCAGCCCTCCACCTTGTCCAAGGACGAGCAGCTGAAGGAAATGGAATGGTTCGTGAATGCGGCCAAGCCTTTCGTCGGCCAGGAGATCAACGTGGTCTCCGAGACCATCACGACCCATGAATACGAGGCACGGACCCTCGCGAAGGCCTTCTCGGAAATCACCGGCATCAAGCTCACCCACGACCTGATCCAGGAAGGCGACGTGGTGGAGAAGATCCAGACGCAGATGCAGTCAGGCCGCAACATCTACGATGCCTGGGTCAATGATTCCGATCTCATCGGCACCCACTTCCGCTACAAGCAGGCAGTGGCGCTCGACGACTGGATGGCGGGAGAAGGCAAGGACGTCACCTCGCCCACCCTCGACATCGCGGACTTCATCGGCAGGTCCTTCACGACGGCGCCGGACGGCAAGATGTACCAGCTGCCGGACCAGCAATTCGCGAACGTTTACTGGTTCCGCTACGACTGGTTCCAGCGCCCGGATCTGAAGGAGAAGTTCAAGGCCAAGTATGGCTACGATCTCGGTGTGCCGGTGAACTGGTCGGCCTATGAGGACATCGCCGAGTTCTTCACCAACGATGTGAAGGAGGTCGACGGCGTCAAGGTGTACGGCCACATGGATTACGGCCGTAAGGATCCGTCGCTCGGATGGCGCTTCACCGATGCCTGGCTCTCCATGGCGGGCAACGGCGACAAGGGCATCCCGAACGGCCTGCCGGTCGACGAATGGGGAATCCGGATGGAAGGCTGCCGTCCGGTCGGTTCCTCGATCGAGCGCGGCGGCGACACGAACGGTCCCGCCGCCGTCTATGCCATCACCAAATATCTCGATTGGATGAAGAAGTATGCCCCGCCCCAGGCGGCCGGCATGAACTTCTCCGAATCCGGACCGGTGCCGGCGCAGGGCAACATCGCCCAGCAGATCTTCTGGTACACGGCCTTCACCGCCGACATGGTGAAGCCCGGCCTTCCCGTCGTGAATGCGGACGGCACGCCGAAATGGCGGATGGCGCCCTCGCCGCACGGGTCCTACTGGAAGGACGGCATGAAACTCGGCTACCAGGACGCGGGATCGTGGACGCTCCTGAAATCCACACCGGTGGATCGCCGGAAGGCGGCTTGGCTCTATGCCCAGTTCGTGACGTCCAAGACGGTTTCGCTGAAGAAGAGCCATGTGGGTCTCACCTTCATCCGCGAAAGCGATATCTGGCATCAGTCGATGACGGATCGCGCGCCGAAGCTCGGCGGCCTCGTCGAGTTCTATCGCTCGCCCGCCCGCGTGCAATGGACGCCCACCGGCAACAATGTGCCGGATTATCCGAAGCTCGCGCAGCTCTGGTGGCAGAACATCGGTGATGCCGCCTCCGGCGCCAAGACCCCGCAGGAAGCGATGACCTCGCTCGCCAATGCTCAGGACGAGGTGCTGGGCCGTCTCGAGCGCGCCAATGTGCAGGGCGAGTGCGGACCGAAGCTGAACCCGAAGACATCCGCCGAGGAATGGTTCAAGAAGGCCGAAACCGCCGGCACCATCGCGCCCCAGCGCAAGCTGGCGAACGAGAAGCCGAAGGGAGAGACGGTGGATTACGACACGCTCATCAAAAGCTGGCCCGCTTCTCCACCGAAGCGCAGCTGATCAAGCCAGGCCCCGCCCCAAGGCGGGGCCTTTTTCATGTGAGGCGGCGCGACACCTAGCCGCCCGGTCAGTATCGAAGCAAAACGTTTGCCGGCAGGATCGTCTGGACGATGACCGAAGAGGTTTGTCATGCCAGACCCATCAGCCGGCTCCTCCTCTCGTGCGATCCTGGATCGTGCCGCCGATCTTCTCGACAGCGTCGCGCCATGGCTCGTGACAATCCACGGACGCAGGCGCGGAACGTCGAGCGGCTTTCTCTGGCGCCCGGGCCTCGCCGTGACGGCGGAGGAAGCGCTGGAGGCAGACGAAGACCTGACGATCACGCGTCCCGATGGAAGTCAGGTCGCAGCAGATCTCGTGGGCCGTGATCCGAGCACGGACATCGCCCTCCTGCGCATTGAAGAGCAGCCGCTGGAGGAGATCGCCCTCGGTCCAACGGATGGGCTTCGCGCGGGTCATCCCATCCTTGCCGCAGGGCGGCAGCCGGAGGGCCTGATTGCTGCGCTGGGTATCGTCGCACTGGCGGGCGGTCCCTGGAGGAGCCTGCGCGGCGGCCTTATCGACCGCAGGCTCCATCTGGATCTCAGGCTCGACTTCCAGGCGGAAGGCGGCGTCGCCCTCGACGCGAGCGGGCGGGTCATCGGCATGACGGTCCTTGGCCCACGTGGCCGCGTTCTCGTCATTC